>QHRD01000013.1:1695-3865 GCA_003220005.1 Verrucomicrobiota bacterium | reverse complement strand
GGGAAGAAAATGACCGGGCGCGCTGGCGCGGACAAGATCGTGAACGCCCCCGCAGGCACAATCGTTTGGCCGGTACAGGAGGAAAAGCGTCCAACTCCGATAAATCGCGAGCAGGCGTCCAGCGCCCAACGTCCAACGTCGAATTCAGATCCAATCGTCGATCTTACCCGGGACGGCGAAGAATTCGTGCTTTGTCGGGGTGGAGCAGGAGGGAAGGGCAATGTACACTTCAAGAGTTCACGCAATCGCGCACCGCGCCAATACACGGACGGCGAAGAAGGGGAGGAGGGATACTTCCTGCTCGAACTGCGAACGATCGCCGATGCAGGACTGGTTGGTTATCCGAATGCCGGCAAATCGACGTTGTTGCGGAAAATTTCGGCTGCCCGCCCTAAGGTTGCGGCATATCCGTTCACCACGTTGCATCCGATTGTTGGCGTGATCGAATTCCCAGGGTACCGGCGCGCTACCATTGCCGATATTCCCGGGCTGATCGAAGGCGCGCACCGAGGGCTCGGTCTCGGCCACGAATTTTTGCGACATATCACTCGCTGCCAGGTTTTAGTCTTTGTGATTGATGTTGCTGGAAGTGAAGGACGCAATCCGGTGGAAGATTTGCAGAATCTCCGGCGCGAAATTGATCTTTATGATCCGACGCTTTCTGACCGCGTGTGGCTAGTCGCCGCCAACAAGATGGATTTACCAAATGCAAACAAGAATCTTGACGCGCTGCGGCAGAGATTTCCCAAGATCAGCATCGTTCCGATCTCAGCCGCAAAGGGGGAGGGACTAGATGTGTTAAAGCAAGCATTGTCAGGCCAAATCTGACACGCGACTAGAACATCTCCTTTCCAATAAAAAGTGGACAAGCCTAGAATCCCAGACAAACTGATCGCTATGGGTAGGCGGGTTGTGGCGAGCTATTGCTCCAGCTTTCTCAAACTGGAGATGTTGCATATTTACCGACAGGTAAAAGCACTGCGCGGTGTCGATACCTTTGTGGTCACGAAAGAGGTTCAGAACGCGGAAGGGTTTCCGTTTGACGATCTTGAAGTCATTCCAAAGCGACGCACCAATCTGCTGGTGCACGGCTGGCTGAAATTCGTGGAACGGCGGCCCCCGATCGTCTACCGGGGCGAGTATCAGACACTCGACTCATTGTTGGAGCGCCATGGCGCCGATCTCATGCACATTTATTTTGGCCATACTGGCGTGCACCTGCTTCCTTTCATCGAACAATGGGATAAACCGTGCGTCGTATCCTTCCACGGGGCCGACGTCGCGCACAAACCGGAGATCAAAGATTATCCGGGAAAACTGCGCCGCCTTTTTAATGCAGTCCCCCTCGTCTTTGCGCGGTCTCAATCGCTAGCTGATCGACTGATCCAGTTGGGCTGCCCGCCGGAAAAGCTGCGCATCAATCGCACCGGTATTCCGCTGAATGAATTTCCACTCGTGGATAGACAATTGCCGAGAGACGGCAAATGGAAAGTGGTACAGGCGTGCCGGTTGATTCCGAAGAAAGGCGTTGCCACGAGCTTGCGCGCTTTTGCGATTTTTAAGAAGGACAATCCGGGCGCGGAATTTTTCATCGCTGGTAAAGGACCGCTGCAACCGGAACTAGAAATGCTCGCCGGCGGGCTGGGCATTCCCAGAGACGTGCATTTCGTCGGGTTTCTTCCGCAACCGCAGCTGCTCGACCTTTATGCCAGTTCGCACCTGTTTTTGCATCCGAGCGAAATATCTCCAAATCAAGACCAGGAAGGTGTGCCGAACTCAGTCTTGGAAGCGATGGCAACTGGATTGCCAGTGGTCGCCACGCGTCACGGCGGAATTCCGGAAGCGATTGACCACGGCCGCACCGGGTTTCTCGTGGCGGAGGAGGATCATGTCGGGTTAGCCAATGCGATGCAGCTAATCACAAGTTCGCCGGCCCTTCTAAAGCGAATGGGAGAAGATGCTCACTCTACCGTGGTAGAACGATTCGAACAGGACGCCCAAATCTATCAGTTGGAGTCGTTCTACGAAGAAGCGATCGCGATGAACGGCGCCGCTGAGCCGGTGAAATCGAAGCCAATCGTCGAGATTGCTCCGCAGTTCGCCGAGAGACTGCCGGTGGAATAAGCTCGCGTCCGAGAATTTTGTTTGTCAATCTGCGCAAAACGCGCTT
>QHRD01000013.1:0-1677 GCA_003220005.1 Verrucomicrobiota bacterium | reverse complement strand
GGCGGATGACCTCGGCAGGCCGGCATCACCGATGCCGGCTACGGCTGTAGCTTACAAAATGCGCAATCGTTGTTTTCTTTTGACAGTGGTGATGTTGCTTTGCGGGTTTGCACTCGCAACGACGACGATTGCAGCAGAGGCTGCGCCTGCCCAGCTTGAACAAGAAGGGGTTCCCTTGAAAGCAGCGCCGCTGGTCCGGTTCGGCAAATTTGCCATCACAAACTCGATGCTTATGACCTGGATTGTGGCGGCGGGAATTATCGTCTTTGCTCAGTTAGCAACCCGCAACATCAAACCGATTCCGAGGGGCATTCAGAATTTTTGGGAATGGCTGGTGGAGAGCCTTTATGATTTTCTCGAAGGAATCATTGGACGCCAACTGATGAGCAAAACATTTTGGTTTTTCGCGACGATATTCATTTTCATTTTGTTCGTGAACTGGTTTGGGTTGATTCCTGGTGTGGGCACAATCGGCTGGGGCCATCGTGATCCCGCGACAGGTGTTTTTCATGTCGATCGGCCGCTTTTGCGCGGCGGCAATGCGGACTTGAACATGACCAGCGCGATGGCCGCGATTTTCTTCGTGCTCTGGCTGATCTGGGCGTTGCAAGCACAAGGCGTGGGCGGATTTCTGCGCCACATCTTTGGCGTAAAGGGTGAGACAACGGGTATTCTCAAGCTGATTATGGCAGTGGTGTTTTTCATGGTTGGCTGGCTGGAAGTGATTTCGATCTTGGTTCGCCCTATTTCTCTGAGCATTCGACTCTTTGGAAACATCTATGCCGGCGAAAGTATTCTGGAAGTGATGTCGACCATGATACCGATGCTTTCGTGGCTTCTGCCGATTCCATTCTATTTTATGGAGATACTGGTGGGCATTGTGCAGGCTCTCGTGTTCATGTTGCTAACGGCGGTTTTCACGATGTTGATCGCGCGGGACGATCATGGGCCGGAGCACGCGCACGGATGAAAATTTAGGCGCTCTTACAATGAGAACGCCAAACCAACCAACAGAAAAACTATGATACTACCACTACTCGCAGAAATTCACGGAAACATTCACGTCGGCCTTGCCGCGATGGGCGTCGGAATCGGTGTCGGTTTGACCGGTTTAGGAATGGCGACTGCAGTCGGACGAAATCCGGGCGCATCTACGCAGATTCTTGTGCTTGGCATCCTCGCTATCGCATTCACAGAAGCGATTGTGTTCTACGCATTGTTGTTTCTGCCTCGCTGAATCCGAGCGCGGTCGAGCGCCACGGTGCCGGAGTTTTGAATTATGAATCTGATAATTGCCGCTGAGCCGGGAGGTATTACGGACATGTTGCGCGATACAGCCGAGACTTTCGGCTGGGATCCGTGGCTGTTTCTGTCGCAAGTGATCAGCTTTGTGATCGTCGCGCTTTTGCTGCGCCGCTTTGCTTATAAACCGATTCTCGCCGTGCTGGAAGAACGCCGGCGCCGGATCGAGGAGGGCCAGCTCAATGCGGAGAAAATTAAAAAAGAGCTCGCCGAAGCAGAGAAGCGTTATCAGGAAATTCTGGCAAAGGCGAACGCAGACGCTCAAAAAATGATCGATGAAGCGCGTGAAAGCGCTGCGAATCTATCTGAGCGCAAGCAACAGGAGGCGATTGGGGCTGCCGAGCAGATCATTGCCAAGGCGCGTGAAGCCAGCGC
>QHRD01000100.1 GCA_003220005.1 Verrucomicrobiota bacterium | reverse complement strand
TTGAAAGTATGGCGTGGCGTTACATGCACTGGTTCTATGGACAGCTCGACACCGTCTTTATTAACTCCGAAGAATATCGGCAAAGCTGGATCAAGCACGGGCTTGATCCCTCGAAACTAAAAATTTTTCCGCGCGGGCTCGATACCGAGCTGTTTCATCCTGCGCGACGCGAACCGGTGTTCTTCGAGAAATTCGGTGAGTGCAATGGCGAAGTTCGCCTTCTCTATGTGGGGCGCATCTCACGCGAGAAAGATCTTGACCTTCTCGCAGCCGCTTATCGCCGGCTGCGCGACGAGCGATTGCCGGTCCAACTCTTCATCGTCGGTCATGGCCCCTACTCCGAAGCGTTCGCGAAATCTTTGCCGGAAGCGCTTTTCACCGGCTATCTCACAGGCGAGGAACTTGCGGCAGCATATGCGTCGGCAGACGTATTCGTATTTCCGAGCACAACCGACACGTTTGGCAACGTCATCCTCGAAGCGCAAGCGTGCGGACTGCCAGTTGTCGTTTCAGACTCCGGCGGACCGAAGGAGCTGGTGGTAAATAAGGCCACCGGTCTGATTACGAAATCACACGACGTGGAAGACTTCACGCGCGCGATTCGAGCGCTGGTGACAGATTCCGCGCTACGCGAGCGCATGGGTAAATCTGCTCGAAATAGTGTCATGGACAGGAGTTGGCCCAGGGCTTTCAGCAAATTCTGGGCTGCGACAGATATTTAACGCATATTTGCGTCCTGTAGCCAGGGCCTTGTGGGCCGTCTTAGACAAGCGCACGGATCGACCGGTCACAGGCCGGTGGCTACAGCACTCGCCAAGCCTCTTTAGCGCTTCAACGCTTTTAACGATTTAACCCGGCTTCTTTTACCGGCCGCGACCACCGTGGCCCGTACCGCCCATTCCATGAGGTCCGCTCATGTGACCCATGGAATGCATTCCATGAGATCCGCCAAAGCCGGATCTAAAGCTCGAGCCGTGACCGACACCTCGTGTGCTAGTTATCCTGGAAGTGTGGCCTCTGCCCATGTTCGTGGCACTCTTGCCATGAACGGTTGTGCTTTTGCCATGGACCGTTCTCATGTTCTGCGCATGCAGCGTTGCCTGGCTTGAGCGGTGCGCGCTGCTCACCACTTTGCCAAGGTTCAGCCCGTAGTCGTGCGCAATTTGCCCCCAGCCTTCGTGGCTTTGGAATTTGTCTACGATCGTGTCGAAGCTTTGCCCGGACGCGTTAGCCAGCAAGTGGGCGTTCTCCAGTCCACCCCAGCCAAGCCCGGTCGAGGCTCTTTCTGCCTGCAACGTTGCGACGGGAACTCCGGTTTCCGCCGAAATTCTGTCGACGTTAGCTCCGCGCGAAGCAACCGTCCCAACCACCAGAATGAAACCCGTTATGATTACGCTTAACCCTTTCATACCTGATTTACTCCTCCCTCGAATACACGTTTCGATTTTGGCGCGACCGCTGGTTCCATAATTACGGCAAAAAAGTCGTGGTAGGGACGGCGCGCTGCGCCGCCCGGACATCGCAGCGCGATGTCCCTACCGCCTGCTCATCCACGGCAAAGCATCCAGATCGACGTTGCCGCCGGTAAGAATGATTCCGATGCGTTTCCCGCGAATGTCGATCTTTGATTCTTGAATTGCCGCATACGGAATAGCCGCCGAAGGCTCGACGACTATTTTCATGGTCTCCCAAATCGTGCGCATGGCCGAGACGATCGCTTCCTCGCTTACGGTTACGATGTCATCCACGTAATGCTGGATGATTGGAAAGGTTCGCTCACCAACGTTCGTCCGCAGTCCATCAGCGATCGTGAATTTCTTCTTAGTCACGATCCGTCGCCCGGCGCGAAACGATTGCGCTGCGTCGTCCGCATTTTCCGGCTCAACTGCGATCACTTTAATTTTTGGCCGCATCGATTTCGCAGCGATCGCCGTGCCAGACAGCAAACCGCCGCCGCCGACGGGGCAGATCACAAGATCGAGATCGGGAACGTCTTCGAGCAATTCCACCACTGCTGTCCCCTGCCCCGCGATCACGTTTTCATTCTCGAACGAATGAATCAGCGTCGCGTCAGTTTTTTTGATGACCTCTGCGCACGTTGTTTCACGCGCATTCTCTGTCGGTTCGCAAAACACAATGTGAGCACCGTAACTCTCGACCGCGCGTATCTTCACTTTCGCAGAGTTCGACGGCATAACGATGTGCGCAGGAATGCCGCGCAATTTCGCCGCACGCGCCAGCGCGGTTCCGTGGTTGCCGGATGAATGCGTTGCCACACCACGTCGCGCTGTCGCTTCATCGAGCACAAACACCGCATTCGTGGCGCCGCGCGCTTTGAACGCACCGATCTTCTGAAAATTTTCGCACTTAAAAAACAGTCCCGCCGTCGCGGGACTCGCCTCGTTCAATCGCGAACTGGTCAACACGGGCGTGCGATGAATGCGCGCGCGAATCCGCTCATGCGCCTCGCGAATTTTATCGAAGTCGATTGCGATCGACCGACTAGGAGATGGCATTTGGGCTTTCGACATGCTCCGGGCGCGGGCCGATTCCGACCAGGCGAGCTGGAATTTGGCGCAGGATAGGAAAATGCTTCAGTAATCGGGGCAGCAACGGCAAGTTCGCACCTTCTCTCGTCTGGCGACCGGTGACGATGTATTTGTGGACAAGCACCTGCATGTATTGGATTACCACGGCTGGCCATTCGCGATGTTGTTGCACCTTGCGAAGATCAACCACTGAAACACGCCCGCGCCTCAATTTTTCAGCCAGCAGATTGGCCGTCGCGACTGAATCCTGGATTGCGAGATTGATCCCAACGCCGCCAGCAGGCGACATCGCGTGCGCGGCATCGCCGATACAAAGCAAACCTTCGCGGGACCAGTCGCGCAGGCGATTGATCTGCACGGTGAGCAATTTGATTTTTTCCCAGTCGTCGAGTTCGCTCACGCGATCGCGCAAGAAATCCGCCATGGTCACAAGGTCATGTTGAAACTGAGACAACCCTCGCGTTTTGACCTCGGTGAAATCGCCTTTGGGGATCACGTAGCCGCATTGCCAATAATCGCCGCGGTCGATGAGCACCAGCAGTTTCCCGTGCCGGAAAAATCCGAATGTCTGCTCGGGATCATCGGCGCGTTTTGAAATGCGCATCCAAAGCACATCAATTGGCGCGCCGTACTCGCGCACTTGGAAGCCAGCGCGGTCGCGCACGGTTGAACTGCGGCCGTCGCAACCGATGACAAGGTCGGCGCGCAATTCGACTTCTCCGCGCGGCGTCCTAGCGCGAACGCCGATCACCCGATCGTTCTCGAAGATGAGATCGACCGCTTCGTATTCCATGAGCAGTTGGAAATCTGGAAATCGTTTTGCATGCGATGAAAGAAAGTCCAGAAAATCCCATTGCGGCATCAATGCAATGAACTTGCAGCGCGTGGGCAACCGCGAAAAATCCGCAATCGGCACTGCATGGCCGTTAATGATGCCGCACAGCTCGCGCAATTTTTGATGCGGCTGCTTTAGAAATTCGTCGAGCAAGCCGAGTTCGTGCATTAGTTCGAGCGTGGACGGATGAATGGTGTCGCCTCGGAAATCACGAATGAAATCCGCATGTTTTTCCAACACCACGACAGGTACGCCTGCGCGCGCCAGCAGATAACCGGCCATCATTCCCGCCGGCCCGCCACCCACGATCACGCAACGCGTCTCCAGTTTTTCAACCACGGATGCCACGGATAACACGGATGAAAAACAATAACCACTAATGGACACGAATAGACACGAATTTCATCTTCCTGGTTAGTGTTCATTGGTGTTCATTCGTGGTTGGAAGCAATGAAGCCGGTTTTTCTCGACGAGGAACAAGTCCGGAAGCGTCTGCGGATGGCGGACTTGATTCCGGCGATGGAGAAAGCGTTGACCGATTTCTCTGCTGGCAAAGTGACTCAGCCGGTGCGCTCGGTGATTAGCGTCGATGGCGCCGCGGCGACCGGATTTCTGGGCCTAATGCCAGCGCTTACGCCAGATGGGCTCGGCTTAAAAGCAGTCACGTTCTATCCGTCGAACGCGGAGCGCGGAATTCCGACGCACATGGCAACAATTTTTCTGGTCGATCCAGAGACGGGCACGCCTCTCACAATCATGGACGGCCGTTTGATCACCGAAATGAGAACCGCGGCGATCTCTGCGGCGGCGACAAAGCTTCTCGCTCCGCCTGACGCAAAAGTGCTCGCGATCCTGGGCAGCGGCGTGCAGGCGCATAGTCACGTGGAAGCGCTGCGACTCGTTAGGCGATTCGAAGAGATTCGCGTCTGGAGTCCTACGGAAGAGCACGCGCAGCGATTCGCAAAGGAAATTGGGGCAACAGCGATGTCTGTTGAACAGGCGGTGCGCGACGCAGATGTGATCGTCACTGTGACGAATTCGAAAACGCCGGTGTTAAAGGGCGCCTGGTTAAGGCCTGGTTGTCACCTGAATGCAATTGGCGCGTGTCGGCCCGACTGGCGCGAATTGGACGATGAAGCGATGAGCAATGTCGTGTTTGTCGATTCGCGCGAAGGGGCGCTGAAAGAATCCGGCGACGTGATTCTCTCTGGCGCGAAAATTTACGCCGAGCTGGGCGAAGCGCTCGCCGGCAAAGTTCCATCGCGCGCAAATGAAACGACGATTTTCAAATCGCTCGGCATGGCCGTGGAAGATATTGCTGCGGCAGTACTCGTGTATCGAGCAGTCGCGAAATTGTAGGGCGACCGCTTCGGTTGCCGTCTCGCCACGGCAAGCGGAGCGCTTGCCCTACAAATAATCCCTGCAATGAAAAAGAATTGTAGGGCAGGCGCTTCGCCTGTCCGAGGCTTGCCGTACAACCGCACATGACGGAACAGTTGGCAGCGATGCCAGCCGAAGTTGGAGAGCTAGATTCGAAAATCGAATGCGCCGTTGCTCGCGGGCAACTGATGCAATCAACGGCAAAGAATATTCGGAGCTTTTTGGCGGGAGCACCCACGGATCTCTATTTCAACGCCATCAAGCAGCTCGCTGATAGCGGTGAATGGTCAGAGCTAAACGATCGGTTCTACCAGACCCTTGCGTTTGGAACTGGCGGACTGCGCGGGCGCACGATTGGCAAAATCGTTACTACCGCCGAGCGCGGGAATGCGAGCGAAGACGAGCGCCCCGAATTTCCGTGCGTCGGCACGGACGCGATGAATTTCTTCAACATCAATCGCGCAACGCGAGGACTGGTCGCTTATCTGCACGATTGGAACCGACGCGAGAAAATTTCAGCGAGGCCCAGACTTGTGATCGCGCATGATCCACGGTTTTTCTCGAAAGAATTCGCCGAACTCGCGGCGAAAGTCGCGACTGAAAACGGTTGCGACGCATGCGTGTTCGACGGCCCGCGCTCGGTGCCGGAGCTTTCCTTTACGGTTCGTTATCTCAAAGCGAGCGCGGGCATCGTGATCACGGCGAGTCACAACCCACCGTATGATAACGGCTACAAGGTTTATTTTAGCGACGGCGCGCAAGTGATCGAGCCGCACGCCAGCGGGATCATCGCCAAAGTCAATGCGATTACGAGCGAATCCTTCACGCCGGCTTCAAAAGATCGACAAGGCAAAGTGAGCACGATCGGGAAGGACATCGATCAAGCTTACATGCGGCGACTCGAAACATTGATTCTCGATCCGTTGATGATTCGGGAAGCGAAATCGCTGCGAATCATTTACACGCCGCTGCATGGGACCGGCAGCGTCATCATCAAACCGATGCTCACACGGCTCGGGTTCAATTTCCAAGTCGTGCCGGAGCAGGATCGCTTTGATGGTCGATTCTCAACAGTGAAATCGCCGAACCCGGAAAACGCGGAGGCTTTAACCATGGCAATCAATCTTGCGCAAAAGGAAGATGCGGATCTGGTCGTCGCGACGGACCCAGATTGCGATCGCATGGGAGCAGCAGTCCGCGCAAAGGATGGCAAAATGAAATTGCTAAGCGGAAATCAAATCGGCTCACTCCTCGCCTGGTATCGGATCAAGACATTGTTCGACAAGGGCGTGTTGAATAAGCAAAACGCTTTACGCGCGGTGATCATCAAAACTTTTGTCACGACCGATCTGCAAAAGACGATCGCCAATTACTACGGATTGCGCTGTGTCGAAACGCTGACCGGTTTTAAATACATCGGCGAGAAACTGGGTAAGTACGAGCGCGCAATCCCAGAACCGCTGCGTCAGAATTATGCCCATCTCACCGAACACGAGACGCGGCGGCTTCGTCTCGCTCACTCTTCATTTTACGTTTTCGGGAGTGAAGAAAGTTATGGCTACAGCGGTGCCGATTTCGTTCGCGATAAGGACGGCAACGGCGCCGTAATCATGTTTTGTGAAGTGGCCGCCCATGCGAAATCGCTCGGACAGACAGTCAATCAATTGCTCGACGAAATCTTCGCGAAATTCGGTTATTTTGCGGAGAAAACCAATTCGCTTGTTTTCGAGGGCGCAGAAGGCGCAAACAAAATTGCGCGCCTGATCGAGTCATATAGCGCCAGCCCATTTTTAGAAGTGCTGGGATCAAAAGTGATCGGAATTAAAAATTTCGAGACGGACATGGTCGAAGACGTCGAGGACGACCTGGTCCCCAAAGAAAAGATGTTGATTTTTGAACTCGAAGATCCCCCAGGCGCGGGACGAGTCGCCGTGCGGCCATCGGGAACGGAGCCAAAGATAAAGTATTACCTTTTCGCGCAGCGCCGGCCTGGGAATGGAAAATTCGATCCCGCAGAACTCACTCGAATCAAGGAGCAAATCGGAGAAAAACTCGATAGTCTCTGGGATTGGCTGCAACAGGATGCCGAATCACGACTGTGCCGAAGATAATCTGAACCTCCAAATTCCAAGCTCCAATATCCAGAGACGCAACTGTCATCCTGAGCGAAGCGAAGGATCTCTGGTATTTCTCCCAGTTCACGAGCAACAATTAGAGATGTTTCGCTTCGCTCAACATGACACCATGAGTATGCCCGCTGCCAAGCATCGTGCTTGCAATTTGAAGTTTCTCTGGAGCTTGGATGTTGGAGCTTGGAGCTTCAAACCTCGAGCATGCGTGAGTTAATGAAAAAAATAGCAACCGTCTGGCCGTGGCTGGCAGCAATTCTTAGCGGATTGCTCTGTGTGCTCTGTTTTCCGCCATTTGATCAGAGCTGGTTTTGCTGGTTCGCGCTCACGCCGCTTATCGCGGCTGTCTGGTTTTCCGGAGAGAACTCAAAGCGCCGATGGCTGCGCAACCTGTTGCTCGGTTACCTCGCGGGCGTCGTGTTTTTCACAGCGACGTTTAGTTGGCTGGGTTCTCTGGGAGTGCTGTATCAAAATTTTTGGCTGCGGGGGTTATCGTTTCTTTTAGCTGTTTACCTCGGCGTTTACTTTGCGTTTTGGGGATGGTTTGTTGGCCTTATCGCGCCACGCAATTTCCTGGCTTCGTGGCGGAATTTCCTGTTGGCGTTTTTAGCTGCATCCGCGTGGACCGCGCACGAATGGGTCCGTGGGTGGTTGTTTGGCGGTTTTGGCTGGAACGGGCTTGGCGTTTCGTTGCACAACACATGGCCGCTTATTCAAATTGCCGAATTCACCGGTGTAACCGGCTTGTCCTTCGTGGTTGCGTTTGCAAACATCATCGCCGTCACCACGCCTGTGCGTTTGTATTTGGAAGCGAAAACGGGCCAGGTACGACCGCATTTTGACCTTACGCTGACGTTGGCTGGCCTCGTCGGGCTTCTGGCGTTTGGGTTATATAGCGTCCAAAACCGCCCATACATGGGACCGCTTCGTGTTGCCGCTGTGCAGGCCGACGTGCCACAACACGAAAAATTTGATCCGGAATTCAGTGCCCAAATCTTCGAACGTTTTCAGCGACTGAGTGAAATCGCGCTGCATTCCAATCCGCCTCCTGCCTTGCTGATTTGGCCGGAGAGCTCAATGCCCGATCCGGTGCGCGACCCGGCGACGGAAAGCAACGACTTCGCCACCGAGTTTTCTGCGTCCTCAAAAACAGATCTCCTTCTGGGAACGCTCGATGTGGAAACTGGAAAGGACTATAACGCAGCAGTTCTGATTTCCGGCGCCACGCAGGAGATGCAGACATATTGGAAGGTACATCTGGTACCGTTTGGCGAATACGTCCCGTTGAGACGTTCTTTTCCGCTTTTCGCCGCGGTAGCCAAGGAGTGGGTGCCGGGCGATTTCACCGCTGGCAAACGATACACGTTGTTTCGCCTTACGAATGGCGATGCGCAGATCGCGCCGCTGATTTGCTTCGAAGACACGATTGGCGATTTGACGCGGCAGTTCGTACTGCGAGGCGCAAACTTGCTGGTGAACCTCACAAATGATGCCTGGTTTTTGCATTCCGCTGGGTCGCAGCAGCATTTGACGAACGCAATTTTTCGCTGTGTCGAAACGCGTCGCCCGATGGTACGGGCGGCGAATACGGGGGTCACCTGTTTTGTCAATCAGTTCGGGCGCGTCACTCAGGTATTGCGCGATGAAACGGGCAGCACATTTACTGATGGCGTGCTCACTGGCGAGATCAAGCTTCCCGCCGAACGAGAGCTAACTTTCTTCACCCGACATGGAGAATGGTTTGCAAAATGTTGCGCGGTAATCACGCTGATCGCGATCTTCGTCGCGGGCGTTCTCCGATGGCGGAAATTGTAGGGCGTTCGCCGCGGCGAACGCCACTCGAGCCAGTGGCTGACACAGCCGCCTTACAATCGCTCGCGAGAGTTTCGGGCTTGTAGTAAAACACCGCTGTGCAGGTTGAATTGCCACTCGATCATTTGGACGAACTTTGGCCGGAGAAATTTCGTGGCGCCCGTATCGGCGCACTGCTGCATCCGGCATCGGTGTCGTCAAGGCTTGAACATGCATCACGAATTCTAGAAAGATACAACGACGACCTCTTTCGACTCGCCGCGTTTTTTGGTCCACAACATGGATTCCTCGGCCAGACACAGGACAACATGGTGGAATGGAAAAGTTACGAACATCCAGGCTTGCGCATTCCAGTTTACAGTCTCTACGGCGAACATCGCGAGCCGACTACGGAAATGCTAAACGGGCTCGATGTTTTGCTCGTAGATCTTCAGGACATCGGCGCGCGCTATTACACCTTCATCTGGACGATGTATGTGTGCATGCGCGCGTGCGAAAAGATCGGCGCCGCAGTTGTTGTGCTCGATCGACCGAACCCGATCAACGGCGTGACAACAGAAGGGCCGGTGGTCAACGCCAATTACAAATCGTTCGTCGGCATGCATTCCATTCCGGTTCGTCATGGACGAACCATCGGCGAACTGGCACAGCAATTCCGAGACGAAGCGTTTCCGAAATGTGAGTTATCGATCTTGGCAATGAAAAATTGGGAGCGACAGATGTGGTTTGACCAAACCGGTCTGCCGTGGGTCATGCCGTCACCCAATATGGCGACACTCCATACCGCGACGGTTTATTCCGGGCTGTGTCTGCTCGAGGGCACAAATATTTCCGAGGGTCGCGGCACAACGCGACCGTTTGAAATTTTCGGCGCGCCATTCATCGATGCCGAGCGCCTATGCAATGAGTTGAACAAGCTGAAATTGCCTGGCGCGTTCTTTCGCGAAAATTATTTCCAGCCAACCTTTCACAAATTTGACGGCGAACTCTGCGGCGGCGCGCAAATTCATGTTACGGATCGCGACGAATTCCGGCCGTTTCTTACTGGTGTGGAAATTATCAACCACATCCGCAAGATGTATCCTGAGCAATTTCAATGGAAACAACCTCCTTACGAATACGAATGGAAACGACTTCCTATCGAAATTCTAATCGGCGGCCCAGTCGAATCGGTTTTCGCCGACTGATCACTACGGTCGCGATTCTGGCAGCAGGGTCGTCGCAGATTTGCGCAGACATTCCGTGGCCTGAAGTCGTGCAGCGGCTTGCCTACGAAAATGAAAAACTAGCGCGCCGTCCGGAAGGCCATAACGGCGAATACTTCGTTGTGTGCACGCTCTATTACACACCAAAAGAATCTGGTTTCACTTTCGAGCGCGGCTTCGACGCAACGCCGGCCACAAAAGCCGGATTACATGGGCGAACGTATCCGCGCGATTTTCTTCGCTCGGTGAAAAGGAAGGTTTCGGGCGGATTGTTACGCCCGTAAACGGACGTCACTACATTCGTTACAACGGTGGAGATTCGTACGGCTTCGCGTCGCATCCCACCGGGGGAGGCGGCGTTCTGGTGGACCGTTATTCTGCTGCAATTAAGTCAACCCAAGGCAGCTTGCGCCACGGAGCCATTGTCGAGACATCTTCTCCGGAGGTGCAAAAGGTCTTTGGCAGCACTCGGTGGAAGATTATGGACACCGGCGGTGGCCTGCGCCGCTGGCAAATCGATTGTTATTTCGGCGAAGACGAACCGCTCGGGCCAGGCAAACTACAAGGGCGACCGCGTGCGACGACTTTTGAATACGCTTACGCCGAAGCGCGAATCCTGAATTGACGTGAAGCCGTTTACGGTTCGTCTGCATGTCTATGGCGATCTCGATTTTTTTCTCCCATCAAGGACGCCTGGTGGAAGAGTTGAGCGCCACTTAAGCGAAAAGACCTCGGTAAAGGATGTGATCGAATCGTGCGGGATCCCGCATCCGGAGGTCGATGTAATTCTGGTTAACGGAAAGGCGGTGGATTTCGCCTGCGCAATCACAGGCGATACCGAAATCGAGCTGTATCCACCAGGAATACAATCTTCGCACTTCAAAGAGAAACGATTACAAGCCACTGCCATTACTGAGTTTGTCGCAGACGGACACCTGGGCAAACTCGTTCGCGATCTCCGCTTGCTCGGGATCGACGTTGCTTATGATTCCGCGGCGGAAGATCGACAATTGGTAGAGATCGCCAGCACGAATAATCGCGCCCTCCACACCCGCGACCGACGCCTCCTGATGCATGCAGCTGTGAAGCACGGCTACTACCTGCGCTCGCAAAATCCACTCGAACAAACCATCGAAGTGCTCCGCCGATTCGAGCTCGGTTCTACTTTGTCGCCATTCAGCCGTTGTTTGCGCTGCAACGCTTTGCTGGAGCCCGCTGAAAAGGAAAAGGTAATCGGCCAGCTCGAACCGCTCACCAAGATTTATTACGATGAGTTCCGGCGTTGTACTGGTTGCTCACAAGTTTACTGGTCAGGATCGCACTTCACGAAACTGCAGAAACGCCTCGAGCAAATCCGCGCCAAGTTGGGTAGCTGAGCTAAGTGCTAAACCGATGAAGCCGGGCCAACAGCAGAAATTCTTCTAAGTCGAAAAATGCGAGCCGTTGTCCAGC
>QHRD01000099.1 GCA_003220005.1 Verrucomicrobiota bacterium | reverse complement strand
TCACCGCGTTGTATCTAAAAGCTCGTCACTCGTCACTTATCACTCGTCACTTTTTTAAATCGTGGTCGTTCCGCAGGGTCCGCCGCGAGCAGCGCTTTCGAACGGAAGATGCGCGCACCTTGCGACTCAAAAAAGATTCGCAGTTCTTCGGTAAAAAATGAAGAACCGTCCGGCCGCGGATTAATTTCGAGGAGCAAGCGTCCGCGTGGTTTGAGAAACCGTGTTCGAATATCGTGGATGAAAAATTCCCAATTAGCCCGCGTCCACTCCTGTCCTTGGTCCCGTGTGATCCAGTGGAAACAGACGCGATGACCAGTGACGAGATCGAATTTTTTCCCGAGATCGGGCAAGGGAGTACCAGGATCGATTCGCCAAATAAATCGAGGCACGTTGAAGTATTTCGTCATCGCCCCGAAGAATGGATCATCGTCGAGGTCGAGACCGAGACCGCTGTGTCCGAGGAACTGGCAGACATAGAGAAAATATCCGGCGCCGGACCCTAGATCGAGAATGCGCAGTGGCGGGGAACGATCGAGCCAGAGGTCCTGCGCGCGGCCGACATTGACCTCGATCCAATGTGCCGCATCCTGCCAGGCGTTGGCCTTGCGCGCGCCAGGACGGCGCGGGTAATGCTCGGTGATCCGGGCGATTTCAGCTGGATCAATGGTGGCGAGAATGCGTTTCGCATCGACCGGATGAGTCCAGCGGCAGATGTGCTCCCAGAGGCTCTGCGCAGCGTCGCGGTAAAACAGCTTTTGGAGTTTGCGCGACAATCGCACCAGAAAGGATGCAGCGAACCGATGAAGGGACAAGACCTAATCAGCGCTCGAACGCGGGAGGTTCAGGCATCAAGATGAGAAGCACTGATAGTCGCGCTCGTGGGGAAGCACGCATTTCCATTCCCATCGCGCATTTTGTCATTTCGAGCGGAGCCGAAGGCGCAGTCGAGAAATCTCTCGATTTTACCGGTCTTGTAGCACACCAGCGCCAAGATCGTCCCAACTTGGGTTCAATCCACTAATCAGGTTAATCTTCTTCGCTCGCGACCATTTCTTCAGCTGAGATTCTCGAGCGATCGCATCGCGGACGTCGCGATAATGCTCGTAATAAATCAGTTTCTTGCACTGATATTTGGAAGCAAATCCAGCTTTAACTCCTCCTCGATGCTCCCAAGTTCGCCGTGATAGGCGATTTGTTATACCGATGTAAAGAACCGAATGGCCCCGGTTCGTAATAATGTAGACCCAGATATTGTAATCACGTGGCATGGATTAGAATTAATTAGAGATGTCTCGACTCCGCTCGACATGACAACGAAGAACAACGTGTCCGGGATGCTTTAGTTCTACGCCCATTGGATATGTAGAAGTTTTTGTCTAGTCCGGGTTTTAACTCGTTAAGCACTCCACTCCTATCAAGGTTGGATTTCTACCCGGATGAGACCTGTCGAGCCTTCTTGAACGCTGAATCCGCTTCCCCAGCCGTCGTCCGGAACGAGCTGTTGCCCGTAGAATGGCTGCTCGTAACGCCAGAGTATGTCGAGTGTCGCGCCGGACGGTTTTTTCCAGTGCAGGTCGTAATACAAATGCCGCTTCCATGACGGCGAATGGCCAGTCATGGAATTGAATTCGAACGGGGTCGGCCAACTGAGAGCGCTGCGACGCGTCACAAGAAACGCTTCGTCCCCCGCCTGCGGCACAACGGCAAGATAGTCGCCGCCATTTTCCCCCGTGTGCATCAGCGGGCCGAGAGCGAAAACTTCCCCACCGCTGGCGACCGCAAACTGGTTGTCTTTCGTCGAGCCAATGCTAAGAGCGATCTTTGGATTTATAATATGGTTCAGACTTAGATGGACATCGTTGACCGTGAGCCAGCCACCCGTGCCGCTGCCTTCATAGGCCACCGAGTGAACCGGCACGGAAGCCATTTCAATCGTTCCGAACCGATCGATGAGCATTGAGAGTTGGCGCCCGCCAAAGATCCACGCCGCGAACAGCGCGACGACGAGAACGAGAATTCCAAGAATGATCAGGATTTTGCGCACCACAATCACAAAACTATGAGCCACAGATGACCACAGATCGACACGGATTTCTGTCTGTGTTTCGTCCGTGTAAATCTGTGGCCGCTCTTCGTTTCTGAAGTATCCGGTTTCTCTCGAAACTGAAGCTTCGCATGAGCCATAGATTTCGGCTATAAGCCGAAGCAATGAACGCGCCGCAGGATCGCGTCGATACACCGGAACCGCGCTGGCAAGCGCTGCTGGCCTTTCTTGCGATCGGCGCAATTTATCTCGCGCTGCCGTCCAACCTGGTTGTCGGCCCCACGTGGTTATTGCCCACCGCGATCGTGGTTTTACTCGTCCCCACAGTCGTCAGCCATCGTGTTGGAAAACTTTCACTCAATCGCACGCTGGGAGTTCTCATCAATGGAATTACAACTCTGGCATTGATCGGATCGGTAATCTTGCTGGTGCGCGCACTGCCTTCACACAAGGAATCCCCCTTGCAGCTCCTGCGTTCAGGCGGCCTGCTTTGGCTAACCAATGTCATCGTGTTCGCTCTCTGGTATTGGCGACTGGACGGCGGCGGACCAACCCAGCGCCACCAGGAAAACAAATTCGGCAGCACAAGTTTCCTTTTTCCGCAGATGCAAATCCAGCGCGATGAGCGTTCCCAATTTGCGTGTGCGCGCTGGCGGGCGCGTTTTGTCGATTATCTCTTTGTTTCGTTCACCCAAAGCGCAACCTTTGGACCAA
>QHRD01000098.1 GCA_003220005.1 Verrucomicrobiota bacterium | reverse complement strand
CAGTCGTGCGATCCGCTGAACGTTATCTGCGCGCGATCGGCGCGTAACTAAAACGCGAATGAGAAAGCGACGTGAGAACGCCCTGCAATTTCATCATTCCGGCTTCCGGTTTTCCGCGTCATCGTTCATTTGGCTAGGACATCTCTCCGGCTGATCAAATCTCGAAGCGCTTTTTCCGGGTCGCTGGCGCGCATCAGGGTTTCGCCGATAAGGAAAGCATGGAACCCACGTTCGCGAAGACGTTGCAACGATTTCGCACTCTGCAATCCACTCTCACTAACCATGATTCTGTCTTGCGGAGCTTCGGCAATAAGACGCTCGCTTGTTTCCAATGAAACCTGAAACGTCTGAAGATTGCGGTTATTCACCCCGATGATCCTGGCGCCAGCATTCAGCGCGCGGCGCAACTCCAAGGATGTATGCACTTCAACTAGTGCGGCCACCCCAAGCTGGTCTTCCGCAATTTGACGTAGCTCGCCTAACGAGCCGTCGTCCAGCCCAGCGACGATTAGCAGGACGGCGTCAGCCCCGGCAATGGCTGCTTCGTAAATCTGGATCGGATCGATGATAAAATCTTTGCAAAGAACCGGCAGATTCGTGCTGGACCTGACGGCGCGAAGATCGGCAATCGAACCGCCGAAATGTATTTCGTCGGTGAGGACGGAAATCGCGCAAGCGCCGCCTCGTTCGTAACGAAGGGCAACTTCTTCAGGTGAAAGATCGTCACGAATAATTCCAGCCGACGGCGATCTGCGTTTAAACTCGGCAATAATTTTCAGGCGCGGAGATTCGGACTTCAATGCTCGCGACAAACGATATCGCACGGCTGTCTTTCGAATCTCGAGCGCGCTTTCGCGAAGGCGATCAGAGGAAGTCCTGGCTTTCATCCGCGCTACTGCTTCGCGTTTTTGCGCGAGGATTTCAGAGAAAAAATTTCTGCTCATCGGTCCCGGTTTGTTTCGCGAATAAGCGCGTCCAGCTTCGACGCCGCGCGTCCGCTGTCGATGCTTTCGCGTGCAAAGGCAGCTGCTTCGCGAAGATCGGGCGCCAACCCTGTTACGCGAAGAGCGGCGGCGGCATTTACGATGACAAGATCGCGCGCGGCAGCCATCGCTTTGGTCTTCTTACCTTCCAGAATTGCGCGGATCACTCCTGTATTTGCGCGCGCATTACTGGCGCCAAATCCATCGAGGCTTTGCTGTTTCAATCCAAAATCCTCGGGTGAAATGGTGAACGTTTCCACGCCGTGACCCTTTGAACAGGCTGCGACGAAAGTTCTGTCGGTAATTGTTATTTCATCAAGGCCGTCGGCGCCATGTACCACCCATGCTTTCTCCACGCCGAGCAGAGACAGCGCTGACGCGACTCGCTCAAGGAGAGAAGAATGCCACACGCCCAGAAGCTGAAACGGCGCACTGGCGGGATTCGTAAGCGGTCCCAGCAAATTGAATGTGGTGCGCATGCCGAGCTCACACCGAATATGCGCGACACGAGCGGTTGCTGCGTGAAAGAGCGGCGCGAACATGAAACAGATTCCGTGCTCATTGAGACAGCGTTCCACTGTTTCGGATGAGCAAGCTGTATTGACCCCGAGCGCTTCGAGCACGTCGGCGCTTCCAGAATCCGAGGTCACTGCGCGGGAGCCATGTTTTGCCACGGGCACGCCTGCGCCCGCGATCACCAAAGCAGCCGCTGTGGAGACATTGAAAGTTTTCGCATTACTCGACCCGGTTCCTGCAGTATCAATGAAACGTTCATGACGCGAACGCACTGGGATAGCGCGATTGCGCATCGCCTCGGCCATTCCCGCAAGTTCTTCGACCGTTTCACCCTTGGCAGCCAGCACAGCCAACGCACCCGCTATCTGCGCATCCGTCGCCGCTGGATCAAGCAGCGCGCTGAGGAAATTCGCGGCTTCGTTGCGCGAAAGATTTTCTCCACGCATGAGACGCATCGTCATTTGGCGAAGCTCGAGATTACCGGATTCGCTTTTGATGCCACGCGGATTCATACCGATCTCATCTGGTTCGCCATTGCCAGCGCCTTCATCATTGCACGCGCTTTGCTGACCGTTTCTTCGTATTCCCGTTGCGGTGCCGAATCTGCCACAATACCTGCGCCAGCTTGGAAATAGGCCTGCGCGTCTTTCAACACCGCGCATCGCAGTGCGATGCAGGAATCGATGTTGCCATCGAATCCGAAATAGCCGATCGCGCCCGCGTAACAGCCGCGCCGGGTGTTCTCGAGTTCGCTGATGATTTGCATTGCCCGGATTTTTGGCGCGCCGGAAACGGTTCCCGCAGGAAACGTCGCTCGGACGACATCGAAGGCGCTACAGCCGCTGCGTAAATGGCCGGTTACATTGGAAACGATGTGCATCACGTGGCTGTAACGCTCGATCTCCATGAATTCCGTCACACGCACAGTGCCGAACTCGGCAACCCGGCCGACATCATTTCGCGCAAGATCGACAAGCATGATGTGTTCGGCGCGTTCCTTTGGATCGGCGAGCAGCTCAGCAGCGTTGGCTTCATCTTGCGCCGGCGTCCCGCCGCGAGGCCGTGTCCCTGCAATCGGCCGGATCTCCACGGTATTGCCGACGAGGCGGACGTGCATTTCGGGGGAGCTGCCAACGAGCGCGAAATCGTTGCCGAACTTGAGGCAAAACATGTACGGCGAAGGATTGATGAAACGAAGGCAGCGATAAAAATCGAGCGGCTCTCCCCCGAACGGCGATTCGAATCGTTGCGATAAGACCACCTGAAAGACATCGCCCGCACGGATGTACTCCTTCGCTTGGTCCACCGCGCGCTCAAATTCTTCACGATAAAAATTGCTGCGCGGCGGCGCCTGTTTTTCGTTCACCGCAATCGGAACCAGCGGTAGATCAACCTGCTCCGCCAGTTGTTGCATAATCGACTCCACGGATTCGACAGCGCGCGCATAGGCTTTTTCTGGCGAACCGCCATCGAGAAATGTGTTGACGACGATTTTCAAACTGCGCAACCGGTGATCGAAAATCAGAACGTTACCGGTCAGCATGAAAAGCATTTCGGGCAACTGGAGGTCGTCTTCACGTGCTGGCAGAACTTTCGGTTCGAAAAATCGGATCGCTTCGTAGCCGAGAAACCCGACGGCGCCACCAGCGAACCTTGGCAGCTCCGTGCGCGCAACGAATCGGTATCGCGCCATCAATTTGCGGACTTCATCGAGAGGATCGCTAGTGGTGCAGAACCGCTCCTCGATGCCGTTTCGCACGATACGGATTTCGCTCCCGTAGCTTTCAATAACCAATCGTGGGTCGAATCCGACGAATGAGAATCGACCGGAAACGTCATTTTTTTCCGTCGATTCAAAAAGGAAGCTGTAAGGGCAACGATTAAATTTTTGGAATGCCGATATTGGAGTCTCGCAATCGCCAAGGAACTCAGCGAAAACAGGGATGACATTGCCCTGCTTTGCGAGTTGCAAGAATTCAGCGAGCGGCGGAGTGATCATTCAATGTGA
>QHRD01000097.1 GCA_003220005.1 Verrucomicrobiota bacterium | reverse complement strand
TGCCAGGGAGGCGCTCGCGACGCGCGGCTTTGGAATGGCGAGTGTGCGTTTTATTTGCGGCACGCAGGACATTCACAAGGAGCTCGAAGTGGCGCTCACGAAATTTCTTGGGACAGAAGAGACAATTCTTTATCCGTCCTGCTTCGACGCAAACGGCGGATTATTCGAAACACTGCTCACCGACAAAGACGCAGTGATCAGTGACGAACTAAATCATGCCAGCATCATCGACGGCATCCGGCTCTGCAAAGCGCAACGCTTTCGCTACAAGCACAACGACATGACCGATCTCGAGGCACAACTTCGCGCCGCGAAAGATGCGCGGTTCCGATTGATCGCGACGGACGGCTGTTTTTCGATGGACGGAACAATCGCGAATCTGGAAGGGATTTGCGATCTCGCGGAAAAATACAACGCGCTCACGATGATTGACGACGCGCATGCCACCGGCTTCCTTGGTAGAACCGGGCGCGGCACGCACGAATACCGCGGGGTGATGGGCAGGATCGACATCATCACCGGCACGCTCGGCAAAGCGCTTGGCGGCGCGAGCGGCGGTTTCACCAGTGGTCGCAAGGAGATTGTCGATCTTTTGCGACAACGCTCGCGGCCATATCTGTTTTCCAACACCATCGCGCCGCCAGTTGTCGCGGCGTCCTTAAAGGCACTCGAACTTCTTAGCGCATCGACGGAGCTACGCGATAAACTCGAAGAAAACACAAAATATTTTCGCGAAGCCGTGACCGAGCGCGGCCTAACCATTAAGCCTGGAGTGCATCCGATTGTCCCGATTATGATTGGCGATGCCGCCAAGTCGCAAAGGTTCGCCGCGCGAATGTTGGAGAAAGGCGTTTACGTCATCGGCTTCTTCTATCCCGTCGTCCCGCACGGCACGGCGCGCGTCCGCACGCAAGTCTCTGCCGCGCATTCACGCAAAGATTTGGAATTCGCCATCAACGCCTTTGCGGAAGTAAACGAAGAGCTCCGCGATTCGTCATCTTAAGCGCTGCGCAGGCGCAGTCGAAGGATCCCGCAGCGTTACCCATTCGTTTCAACCCGGGCTTTCTCGACTTCGCTCGGAATGACAGCTGTAGCGCCAGCCAAAATTGGTGTCCCACGGCATCGCCAGCAAATCCGGAAGCCGGTGGTTTAATACCTTTCTGTTTCTTCAAAAAATAACTACGCAAACTTACGTATTGACGGCGTCGGGTACGGGTGCAAGATGGCACCGCTGGCAAAGTTCGTTAGGCATCTCCCCCCAGGAGCTCCTGACCCTCTTCAGCAGGGTCAACCGCGACGAGGGCTCGTTCGCGAAAATGAAATGTACTTATGAAAACGAAAAGCCAAATTAGTGGTTACATTCTTCGCAGTGCCGCTGCCATGCTCCTTTTTTCGTGCGTGATTGTCGCGCTCTCCTCGGCGATCAACGCACCTAACAAACCCCGCAAGTTTCCAGCTCCACAGAATAACACCGCCTTCGGCGTGAATGGGCACGGAAGCCGCCCGTCCGGGGGATGCCTGCCGAACGATTATACGATTACTACCGGAACCGGCACCATTGTACCCGGCACTAACGACGCCGGCAACCACTGCGACGACTGCATCACGATCATCGCTTTGCCCTTCCCAGTCACCTTTTACGACCAGACCTTCTTTTCGGTTGGTATCTCATCAAACGGCAACCTGCAATTTACGGGTGCTAACGAGTCGGATTTTGGTAACGCTTGCCCGCCCACTGCAACCGTGATCGACCTGATCGCTCCATACTGGCAGGACCTGCACGATGACGATACCGCGAACGGGCAGGGGGTATTTGCCTCCGTATCGGGAACCGCGCCCAACCGCACCTTCAACATCGAATTCCGGGAAAACCTGTTCGGCGTAAACGGGCCACCACTCCTCGACTTTGAGGTGCGTTTGCACGAGGACACGCCCAACTTCGAAATCATATATGGCGCCCTGACTGGCAACACCGGCAGCCTTGCTACCGTAGGTGCGCAGCGCGACATCGGCTCGCAATTTACACAGTTTGAGTGCAGCACGGGCGGGCTGTTTGACGGCTTGCAACTTAACTTCGTCTATGCCTCCGGATGCTCGTCGCCCACGCCGACCCCAACGCCGACGGCATCGCCCGGTCCGTGCGAAAACTATGTCACGACGACTGGCACCGGCAGCATCGTTCCTGGGAACACCGACACAGGCAACCATTGCGATGATTGCGCTACCACTATTGCGTTCCCATTCCCGGTCACCCTTTACGGGTACACCTTTACCAGTGTGAACGTCACCGCCAATGGCGCTTTGGACCTCACAGGCATATCGGACCCGACCAGTGGCTGTTTGGCCTTGCCGGATCCGTATTTCGGCAGGGCCATTTTTGCGTTTCAGGATAGCCTGTTCACGAGCAATCCTTGGGCCGGCTGCGCCGCCTATCCCGATGGAACCTGCGGCATTTTCACCTCAGTTACCGGCACCGCGCCTAACCGGCAGTTTAACATTGAATGGCGCGCGGTGCACGCTAATGGCCCCGCTAACCCAGCTAACTTTGAAGTCGTCTTCTATGAGAACATCCCAAGTTTCTTTCACATCATTTATGGAGTTACTGGTGACAATGGCGCTGGCGCAACAAGCGGGATCCAAGCGAGTGGCGCAGGCCCGGTCACGACCTTCTCTTGTGGCGCTGCCGCGCTCACGAACGGCTTGAAAGTCACTTACGCCTGCCCCGAGGTCTCGCCTACGCCCACGGCTACAGCTACGGCCACGGCTACTGACACGCCAACTCCGACAGCTACTGCAACGGCCACGGCTACTGATACGCCAACTCCGACAGCTACTGCAACGGCCACGGCTACTGACACGCCAACGCCGACCGCAACTGCAACGGCCACGGCTACGGCGACGGCCACACCCACGGCGACAGTTACATCGACATCAACGCCTACTCCGACACCCTGCACGGTTGCGGCTCCGAAGGCACTGAACGAAACGGATGTGACTTTCAGCAGCTTTACCGCGAACTGGAAGAGCGTAAGCGGTGCGACCGGTTACCGGTTGGACGTATCCACAAGCAACTCTTTCACCACTTACCTACCCGGTTATCAGGATTTGGACGTCGGCAATACGACCAACTACGACGTGATCGGGTTAAGTGCTAACACGCATTACTATTACCGAGTGCGAGCCTACAGTGGATGTGCTACAAGCGCCAACTCCAACATCATCGACGCACAGACGACGCCGTGCACGCCCCCGACTCCGAATGCACAACCCGAAACTGATGTGACTTTCAGCAGCTTTACCGCGCACTGGAGCACCGCAAGCGGTGCGATCGATTATCGGTTGGACGTATCCACAAGCAACACTTTCACCACTTACGTACCCGGTTATCAGAATTTGGACGTCGGAATCACGACCAGCTTCCCCCTGACCGGGTTAAGTGCGAACACGCATTACTATTATCGGGTGCGAGCCTACAATGGGTGTGCTACAAGCCGCAATTCCAACGTCCAAAGTGTACAGACGATGCCCTGCACGCCTGCGGCTCCGAACGCACAAAACGCAACCAATGTGACTGCCAGCAGCTTTACCGCGCACTGGAGCAACGTAAGCGGTGCGACCGATTATCGGTTGGACGTATCCACAAGCAACACTTTCACCACCTACGTACCCGGTTATCAGAATTTGAGCGTCGGAATCACGACCAGCTTCCCCGTGACCGGGTTAAGTGCGCATACGACTTACTACTACCGAGTGCGAGCCTACAATGGGTGTGCTACAAGCGCCAATTCCAACGTCAAAAGTGTGCAGACGGCGCCCTAAGATCAGAAGGTGAGTCGGAGCGCCTGAGCTAGGCCCGCTATCGGATCACCCGTGGGTGCGTGAAGGCGGGAAAAGCAAGTCGCGAAGCAATAGATCGCTGAAAGACTGGAAATCCATGTTCCGGACTGGCGCATCGCGGCGTGCCGCACGGCACCGCGCGTTAGAACGCAAAGTGAGCGCGGCGCATTCGCGCGAAGACTTGGAGTTCGCCGTCAACGCCTTCGCCGAAGTGAACGAAGAACTGAAATAGCTGGCAAACCGCTGCAAGGTGGATCGACTTCTCCGAAGGCGATGCCATCGAAATCGCCAAAGGCGCAGATATCAGCGGCAGAAGCCGCACCACCATTGTCAACGCGTTGAGGACAACGCGTTCCACCTTAACGCCTGGAATAGAGGTGGCGCGTAGTGGTGCCTGGTAGCAGATTGTGGTGTGCACAAGCTTGCCACCGAGACCGTTGATTGGGCCGCTATTCGCGAGGATTTCCCGATCCTGCGCGAACGGGCGCATGGGCATCCTCTGATCTATTTCGATAGCGCTGCAACTTCGCAAAAGCCGCGCGTGGTGATCGAGGCGCTCCGGAATTTTTACGAGCACGACAACGCGAATGTCCATCGCGGATTGCACACGCTGAGCTCGCGCGCGACGGAAGCCTACGAAAAAGCGCGGCAGCGCGTGGCTGATTACATCGGCGCTGCCAACGCGAACGAAATCATCTTCACGCGCGGGACCACCGAGAGCATTAATCTGGTGGCCCAGGCGTGGGGTGGAAAATTTATTCGCGAAGGAGACGTAATTCTCCTGACGGTCATGGAGCATCACAGCAATCTTGTTCCATGGCAATTGTTAGCTGAACGAACCGGAGCGCGTCTCCGCTTTGTCCCAGTTCGCGATGATGGAACTCTCGAGCTCGATGAACTTCCTTCGTTACTCACGCCCGACGTGAAGCTGTTTGCTCTTACGCACATCTCAAATTCTCTCGGCACGATCAATCCCGTCGCGGAACTTTGCGAGAAGGCGCATGCGGTGGGCGCGCTCACGCTCGTGGACTCCGCGCAGAGCGCGGGACACATGCCTATCGATGTGCGCGAATTGGGCTGCGATTTCCTTGCGTTCTCCGGACACAAGATGTGTGGACCGACTGGGATCGGCGCGCTTTACGGGCGCGCGGCGATTCTCGATTCGATGTCGCCGTGGCACGGCGGCGGTGAAATGATCGTGAGCGTCGCTCTGGAAAAGAGCACGTTCAAGAAAGCGCCTCACCGCTTCGAAGCAGGAACGCCAAACATCGCAGGCGCTATTGGGCTTGCAGCAGCGATTGATTACATCGAGGGAATCGGGCGGCCGGCGATTTTCGAACACGACTCGCAGCTTGCGCGTTACGCAGCCGAGCGCCTCACGGAATTGCCGGGAACCCGCGTCTTTGGTCCAAACGAAGAGCGCGGCGCGCTGGTTGGGTTTGTCATGGACGCCGCGCATCCGCACGATCTAACCACGTTCGCGGATCAGTACGGGTTGGCCATGCGCGGCGGACATCATTGCAACCAGCCGCTGATGCGCCGATTCGGTGTGTCGGGAACAACTCGCGCCAGCTTTTATTTTTACAACACAATGGAGGAGATCGATCGAATGATTGAAATCCTCCACCGCGCACTGCGTTTCTTTTCATGATGCGCTTGGCTTCTTGTCATTCTGAGCGTAGCGAAGAATCTCTGATTGTGTGATCGACCAGCGCACTAAAGGCCAGCCAGAGATGTTTCGCTTCGCTCAACATGACAAACAGGGCAGGCGATGCGCGAAAACCGAATCGCTAGCGAGGTGGTTTCAATGGAAATCGAAGAGCTTTATCAGGAAGTGATCTTGGATCATTCGCGACGGCCGCGAAATTTTGGCGAACTCCCTGATGCGGCCGTGCGGGTGCGCGGGGATAACCCGGCGTGCGGCGACGAGATCCATCTCGCTGTGAAATTCGATCCGGGCGGAGGCTTGGAGGACATCAAGTTCACCGGGCGCGGCTGCGCAATCAGCCAGGCGTCGGCGTCATTGATGACGATGAAGTTGAAAGGGAAAAGTCGCGCGGAAGTAATAGAAATGCTCCGCGCATTTCACGACCTCGTGACGGAGGAAATAAGCGAAGCGCCAAAGACATTGGGCGATCTTCGCGTGATGCAGGGAGTCCGAAAATTTCCGCAGCGAGTCAAGTGCGCCATGCTCCCCTGGCGCGCGGTCGAGCAGGCGCTAGAGCAACGCGCCGGCGAAGCGACCGTTTCCACTGAGCCGGATTGATCGCGCGCGCCACCAAAATGTTGTAGCCACCGGCCTGTGGCCGGTTCATTTCGAGCTTGTTTGACGGAAGCAAAGACGGCCCACAGGATCGTGGCTACAGCGTCCGGTTCAGTCTTCGTGCAGTGCGATGCTGGCGCCCACCCAGGTTTTGTCGATGTTGAAATCGACGCCCATCATTTTGCCCTGACTCATCCGGACGAGGTTGTTCACTAGCGTCGGATTGGGATCTTGGTCAGGCCAGACTAACATCATGCGGATCTCGGCTTTTGATTTTTGACCATCCACCGTTGGCACGAAGGGCGCGTATTCGATTTTCTTTTGCAAAATCCATTCGTGCGGATTTTCCAGCGCGGCAATTTTTTCGCGAGTCGGTTCCATGTCAACGCCGTGCCCGGCAAATGAGTACAGCGGCTTCAAGATATATTTGTCGATCTTCTCCTCGGCGGGCCTGCCCGCCGTAGCCTCTCGACCCGCCGTAGCTTTACGCGAAAGCCGGTTGGCGAAGGCGGGAAATTCATCGGCGAAGAGAGCCGGCGACGTGTGCTCAGTTTTTAGAAACGGCAGCGAATGCTTGCTGATCCGGAAATACCAGTTCGGGTGACCGACCCAGGTGACGTCGAGATCATCCTGAAACCGAAACGCTAGCTTTAGATCAGGCCGCTGACTCAACTCATCGAAAATGACTCGATTGTAAATCCTCTCGATCCGCACTTCGCGCCCATCGCGGTCATAGAATAATTGGCGGCCGCGCTTCTTGATTTTCGTCACACAAACGGGTCGGATGCCGAGCAATTTTTCCGTCGCCGCGAAATCGACACGCGTTTTTTGTTTCTCCGGCTCGATGTCGAGCAACACCACATTCTCCGCATCGGATCCGGCAAGAATTGTCCGCTGCAAAAAAGCCAGGTACGCCTCGTCTTTGATTCCGCCGAATGAGGAGGTCCAGTTGCGCGGAATCGCGGGATAGGCCTTCCGCATGCAGCTGAGCAATAACAATTGAAATCCGAACAAGCTGGGAAACGCTTGCAGCTCAATCAACCGAGGAACAAGTTGCTTACCCTCGGCGCAGATTGCGAAATCGACCACGTGAAAATTCGGATGCGCCGATTCATTTGGTACTTCAAGTCCTGTAGGAACTGCCGATGCGGCATGCCTCGCGAATTCCGGCGTGCGCGTAGCAGCGATAATCTGATTCGCTGCGCGCGTGACTTCATCCGTGAACTCGCGCGTCAGAAAAATCGGCGTCTCTGAAATCCGAAAATCCGCCGGC
>QHRD01000096.1 GCA_003220005.1 Verrucomicrobiota bacterium | reverse complement strand
CCGTGTACATCAGCGGCGCGGGAATGGCGAACGCGACGGCTGGTATGCCGGACATCGGGCTGCTCACGATGACTGAGGTTGTCAGACTTGCTGGTTACGTTGCAAACGCAGTGACAATTCCGGCAATTGTCGATGCGGATACCGGCTTTGGCGGTGCAGAAAACGTTGCGCGGACAATTCAGGAATTAGAGAACGCCGGTCTGGCCGGTTGTCACATTGAAGACCAGGAATTCCCCAAGCGCTGCGGACATGTCGCCGGGAAATCGATTGTCGATCTTGAGGAGATGGTCGGCAAAATCAAAGCGGCGGTCGCAGCGCGCCGTGATCCAAATTTCATGATCATCGCGCGGACGGACTCCCGCGCGGTGGAAGATTTCAGCAGCGTGGTCAAACGCGCGCACAAATATCTGGACGCTGGCGCCGACGCGATTTTTCCCGAGGCCCTGCAAAGCGCGGAGGAGTTTCGCGATTTCGCGAACCAAGTGAAAGCGCCATTGCTGGCGAACATGACTGAATTTGGTAAGAGCCCTTTGCTTTCGTTTCGAGAGCTCGCTGATTTTGGATACCGGATGGTGATTTTCCCGCAAAGCGCATTTCGCGTTTCGATGAAAGCGAGCGGTGAATTCCTCCGCGATCTCAAGAAACGCGGCACGCAATCGGATTGGGCCGACAAGATGCAAACGCGTGAGGAACTTTACGAATTGCTCGAGTACGATCCAGCAGCGGAAAGTTGGAAGGCGAACGTCGAACGTTAGTAAGTCCGGTCAGTTGAAGGATTGCGATTCGCAAGTAAAGAGAAACTAATGGCTACCGAAAACAAACCAGAATACAGCCCGGGGCTCGCCGGAGTAATTGCCGGCGAAACTTCGATCTGCTGGGTCGATCCCAACGCCGGGCTGATGTATCGGGGCTACGACATTCATGAGATGGCTGAGAAGGCGAGTTTTGAAGAAGTCGCGTACCTGCTCTTGAATGGTGAACTGCCCAACGGAAAAGAGTTGGCCGAATTTACTCAACAAATTGCCGCGGAACGCGCACTGCCTGGGCCGGTAACGGAAATGCTGCGGCTTCTGCCGAGCGCAACCCATCCAATGGATATGCTGCGCACCGGTGTATCGATGCTGAGCGCGTTCGACAAGGATCTCAGCGACAACTCGCACGACGCTAACATTCGCAAGTCGATCCGGCTGATCGCGTGCGTTTCCACCCTAATTACGGACGGATGGCGTATCTCACACGCCAAGCAGCCGTTGCCCGAAAGACCGGATCTTACACAGGCAGGCAATTTCTTTTACAAGCTGGACGGCAGAGTTCCGCAGGATTGGCAAATCCGAATGCTCGACACTATTTTCAATCTGTACGCCGACCACGAATTCAATGCGTCCACATTTGCGGCGCGCGTGACGGCTTCCACGCTGGCCGGAATCTACGCCGCGGTCACTTCCGCAGTCGCGACGCTCAAAGGGCCATTGCACGGCGGCGCCAACGAGGAATCGATGAAAATGCTTGAGGAAATCGGGACACCCGATCGTGCCGAAGCCTGGCTGATGAAGAAACTGAAAACCAGGGAAAAGATCATGGGATTCGGCCATCGCGTTTACAAAAAAGGCGATTCGCGCGTGCCGGTCATGCGAGAGATCGCGCGCGAGCTCGGGAAACGCACGGGCAAGGAAAATTGGGCGCCGATTTGCGAAAAACTCGAAGAAGTGATGGATCGCGAAAAACATCTTTGCGCCAATGTGGACCTCTACGCCGCGCCGGTGTTTTGGATGTTCGGGTTTCCGCCGGAACTGAACACGCCGCTCTTTGCTGCGTCGCGGGTCGCCGGCTGGTGCGCGCACGTAACCGAGCAGCACGATCACAACCGGCTAATCCGGCCGCGCTCACTTTACACGGGCCCTGAATTGCGGCCGTATCCAAGGTAGATAGACCGCGGGTGACTGTAGGGCGTCTGTGTTAGACGCCGAATCGTGTGGCCCCGGCGTTTCACAGAAGCGCCCTAAAAAATGAAATCGCAATCACTTCAGGAAAAATACGCTCCGAACAATGTTTGCTGGGGTTGTGGCCCTGCGAATCCGAACGGGTTGCACATTCGAAGTTTCTCGAAGAATGGCGAGGTCGTCGCCGAATGGAAACCGGAGAAGAAATACGAAGCTTTTGATGGAGTCTTGAATGGCGGGGTCATCGGGACGTTGCTCGATTGCCACTGCAACTGGACCGCAGCTTATCATCTGATGAAACGTGCAAATGAGGATCGCCCGCCGTGCACGGTCACTGCGGAATATTCAATCAAACTGCTGCGGCCAACTCCGACGAAAGATTCGGTGTTTCTTTCTGCCAGGATTATGGATCTGACGGATGATCGCGCGACCGTGAAGGGAACTTTGAGCGCTGGCGGAAAAGTCTGTGCCATTTGTCGAGGAATCTTTGTCGCGGTGAAAGAAGGCCATCCCGCCTATCACAGATGGTAATTGTAGCCGTCGCCCTGTGGGCGACGAGCCGCAGAAATGTTAAACACGGTAGCGTCGCGCTTTCCGCAGGAAAGCGGCTACAGAATTCGCTGCCTGAATTTCGTCGATGCGACACTCGGAGAGGTGCGTTTAGCTTTGGTCATGAAACCTTTGAATTTTCGTATTGTTCCTCTTCCAAGTGAAGTCGCGGAGGCTGCGCGGCGAATGGCTGCGACCGGCGCACCAGATCACGTTTTCGTGACTGCGGATTCGCCGCTGGCTTTTCCCTGTCGACACTGCCTGCATTGGGCGGCACCCGGTGAACGGGTAGTCTTGTTTCCGTATGCTGCGATTCCACCGGGTTATCCATATTCAGAAACTGGACCGATTTTTGTCCATGCGAAGGCGTGCCAGCGTTATAAGGTGACGAACGAATATCCATCTGAGTTCCGCAGCGGCCGCGTTTTTCGTGCTTACACCAGTGACCATCGAATCATCGAAGCAAAGGTCGCAAACGGCACCGCGCCTGAAGTCGTGATTGAAAACCTCTTTGACAATCCGGAGACTGCATTTGTGCATGCTCGTAGCGTGACGCACGGTTGTTACACGTTTGCCATCGAACGCGTATGAAAACACTCGAACTCCTTCCACCGACCGAAACTATGTATCGCGCGCTTGTGAACCGCGATCCGAGTTTTGAAGGCATATTTTTTGTTGGTGTGCGCACCACAGGAATTTTTTGCCGGCCCACCTGCACGGCGAAAAAGCCGGCGCGAGAGAATGTCGATTTTTTTGCCAACTCGAGTGAAGCGCTCGAGAGCGGATATCGTCCCTGTTTGCGCTGCCACCCGATGGAGCCGGGCAAACGTGCGCCGGAACTGATCGAACGCCTGCGCGCAGAAGTGGAGCGCGCACCGGGCGGACGTCTTACTGACAAGGAGCTTACAACATTGGCGATCGATCCGTCCACGGCGCGGCGGCAGTTCAAACGCCACTATGGCATGACCTTTCAAGCGTATCATCGCGCGCGCCGGATGGGGGTCGCGTTAAGCGAAGTGTGCAAAGGCGGTGGCGTGCAAGAAGCGCGAAACGGCAGCGGGTTTGAATCGGAAAGCGGTTTTCGCGAAGCGTTCACGAAGATTTTCGGCGAACCTCCGACGGCGGCCAGAACGCGTAGTCCGCTGTTTGCGGAGCGAATTGACACACCGCTCGGGGCAATGATCGCCGTTGCCGACGATCGCGGTTTGCGTTTGGTGGAGTTTATCGACCGTCGCGCAACCGAACGTGAATTATCGGTGCTGCGAAAACAACTACGAACAAATGTAGTGCCGGGTGAGCATCGTTATCTTGCCGCAGCGCGCCAACAGCTGGCTGATTATTTTTCGGGCAAGAGTCTGGAGTTCGATATCCCGCTTGCGCCCGTCGGGTCGCCATTTCAATTGCGCGCATGGAAAATCCTGCAATCGATTCCAGTCGGCGAAACCCGCTCGTATTCCTGGATGGCAAAACGCCTCGGAGATGAAAATGCTCGGCGCGCGGTTGGCCGCGCGAACGGCACGAACATGATTTGCATCATCATTCCGTGCCACCGCGTCATTCGTGCCGATGGCACCCTCTGCGGTTACGGCGGCGGACTATGGCGGAAAAAATGGTTGCTCGATCACGAGCGGCGCTACGCGAAGAAGTGACCAGTGATCTGCGATCCCTAGGCTACCGAGCGCGCGGATAAATTGAGCCGATCACTGGTCACTTCTTCAACCTTCGAGGAGCGCGCCCGGGGTGACTCGAACACCCGACCTACGGATTAGAAATCCGTTGCTCTATCCGGCTGAGCTACGGGCGCAGAATTAGCAAAGACATATACCGCGTTTTGCGAGGAATAAAAGAAAGCGGGCTGCACCGTTCGTAGTTTTTTAACCTTGCGCGAATAACGAAGCGCGGCAGCTGCAAAATAGACGACCGGCGGAATCGCCCATTCCCCCCTGCGAATTCCGCCGGCCAATTAACCGAAAATTATGGAACTACCCCCCGGCTTTGACGAATCGACCGGGCAAAACCGGATCCGCTACCGCTCTGCGTATCCGTGATCGCGCTCGTAGGCACGAATTGCTTGACGCGTCTGCGGTCCGAGAACGCCATCGACGGATCCATGGTAGTAACCGGCGCGAGCGAGCCTGCGCTGGAGCTCGGCTACTCTAGAGTGGCTGGCATTGCCGTATTGACTATTGCCATTGCCATTGCCGTAGCCGGAGTCGCTGTATTGGTTGCCTCCGTAACCATACCCATAGCCATAGCCGTAGGGAGCCCCACTGTAGCCATATGGATAACCGTAACCATAAGCGCCGTAGCCGTACGGATAGCCCCAGCCCCACCACGGATCCCAGCCCCAGCCCCACCAGTACGGGAAGCCAAAGCCGCCGATGAAGATGACATCGTTGCCGTGATGATGATGGCCCCAGTTGCCGCCATGCCAATTGCCACCGTGCCAGTTGCCTCCATGCCAGTTACCGCCGCCCCCGCGCTGGCCGCCCCACGTGCCCATTCCGGGATGACCGCCCATTCCGGGCCGCGCACCCATGGAATGATGGTCGCCACCGCCGCCGCCGCGTGGTGCGGCTGTGAGAACTGGCGCAGTCAGCAACACTGCAACAAAGCAAGCCAAGAAAAACAGAAGTTTAGAATTATTCATAGTCAATCGAGGTTTCAATCTAACTGATTAGACACCCCGCCCGATTCAAAGTCTCGTTTTATTTTTACGGGCGGCGAAGAATAAAATGAAACCGGCGGCTCGCTCCCGTTTTTCCCTGCGAAGCCGCCGGTCCAAACCAATGAACTCACCCCCATCGCTCAGATTACGTCAATCCCAATCTGTTCAAAAGCGGCGCGCTGATTGTGCCATCCATTCCCAGACCGTGTCTGCTTTCATAAGCGGTGATCGCGCCCCGGGTTTGCGGCCCCATGACTCCATCGACTACGCCATGGTAATAGCCGAGTTGACCCAGACGTTGCTGCACCGCTGCAATCGTCCCTGTGCCATAGCCGTACGCAGGTTGATAATACGAGTAGCTGTAGGGGTAACCTTGATAGTACGAATACGGGTAATAACCAGAATATCCGTACGTCCAATATGAAGAAGAGCCGTAATACGGATAACCCAATCCCCCGGCATAGTAATAGCCAGTACCGTCGTAGCCGCTGGTGTCATAACGCGAACCAGTGTAATAGCCGCCGGTGCTGCCCATACGCGAACTAATGCCGTGACGATATGTCGGCGTCATCTGCGCAGTACGTGGGGCGATTCGTTGAGGCTTTGCCATCGCGGTGGCTTCGGATTTCTTGTGCTTCTCGCCTAGCGCCGGCGACGCGATCAACGCGGCTGCGGCCAAGCAGCTTATGAAACCTAAGCGTTTGGTTTTCATTTAATGTTCCCTTTCTATTTGTATCGATCTCACAAGGCACGTTACCCGAAAGACTTCGGGGTCTAGCGCCGAACATTCACACGCTGCGCGATTAGGGGCTTGCGCACGTCCCTGTGAGATCGCTTTATCTAATTAAAAACCGCCTACCGGCTGGAGTTTCGCATGGATTCGTGCTGGTCAGCGCGCGGCCAATGGTATTATCATGGCGATTTAATCATCATGAAGCGTGCCGCGATCTTCATATCCATCGTGCTCATGGCGCATTTCGTTCACGCCATTTCCCCGGAACACAGCGTGAGTCCGTCGCGCCAATTCGTCATCTATGGAGCTAACACACAATTGCGCGGCGCTGTTTCCGACTTGGCAGAGAGAACCAAGGCCGATTTGCTAACGCTGTTGCGGCAACGCGACAACTGGATTGTCCCTGTCGTGGTAAATCTACAACCGCAGCAGCCCAATCTCCCCGAAATTCCGACGGCTGACCTCCGATTTAGCCAGACCGGTTTTGGCCTCAAGCTGCAGCTCGACCTGACAATATCGAAGAACCTCGATGTTTCGTTAGTGAAGCGCGAGCTGCTGCGCGCGATTTTATTGGAGATGATTTATCGAAAGCAGTCGCACATCGCGGCCGGTAGCATGTTCGTCGAGCCGCCGGATTGGTTAATTGACGGCGTGCTGGCGCTCGCGCCTGGGAGCGATCGCGGACAGTTGGTCGAAGCGCTCACGACAGCGGACAAGAAGGGGTCGCTGGACGCGTTTCTCGGTCAACGCCCAAGATTTCTCGATTCCGCGGGCCGTACGCTTTATCGCGCGTACTCTTTTGCGTTTGTGCAAATACTAATCGATGGAAAAAACGGTCCTGCCCGATTGACGCAATATATTGGCCATCTGTCCAATGCCTCAAACGAGCCGCTTGCGGATTTGAAGACTCAGTTTCCGTTCCTCGGCAGCGACGCGGAGCAAACCTGGCAGTTGACCTTGAGTCGATTGAGGAATTTGCAGACGTACCAGTTGCTCACGTTCGCCGAAAGCGAGCGACGTCTTGATGAATTGTCGCGCCCGAAGATCGCAGAAGCGAATAAGCCGGCCAGGCTGGTGGGTCTTGACGAACTCGCACGGCACAAAATATCTGCAAGCGACAAAATGGCGTTGAGCGAGTTGAACCGCGAATTGCTTTTGTTTGTTGCGCAAGCCAATCCGGTCTTGCGCCCGATCGCACGCGAATACCAGGAAATCGTCGCACTGCTTGCTCGTGGGAAGAGGAACCGAATCGCGAAGCGTCTATCGCGTTTGGAGGTTACCCGCAAACAACTCGCCGCTCGAATGACCGATATCGATGATTACATGAACTGGTTCGAAGCCACTCAAATGAAAAGCGGCAGCGGGAATTTCAGGGATTATCTTAAAGCCGTGGACCAATCGCAGCTGTCAGTTCCAAAGCGGCATGATCCGCTCTCAGTTTATGTCGATGCGCTGGAGGATCAGTTGGAAAATTGAGCAACTCTGAACAGAGTCTTGCCCTTTTCGGCTTTGACGATTATGTTGGGCAGCGCGTTTGGACGCGCGTTTTCTGTTGATGCAAAAGATTGGTTTCGCAGAGGCTCTGGACTCAATTGTTGCCACCGACCCACGTTACCAGCGGGACGCGTATGCCTTTCTGCGCGACGCGCTCGATTTCACCACCAAGCAACAGAAGAAAATCAAAGGCGTCAGCGTTCGTCATGTGACCGGGCCGGAACTGCTCGATGGAGTGCGGCATTATGCTCTCAAGGAATTCGGACCGATGGTGATGACAGTTTTCGAAAACTGGGGCATTCATTCCTGCGAGGACATCGGAAACATGGTTTTTAATCTAATCGGCGCTGGGATATTCGGAAAGACCGAGCAGGATTCGATCGAGGACTTCAAGAACGTTTACGATTTTAGAGAGGCGTTTGTGAAACCGTTCGCGCCAGCGAGACCAGCAACGGCGAAACCGTGGAGGCAATTGCCAGCGCCGAAGCCTGCTGCGTCGAGAAAGTGATCAGCGATAACTGATCACTGGGATTGACGCTGGCAGCCAAACGAAGAACTGTCGGCACTACCCCCTATCTCTCATCCCTTAAATTGCGCTGCCATGTTGAGCGAAGCGAAACATCTCGATTTATTCCCGTGAGCGATCCAGTTGGAAATGATCAGAGAATCTTCGCTTCGCTCAGAATGACATTTTTGAGATCACTTATGGCGAATTTTCTCTCAACGGTTCTATTATTTGCCATGGTGAATCTGAAAGCTGCGCCGCCCCCCGGCGGCTCGTCCACGATTATCTTTCCGCCAAGCACGGCGCAGAAATGGATTTTGCCGAATGGATTGACGATCATCGTGCAAGAAGATCATAGCGCGCCAGTAGCGAGTGTGCAGGCTTGGTGCGCCACGGGAAGCATTTATGAAGACCAGCAGATGGGCGCGGGCTTGTCTCATATTCTCGAGCACATGCTCTTCCAGGGAACGAAGACCCGATCCAGCAACGAGATTGCGCCGAAAATCCAGGACGTCGGCGGCTACATGAACGCCTACACTTCATTCGATCGCACTGTGTTTTGGATTGATCTGCCAAAAGATGGGGTTCTCACGGCGCTGGAAATCCTGGCCGACGCGATGATGAATTCGACCTTGCCCCCGAAAGAATACAACAAAGAGCAGGAAGTGATCCGGCGCGAGTTCGCCATGGGCATGGATGATCCCGACCGCATGGCCGGCCTACTTCTTTTTACCACCGCTTATCACCGGCATCCCTATCGATTCCCAGTCATCGGCGAGCTCGAAATCTATAACCAGCTCACCCAGGAGCAGGTAATGCAGTATTACAAGACGCGCTACGTTCCGAACAATCTCACGTTCGTCGTCGTTGGAGATGTGGATGCGGAAAAAGTGCGGCAACAGCTCGCCGAACTGTTCAAACCGTATCCAGAAAAATCGCTCCAGCCGCTGTTCATTCCTGCGGAGCCTCCTCAACTTGGCCGCCGCGAAGTGCATCAGGAATTTGCAACGGAGCTGACCCATCTCTCGATGGCGTGGCACATCCCGGAGCTGACAAATCCAGACGTGCCCGCGCTCGACCTGCTCTCGACCATCCTTGGTGACGGGCGTAGCTCGCGTTTGTATCGGCGCGTGCGTGAAGAGGCTGGTCTGGCGTTTAGCATATCCGCATTCTCTTACACGCCCGGCGATCCGGGTTTGTTTGGCATTGATGCCACTGTCGATCCCAAAAAACGCGAGGCAGCCGAGCAACTGGCGCTGCGCATCGTGGATGAGGTGAAACAGGCCGGCGTCACTGTAGACGAATTGGCAAAGGCCAAAAAGATCACGCTAAGTCATCATCTTGGCTCGCTGACGACGATGCGTGGCCAGGCATCAGACATCGGCTCGAATTGGTTGCTCACGCGCAATCTGAATTTTAGTCGCGACTATTTGGACGCAGTTCAGAAAGTGACGCTCGATGACATCAAGCGGGTCGCCGCAACCTATCTCTCAGACAACAATCTGACAGTCGTCTCGTTGAATCCAAAGGGTTCGCTCGGCGCACAGGCACAAGGTACGAAAGCGGTCGCCGCGGGTGAGATCCAAAAATTTGATCTGCCAAACGGACTGCGACTGCTGGTGCGCGAAGATCCTCGCTTACCAATCGTGGCGATAGGCTCGGTTTTTCGCGGCGGCCTGCTGGCAGAAAACCCCCAGGACAACGGTATCACACGGTTGATGGCCAAGGTGCTGTTGAAAGGAACCAAGACGCGCACCGCTGAGCAAATCGCCAACGAGATCGAAGCCGTCGGCGGTTCCGTTTCGAGTGACGCGGGTAACAATAGCTTCACCGTGTCGGTCGATGTCACCAAGCCCGATATGAAATTAGGCTTGGACTTGCTCGCGGACGTGTTGCTCAACACCACGATGCCGGAAAAAGCGATCACGCGTGAAAAAGAAATCCAGATCGCCTCGATCCAGCAGGAGGACGAACAGTTGACCACGGTCGCGCGCAACATCATGCGGCAGGCGCTGTTTCCGCAGCATCCCTACGCACTGCGTTCAAATGGGTCGGCTGAGTCTGTGCAGCGATTGACACAAAAAGATTTGGTCGAATTTCGTGATCGGTATGTCGTCGCGAAAAACGGTGTCGTTTTTGTCTTTGGCGATGTGAAGGCGTCCGAGGTAAAGCAACTTGTCGAGCAAACGTTGGGAAAGATGAAGCCCGGGGCGCTTGCCCTGACGGACGCAAAACCTTCCGCGCCGCTGGGCAAACCGGAAACCGTTGAAAGCCACAAAGACAAAGCGCAAGGCGTGATCATGGTCGGATTTCGCGGCGCCAGCCTAGCGAGTCCCGATCGCTACGCGCTGGACTTGATCGACGAGGCAAGCAGCGATCTCGGCTCGCGTTTCTTCATTCGGATTCGTGAGCAAATGGGGCTGGCCTATTACGTGGGCGCTGGTCAGATGCAAGGCCTGGTGCCGGGACTGTTTTCATTTTATCTCGGCACTGATCCGAAAAAAATCGAGCCGGTGAAAACCGCGTTGCTCGATGAAATTCACAAGCTCGCCAATGATGGCCTCACGCCTGAAGAGTTGGCGCGAGCGAAACAGAAATTGGTTGGGCAACAGGAGATCGCCAATCAAAGCAACGACGCTTTCGGTTATCATACCGCGCTAGACGAACTTTACGGACTAGGCTTCGATTATTACAAGCGACTCGAACACGACGTGAACGCGATAACGCTCGATGACATTAAACAAGTGGCTGCGAAATATTTTCGCGATCAACCATATGTTTTGGCAACGGTGCGACCCGCCTCCGCCGAGGCTACCGCGGGCGGGCCGAATCAAGGAGCGACGGTCTCCCGTCAGCGGCCGAAGACACCGCCGAACAGTTCTCCACGCGCGAAACAGAAATGAACAATGGCTGAAGTCCAAAAAACAACACTGAGCGGCGAGCTTTCGCAGCGTTTCATCGAGTTTGTGGTGATGCACGCGCAAAACGCCGCGCTGTTCCTTGGCCAAATTCCAAATCCAAAAACCGGCAAACCCGAAGTGAACCTGGACTTGGCTAGGATGTTCATCGACCAACTGGCCATGATTCAGGAAAAAACGCGTGGCAACCTGACCGGCGAAGAGGCAAAAGTGCTGAGCAACGCGCTTTCCAATTTGCAAATGGCGTACGTGGAGGTCGCGCGGGAAACGCCCCAAGGCGCCGCGCATCCCGAGGCAACAGAAGCCGCCGAGCCACCAAAATCGGCGGAACAACCATCAGCAGGAACGCCTGAGCCATCTGCGCCGATCAATTCCACGGAATCCGAAGCAGAGTCGCGGAAGAAATTCACCAAGAGCTACGGGCCGTAGATCACTAATCTACCTGTGTTGTCATCGCGCGCGTAGCGAGGGATCTCACAATCGTACCTTGGAATACCCAAGCTAAATTGCGTAATCAATCAGCCTGTGTGAGATCCTTCACTCCATTCAGGATGACCGCGCGCTTGATGCGGCGTCTCACGTTGCATCGATCGCGCCGCTGAGGAGTCTTGCGCGGAGAAAACCGGCGCAACGCAAACGAAACTTCGATCAAAGCGCTGAGAACGCTATTGGAGCACGTCGATCGGTCGCTGCAACGTAATTTGCGCTTTACCCTTTTGTGCGGGTTGCTAGCATCGCGGCCAGTGAGTGAAGAGATTTCCGGCGACGGACTCGACGTAACTTTGCGCGAGTTTGTCAGCGGGCAGAAACTTTTCAATCGTTACCGGCTGATCAAAACGCTGGGCCGCGGCGGGATGGGGGTTGTTTGGCTCGCTCGTGATGAAGAATTGGAGCGCGATGTGGCGCTGAAATTTCTGCCTGATCTGATCATTCACGACCGCGCCGTTCTGAGCGATCTCAAGCGCGAAACGCGACGGAGCCTCGAGCTCACGCACAAGAATATTGTGCGCATCTACGACTTTGTGCACGACGAAACTTCTGGCTGCATTTCAATGGAATACGTGGACGGCGACACACTATCCAACCTGCGCGCCGATAAGCCGCAAAAAGTGTTCGAAACAGACGAGCTAGCGGATTGGATCAGCCAATTGTGTGACGCGCTCGATTACGCCCACAATCATGCCCGGATCGTTCATCGCGACATGAAGCCGGCGAACTTGATGGTGAATCAGCGCGGCGATCTCAAAGTCGCTGATTTCGGGATCGCGCGGAGCCTGAGCGATTCCGTGAGTAAGCTCACGATGGAACACGGCAAGAGCGGCACGTTGGTTTACATGAGCCCGCAGCAACTCAAAGGCGAACGGGGCACTCCGCTCGACGACATTTATTCGATGGGAGCGAGCGTTTACGAACTACTCACCAGCAAGCCTCCGTTCTACTCCGGTAACATTGATCGCCAGATTGGCGAAAGAATCGCGCCGTCGATGACGCTACGGCGCAATGAACTCGAAATCGAAGGCGAACCCATCGACCAAAATTGGGAGGACGTTGTCCGCCGCTGTCTGGCCAAGGATCCAGCGAAACGTCCGCAATCAGTCGGTGAAATTGCGAAGATGCTTTCCGTTCCGTCGCCCAAAACGCGAAGGGCTAAAGCCGCAGCCGCTATCGTCAAGGGCTCAAAGAAATGGAAAGTAGCTTTGGCGACAGCCGCGGTTTTTCTCGCGGCGATAGTCTCAGGTTCTCTCTTTTTTTTGCGAACGTCGTTCCACCCGATGCTGGCTGCGCCGGAGAAAAGTATCGCGGTCCTTCCATTCGAAAATCTGAGCCGCGATCCGGATAACGCCTATTTCGTCGACGGCGTGCAGGACGAAATCTTAACATACCTGGCCAAGATCGCGGACTTTAAAGTAATCAGCCGCACAAGCGTGATGAAGTACAAGGGGGGAGCTGCCCGCGACCTGCGCGAGATTGGGAAGCAGCTCGGCGTAGCGCATTTGCTCGAAGGAACTGTACAACGAGTTGGCGGAAAAGTACGCGTGAACGCACAGTTGATCGACGCCCGCAACGACGCCCATCTTTGGGCCGCGAGTTACGATCGCGATTTGGCAGATGTCTTCGCCATTCAGAGCGAGATTGCCAGGATGATCGCCGACCAGCTTCATGCCAAACTCTCGGCTAGCGAAAAGGCCGCGATCGAGAGACCGCCGACGACCGATCTTACAGCCTACGAGCTTTATCTTCGCGCCCAAGCGCTCTACGCTGACAATTCGTCTCCAGCCCAAAAGGTACCTCAAGCCGCACGCCTGCTCGATGAAGCGGTCGCTCGCGACCCAAACTTCCTGCTGGCCTGGTGTCTGCTGGCCAGAGTGCACGTTTTTTTATATTGGCATGGTGTAGACCACACGTCGGCCCGGCTTGACCTGGCCCAGGCGGCAGCACAAAAGGCTCTGGGTATCGAGTCAGACGCGGGCGAACCCCATCTCGCCCTGGCCGATTACTACTATCACGGTTTTCGAGACTATGAGCGTGCTCGTATCGAACTGACCATCGCGCGACGCACGCTGCCCAATAATGCCGAAGTAGTCGCATACATCGGCTACATCAATCGCCGCGAAGGCCATTGGGAAGAAGCTACGCGTAACCTAGAGCGCGCCGCCGAGTTGGATCCGCGTGATTTCCTTACCGCCCGTCAGCTGGCAGTGACTTACCAAGCACAGCGTCGCTATGCTGACGCGACTCGAATGTACGACCACGCGTTAACGATTGTGCCGGGTGACCCAGTAACGCGCATTATACGGGCGCAGGTTCCGCTCGATTGGCGTGCGGACATCAAACCTTTCCAGGATGTGCTGGCGACACTGATTGCTGAAGATGCGAGCGTTGCGCCCGATGTTGACGATCCCGACCATGCTCTATGTGAACGGACCCCGGCGGCAGCCGCTCGGGCCCTGAAGAATTATCCCAGCGCTGCCGAAGACATATTAGGCGTCAACGTTCCCCACGCCTACTGGGAAGGCGTGGTTGCTCGTTGGCAGGGCGACTCAGCCAAGGCGCAATCCGCGTTTACAGCCGCGCGCAGCGAGGTGCAAAAGATCGTCGAGAAGCAGCCCGACTTCGCGGCAGCTCTCAGCCTCTTGGGAAGGATCGACGCCGGCCTCGGCCGGAAGGAAGAGGCACTGCGGGAAGGCCACCGCGCGTGCGAACTGCTACCCACCTCCAAGGATGCTGACGACGGAGTGGCGTTGGCCGCGAACCTGGCGCAAATCTACGCCTGGGTGGGCGAGAAAGACCTTGCCATTGAACAGATCGACTCGGTGGAGCGCATCCCGAACTACCTCAGCTACGGCCTTCTCAAGCTCCATCCTTATTGGGATTCCCTCCGCGGCGATCCGCGTTTCGAGAAAATCGTTGCCACGCTCGCGCCGAAATCACAATAGGCATGATGGCTCCGCGCAATTCTGATCGCTCTTCCTTCCGAAGGGAGAGGGTTAGAGTGAGGGTTGCTTTGGGTACGCCGAGTTCGGGTGGACAGGAGACGCCCGCCATTCGCTCCACGTGGCGTTCTCCGCGCTTGCCGTATCGACATCGCTACGGCTTCAGCCGGAGTGACAGCGAGCGGTGTTTCCTCGGGTTTGGCGACTGCCTTTGCGGATTGAATCTTGCCCGTCCAACCTTCGCGTTTGGCGTGCGAGAGCACCGTTCCCTCTGGAATGCTCATGTTTCGGGCGATTTCACGTAAACCGATGCCGGATGCGTAGGCGGTGCGTATTTGTGCCGAGGCCGACTTGGGGATTGTCCGCCTGATGTCGAGAAAACATAACTTAAAAATCAGGGGGAGCTGATCTGTTCCACTGCTAGTCTGAGGCGTTGTGGGCGGAGCTTTATTTATCGTCTGCGTTGTCCCGTTTGACGAGCAAGAAACCAGCACCATCGCCACTAGAGAGAGTACTGAAACAAGAATGATGGTCTTTTTCGTGGGCAAGAATTTGATTGTATCAGCGTTAGATATTCAATCACACTGCGTAGTGCGTCGTAAAGCGTCCCCTGCGCCTTTTACTGCTACGTGTCAGCTGTTGATTGCGAGGGGCGAACGATCTGCGATCGCCCACCCGGCCTAGATGTCCTCAGCGATCGAGAGATGGCGGTGTTTTCTCTCATCGCGGCTGGACACGGCACTACTCAGATCTTGAAAGAGCTTGGAATCAGCCCCAAAACCGTCGAGAGCCACTGCGAGCATATCAAGACGAAGCTTGGCTACCCTGATGCCGAAGCGTTGCGTCGCGCCGCTCGTGAAATAGCTAGGCACAGCTAAGCCTCCAGCACCGGATCCCTGATAAGGCATCAGGGATTCGTTAGTCCAAAAATCAGCCCTTTTCCCCGATAGGCAGCAAGCCCCGCATACACTACCATTCTCAATCTGACAACGCTCCCCCAACTGAGATTTTTCGATGTTCGGAACATTCTCGAAGACTTCGCCCCAAAAAAATCGGAGAAGGGTGGTGAAAAGAAGAAACAATGAAAATCAAACCGACAATTTTGCCCCAGCCGGAGCGGCAATCTGCTGCGCGGTCGAGCCTGGCCTTTAGCGAGCGTCCTCTAGATGGGCACAGCCCGGAAATCTTAGAGTAAATCGACCCCACCCAGATACAGGAGAGTCTATATGTATAAGCTAATCTCATCGCTAAAAAATTCACTTAGCCGCCGCCCGGCTTTGCGGCGTTACGTACTTTTTGCCACCGTACCGGCAACGGCATTCGTAGCTGTTGCAGTTGCCCTTTCACTACCGGCGCGGCCGGATACGGTACAGGTGGCCCAGAAGTTTCGGGTTCTTGCAACGGTACCCCTCCAATCAAATGCTCAAAACAGCGTTGCTGTAAATCAGGCGCTCAACAAGATCTACACTAGCGGCGGACCATCCAACGTCGATCACCATGTCACTGTCATTGACGGCACCTTCCCACAGCCAACCCCAACCCCAACCCCTTGGGACGTTGGAAACGGGAGCAACGTGACCGTCGACAATAAGACGAACCGCTATTGGGCTACAACCGTCTACGATGGTAGCGTCATTGTTCGCGATGGTACGAGCAACGCTGTTATAGCCACGGTTCCCATCCCCCCGACCGGCGTCTGCCCAATCGACTTAACCTATGACTTTAAGTACAACCGCGTGTGGGTGGGGGCCCAATGTGGCGGTTTCAATGATCCGGTTATTCCCATCGATGCGACCACCTTTCAGGTTATCACCCCCCCCGGCCCAATAGGTTTAGGTTGCGTAATGGGAGCTGTGGGCGCGAACGGTGTTAACGGCAGACTCTATGAGAATCAGAGTGACGGGTCACATTGCCAACTCATTACGTTAAGGGTGGACCCAATAACGTTTGCACACACCACTACTGCTTTTGGCTTTGTGCAGGCCTTTAACCCCGTTACGAACAAGCTTTATGCCGTTCCTGCTGGAACTCGTAACTTACAGATCATAAACGGCGCACCGGACCCCGAAGTGATCCTCAAAACAATAACGTTGCCATATGACCCCGGCAACATGGCTGTCAACCCAGCGCTCAATGCCCTTTACATAGCGAATCCGGCTGGAAACAGCTTGGAAGTTCGAGACCCGGATACGGGCGCGTTGATTAACATTTTTAGCCCCCTTCCAGCGACGCCGAGCGGACCTGTAGCTGTTGATTCGATCCGTGGTCGAATTTACGTCATTTCAAATAGTCCATCACCCTCAGTTCTCATGGTGATTGAAGACCTAACAAATGCCTTCAAACCCGGGGCCATTATCTCACATTTCTAGCTACCGCATTTACTCGCGCCGCATTTTGTTAGCGGCTCCGCACATGTCCGCACCCCCGGACCGGTTCCCTCAACTTCGAACGTCCGCCATACGGACGGACTCGTCCCGTAGCGAGCTTTCGCGAGTCAATCCCAGCCGCACTGCTTCCCTTGATTGCAAAAATCGCAAGGGTCAAACAACATGAAAAAACAAATTGACCCCGCGATCAAAGCGCATCTGATTCGGAGCGCGTTTTACCTGCTTCTGCTCCTGACCGTCTGCGCGATTCCCTTCGCGCTGGCGCAACGAAACAAGCCTAAGACGAGCAGGCAAAGCACGCAATATCAAGAAGCGTTCGGCCCTTCGCTACCGCTCAAATATCCTGCAGGCAACGTCCTGCCGGAGAAATTTGCGCCGGTACGCATGCCGTCTCAGACGGCATTACTGGGTCCGGTCGGCTTTGGCGGGTTCGAGAACCCTGCTCCGGTCCCGAGATCACTTCTTCCGAGCGTCAACGCGCCGATCAACAACAACAACGGATTCACAACCTGCGACAACAGTTTCACCCAGAGCCAGAGCAGTGTTGTCTCTTTTGGCAATATGATCGTTGTCAGTTTTAACGACTCAGGCTCCTACGCCTGGGGCTCGACTAATCATTTTACCGGTTGGTCGCGTTCAACTGACGGCGGTGCCACGTGGACGGATGGCGGCACATTGCCGGCCAGCGCAAATGGCGACGTGGGCGATGCCGTTCTGGCACGTAACAGTACCACCGGCACCATCTACTTCGCGACTTTGTCATTGTCCCCTAATAATGTGATCCAGGTTTTTCGTTCCACTGACAACGGCGCCACATTTCTGGCGCCAATTAACGGTTCGCCGGGCAAAACTGGCATGCAGGACAAGGACTGGATCGCGGTCGATAACTTTCCCGGCCCGGGCAACGGCAATGTTTATTTGGCCGAGCGCGATTTCGGCGGCGGTAATGGCATCTACTTTTTTCGGTCAACCGACGGCGGCGCCACCTTTGGCCCAAGCGGCGGCACGCTGATCGTTGCGGAGCAGCAGGGCGCGTTTGTCACTGTAAGCCCCGACCACTCGGTCCACGTCTATTGGTGGGATTTTGATGGTGCAACCGACAGCATTCAGGTCCGAAAATCTACCGATCAAGGCGTGACGTTTGGCTCAGCGGTCACCGTGGTCACCTTCACTGACTATGGGCTGCCAAACGGCAACTTGGGCCTCACCGGCACAGTCAACGGCGGTGGAACCCCCTCGCCATTTCGCAGCAACAGGTTCCCGCACGTCGCGGTCAATCCCGGCAGCGGTAACATCTATTGCGCCTACAACGATAAAGTAACGGTCGCTGACCCGGACAAGTCTAACATCTATCTTGTCCAGTCCACAGACGGCGGCGCTACCTGGAGCGCCCGGACCCAGGTAAACGACGATGCAACGACTACCGACCAGTGGTTCCCCAACGTGGTAGTCACGCCAGCCGGCGACAAGATAGGCATCTTCTATTACAGCCGCCAGGATGACACCGTCAACAACAACCTGTTTAAGTACTATGGACGCATTGGTAACAGCTCTGGCGGGACAGTGACATTTCCGAGCGCCAGCTTTGCTGTCAGCGATACGTTATCGTATCCTGAGTTCGGCCGCGACAGCGTGGTGGGCTCTCTTTACATGGGCGACTATGACCAGGCTTATGCCAGAGCGGGCTCCTTCGACGTCACCTGGTCGGATAACCGTAGTGATCTGCCCGGTTGCCCGCCGAAAAAGGACCCCAACGTGTACTACCAGAGCATTGCGGTGGCAACTCCCACGCCTACTACGACACCTACAGCGTCGCCCACGCCTACTGCAACTCCAACGGCCTCACCTTCACCAACAGGCACTTCAACGCCTACGCCGTGTGTTAGTGGGATAATTGTAAACGGCGGATTCGAGGCCGGCGCATTCCCGCCGTGGGCGGTGGATAACTCCAGCCCCGCTCCGTTTGTGGCGAGTGCGGGCATTGGCTATCCCGTCCATAGTGGC
>QHRD01000095.1:3176-8772 GCA_003220005.1 Verrucomicrobiota bacterium | reverse complement strand
ATAATCCGCGCCCATGACGATGCTGTTCCGGATGGTTGCGCCGCTCTGAATCACGCTGCGTATCCCCACCACGCAGCGCTCCAGATGCGCATCGGAAATGATGCAACCATCGGACACGATCGCCCGCCTCAGGGTGGCGCCGTTGATTTTGCTGCCCGGCAAAAAACGCGGATGCGTGTAGATAGGCGACTCCGGCTCGAAAAAGCTGTATTCCGGAACCACATCAGCAAGGTCGAGGTTCGCCTCATAAAAGGCGCGGATGGTTCCGATGTCCTCCCAGTAACCCTTGAAGATGAACGCGCTGACGTGCCGATCTTTGATCGCCATCGGGATAATGTGTTTTCCGAAATCGAACAACTCGTTCTCCAGCGACTCTATGAGCACGTTTCGGTTGAAGACATAAATGCCCATTGACGCCTGAAATAATTCCTCGTCTTCGTTGGAACCGATCGCACGGAGCAGTCCCCCGCTCATCTTCATTTCCTGCAACGCAGTTTGATCCGCCGGTTTCTCGATGAACCCCGTGATCCGGCGGTCAACGTCGCTCTGCATAATGCCGAGTTCGGAGACCTGATGTTTCCCTACCGGTTTGGTGGCCAATGTGATGTCCGCGCCGCGCTGGATGTGCTGATGCAGAATTTCCCGAAAATCCATCCGGTAAAGCTGGTCGCCACTCAGGATGAGGTAATAATCGTACGGTCGCTCTAGGAAGTAGCGCATGTTTTGCCGCACCGCGTCGGCAGTTCCCTGATACCATTGCGAACCGGCGGACGTTTGTTGCGCAGCGAGAATGTCCACAAAGCTGCGCGAAAAATTATCGAACTTGTAACTGGCCTGGATGTGCCGATGCAGCGACATGCTGTTGAACTGTGTCAGCACATAGATCGAGCGCAGCCCGGAGTTTAGGCAATTGCTGATGGGGATATCGACGATGCGATATTTGCCCCCGAGCGGCACAGCTGGCTTGGCGCGATCTTTCGTGAGCGGAAACAAACGCGTGCCCGCGCCACCGCCCATAATGATCGCCAGCGTTCGCTGGACGGTACCCGGCGGCAGCGCAGCAGGAAGAGCTTCTGAAGTTTTTTGAAGCACATCGCGCTGCGATCGGGTCTGCATTGTCATCCATCAATAACGCAATGCTGGCTGCTTTGCGGCAACTTTTTTGCAATGGAGCGTTAAAAACAATTCGCCTTCGGCGAGGAATGCCATCGAGCTCGGAGAGCTCGATCCACCTTGATGCTGTAACAGTTTACGTCACGAATCGACGCCGATGAGAACCGCCGCCGCACAAACGTAATAATTGCGGGCGACACGCCCGCCGCTACACTTTCGAATCATGTGTGGAATTGTGGGATACGTGGGACGCGCTGAGGCGACGCCTATTTTACTCGACGGACTGCGCCGCTTGGAATATCGCGGCTACGATTCAGCCGGGCTCGCTGTCATAGAGCGAGGACATCTCGAGACGCGCAAATGTGCGGGGCGTATCGCGGCGCTGGCAAAGCGAGTCCAGAAACAACCGGTATCGGGTTCGCTGGGCATTAGCCACACGCGTTGGGCCACACACGGTAAGGTCACTGACGAAAATGCGCACCCGCACTTCGATGCCAGCGGCAAACTGGCGCTCGTGCACAACGGGGTAATCGAAAATTATCAGACGCTCAAAGATGAACTCATCCGCGACGGCGATACCAACTTTCGCTCTGAAACCGACACGGAAGTGCTCGCGCATTTGATCGGAAAACTGTACGACGATTCGTGCGCGAGCACGGTGGACGCTCCGGGAAAACGAGTCCGGCTTTTTGACGCCGTTCGCACAGCGCTTCGTCAGGTGATCGGCACGTACGGCATCGCGCTCGTTCATGCGGACGTGCCGGATTTCATGATCGGCGCGCGCCGTGGAAGCCCTCTCGTCCTCGGTGTGGGTAACGGCGAAAATTTTCTGGCCAGTGACGTGAGCGCGATTGTCGCTTACACCCGCGACGCAGTTTATTTAAACGACTTCGATGTGGTGGCGGCCGGGACGGACAAGTTCGAGATCGTTTCGCTCGCCGGAGACAGCACCGAACATCCTGTCAGCAAAGTCGAATTCACGGCGGAAGACATCAAGAAGGGTGATTTTCCCCATTACATGCTCAAGGAAATCTTTGAGCAACCCAACACGGTGCGCGACGCGATGCGCGGCCGTCTCAACCACGAGGAATGCACGGCGAAATTGGGCGGCTTGAATATGACGCCACCGCAATTGCGCGATGTCGGGCGCATCGTTCTCACCGGCTGCGGCACGGCGCTGCATGCCGGCAGAGTCGGTGAATATTTAATCGAGCGGCTCGCGAACATTCCCACCGAAATCGATTACGCCAGCGAGTTTCGCCATCGGAATACGCCGATGACTTCGGAAACGCTGGTCTTCGCCATTAGCCAGAGCGGCGAAACTGCGGATACGCTGGGTGGATTGCGCGAAAGCCGGCGCAAAGGTTTTCGCACCCTGGGGATTTGTAACAACGTCGCGAGCACGATCGCGCGCGAGAGCGACGGCGGCGTTTATATGCACGCCGGGCCGGAGATCGGCGTGGCGGCCACCAAATCGTTTACCTCGCAGCTTGTTATTCTCACGCTGCTCGGGCTGCTCTTCGGACGGATGCGCAATCTTTCCGCGGCCGAAGGAAGTCGCGTGATCGAAGCATTGGAAGCATTGCCGGAACAAGTGGAAGCCGTTTTGGACCTGAACGATCAGATCAAAGCGATTGCCAAAAAATACGCCGACGCTAATGGGTTTCTGTTCTTTGGCCGCCAGTTCAACTTCCCCATCGCGCTCGAAGGCGCGCTGAAAATGAAGGAGATCACCTATCTCTTTGCGGAGGGACATCCTAGCGCTGAACTCAAGCACGGAATCATCGCGCTGATTCGTTCCGATCTGCCCTCGGTTTTTATCGCGCCAGATGATTCGGTCTTTTCAAAAAACCTGAACAACATCGAGCAAGTAAAAGCTCGCAAAGGACCCATCATCGCGTTGACCAGCGGAAACTGCGCGAAGCACCTCAAGGAAATTGCTAACGAAATCATCGTGCTGCCGGAAGCGCCCGATTACGTTATGCCCATCCTGACTGTCATCCCGCTTCAGCTGCTCGCTTATCATCTCGCCGTCGCACTGGGTCGCGATGTCGATAAACCGCGCAATCTCGCCAAGAGCGTGACCGTGGAATGATTCCACAGCTGGTAGGGACGCCGCGCTGCGGCGTCCGGTCGGCGCAGCGCGCCGACCTTACCATTTACGGCGCGGCTGGAAAATCACGCAATTTGCGGTAAACTGCGCGCCAGCAGCCAGCAGTTTCCACCAGTGCAACAAAACGAAGACTACGTGCTCAGAGTCCTCAGCGATGTAGGACTTGTCTCGCGTCAGCAGATCGATAGCGCGCGTTCGCGCCTGAACGGCGAGCCGGGTGTGATCGATGTTTTGGTCAATGACGGAGTTGTGTCGGACGCGGATGTCTCGCGCACCCTTGCCGCGCAAGCGCAGATGGATTGGATCGACATCTCCACCATGGTAATTCCGCCGGCGGTCATCAGCCAGATCCGCGGCGAAGACGCGCGCCGGTTCAAAGTGATCCCGCTCGCCTTTGGCGAAACCGGGCTCGTGGTCGCAGTGGGCAACCCGCTCGACATCGATACGATGGACAGCCTGAGTTTCCTCCTGCAGCGCGAGCTGGAACTGGTTTGCACCAGTCCGAGGAAAATCAGTGAAGCGTTAATCAAGTACTACGGCACCGCCGACGAAGCGGCGGACGTCCTGCAAAAAGAAATTGGAGAAGACATCGATCTGGGTTTGGAATTTGGCGATGGCGCGGAACCGATGGCAGTCGATGAAGCAGACGCGCCGATTGTCCGGCTCGTATCCATGTTGCTGATCGAGGCGCACCGGGCTGGCGCGAGCGATATCCATCTCGAACCGCTGGACAAAAAATTTCGCGTCCGATTTCGCATTGACGGCGTGCTACAGGAAATGCAAGCGCCACCCAAGCGTCTGCAATCAGCCATTATCAGCCGGCTCAAGATTATGAGCGGTTCGATGAGCATCGCCGAGAAACGCCTGCCGCAGGATGGCCGCATCCAGGTCAAGATCAAAAAAAAGCCGATCGACTTGCGCGTTTCTACCATGCCTACCAATCACGGCGAGAGCATGGTGTTACGGATACTGGATAAATCCAGCTTAAAGCTCGGTCTGCCGGAGCTTGGATTTTTTTCTGATGACGAGGAGACCCTTGAGCGCCTGATCAGACTGCCGGACGGCATTCTCCTCGTCACCGGGCCGACTGGCTCCGGCAAGACGACCACGCTCTACGCCTGTCTCAATTACGTTAACAAACCGGACCGCAAGATCATTACCGTCGAAGAACCGATCGAATATCAGATGACCGGGATCAACCAGGTGCAGGTGAACACGGAGATCGGCATGACCTTTGCCGCCGCTTTACGTTCCATCCTGCGTCAGGCGCCGAACATCATCATGATCGGCGAAATTCGCGATCTGGAGACTGCGACCATTGCCACAAACGCCAGTCTGACCGGGCACCTTGTCTTCAGCACCCTGCACACCAATGATGCGCCGTCTGCCGTAGCCCGCCTTATTGATATCGGTGTGAAACCGTTTCTCGTTGCGTCCTCCGTCCGCGCGGTCATGGCGCAACGACTCATCCGGAAATTATGCAACATCTGCAAACAACCAGGCGAACTTACAGACACCGAGATGCGCGCCCTGGGGATCGAGCCCGGCCAGCTCGCTAACGCGCAGGTCATGAGACCAAAGGGATGCGAGGAGTGCCGTCAAATCGGCTATAGGGGACGAACGGGAATATTCGAAATTTTTGTGATCGACGATGAGGTGCGCCACATGATCAACAAACGCAGCTCAAGCTTTGTTCTCCGGCAGCGAGCTCGCGAATTGGGCATGCGAACGTTGCGCGAAGACGGCGTACGCAAGGTACTGGCAGGGATCACTTCGGCGGACGAAGTCATCTCCATCACCGTGGGTGACGTGAGCTAACCTATTTCACGATTCCACAATTTAACGTTTTAACGGATCCATGAAGGATAAACAGCTCGCAGAATTTTTCGTTGAGCAGCGTGTGCTCCAGCCTTCGCAAGCCGAAGACGTGCTGGGCGAAGTGGAACTGAACGGAAAAACGGTCGCACAGGCGATGATCGACGGCGGCTTCATCGATGAGCCGGTCTTTTATCAAACAATCGCCAATGGCCTCGGCACCGATTTCATCGACCTGACCGAATACAAGATTGCGCCGGAAATTCTGCATCTTATTCCCAGCGGGCTGGCCAGGTTACAGGGCGCGCTTCCAATTGAAATCAGCGGAGCCACATTACGAATCGCGCTGGTCGATCCGTTTGATCTGCATGCCGCAGAGGATCTCCGTTTCGCGCTCGGCAAAGACATTCAGATCGTGGTTTCGCCGCCCGAACAGATCGAAGAGCTGATCAAGCAGCATTATGGCACCGACACGACGAACATGGAAGACGTTCTCAAGCAGCTCGGCGAAGCTGGGGAACTTCTGCAATTGCGCGAGGGCGACGGCGAAGCTGT
>QHRD01000095.1:570-3166 GCA_003220005.1 Verrucomicrobiota bacterium | reverse complement strand
ATCCTTTACCAGGCGATCCAGGACCGCGCGAGCGACATTCACTTCGAGCCGTTCGAGAACGAATTCAAAATCCGGTATCGCGTCGATGGCGCACTTTACGAAATCTCGCCGCCGCCGCGCCATCTGGCCTTGCCCGTGATTTCGCGCGTGAAAGTGATGGCGAACATGAACATCGCCGAGAGACGCCTGCCGCAGGACGGCCGCATTCAGAAGAACATCGCCGGGCGCACTGTCGATCTTCGCGTCTCAACGTTGCCAACCCAATTCGGCGAGAGCCTGGTGCTGCGCGTGCTCGATCGCAGCATTGTGAATCTCGACCTCGAGGCGCTGGGTATGCCCGATTACATCTACAATTTTCTGCTCGAAATGATCGAGCGGCCCAACGGCATTTTTATTGCGACCGGTCCGACCGGCTCGGGAAAAACCACCACGCTTTACTCCTGTCTGCGTAAGATCAACACGATCGATTCGAAGCTGATTACCGCGGAGGAACCGGTCGAATACGATCTGGAAGGAATCGTGCAAGTGCCGGTCAACGAAGCCATCGGCCTGACGTTTGCGCGAGTCTTGCGATCATTCCTGCGCCAGGACCCGGACCGCATCATGATAGGCGAGACACGCGATCTTGACACCGCGCAGATTGCCATTCAGGCCTCGCTGACGGGGCACCTTGTTTTCACCACGTTGCATACTAATGACGCGCCTGGGGCGATCACGCGCTTGATCGACATGGGCGTGGAGCCGTTCCTGATTTCGTCAACGCTGGAGGCCGTGCTCGGTCAGCGGTTGCTGCGCAGCATCTGTCGTCAATGCCGCGCTACGTATCAGCCGAGCGACGCATTGCTGGCGGAGTTGGGGATTTCGCGGGGAGAAATTGGCGATAAACAATTCTTCTACGGGAAGGGTTGTGACGCTTGTAACCATACGGGCTACAAAGGGCGCAAAGGGATCTACGAGCTTCTGAGGATCACCGATCCGCTTCGCGAATTGATCAACGACCGTGCACCCACGGTTACGATCAAACAAAAGACGATCGAACTCGGGATGGTCACCCTGCGCCAGGACGGCTTACGCAGCATCTTCGCCGGGGACACTACCCTCGAGGAAGTCCTCAGATATACCTGAAGAAATTAAGTGATCGTGCGATTCAGGGAGTTAGCGATTGAAATGGACTTTGAGAACCCGGTTTGCTTTAATCGCCAAATCATTAAATCGTTAACCCGCTAAATTCCGTTATGGCACGTTTTAACTACGTAGCTCTTGATGCCCGGGGGCAGGAGGCGACCGGCTTGGTTGAGGCGGCTTCTAGCAATGCCGCCATCGCTCAATTGCGCCAGTCCGGCTTTTTCCCCACCAGCGTTATTGAGGAGGCGATCAGCAGTCCCGACGGCAAAGAAGCTCGGCGGCGTGAAGCGATGGCGGCCCGGGTGACGAAGCCGCGCGCGAAAAAGGGCATCACTCTTTTCAGGCGCAGAAAGGTTAAGTCGAAGGTTCTGATGATCTTTACCCGGCAACTGGCGACGCTGGTTGATTCCGGATTGCCACTGCTGAGAAGCCTGCACGTTCTGGCAAAACAGGAACGCGACAAACTGTTGAAAAAGACCATCAACAAACTCGCCGACTCCGTGCAAAGCGGTAGCACATTCTCTGACGCGCTGGCCCTGCATCCACGGATCTTCAATAATTTGTACGTTAACATGGTCAAAGCCGGCGAGGTCGGCGGTGTGCTTGAGCTGGTGCTCACTCGGCTTTCGGAATTTCAAGAGAAAGCCGCGAAGATTAAAAACAAAGTCATCGCAGCAATGGTCTATCCCGGGATCGTGATGACAATGGCCGTGGGCATCATGTGTTTTCTTCTCGTCTTCATTGTGCCGAGGTTCGAAATGATTTTCCACGATTTGCTCGGCGACAAACCGCTGCCACCTGTGACGAGGTTTGTCCTCGCAGTAAGTGACTTCATGCAGCACCGCGTCCTGATCATTGTGGCCGCGATTGTAGTGATAGTGACCCTTTACAAATTTATTGGTCGTACCCGCCGCGGGCGACTCGTCATTGATAACTTCAAACTGCGCATGCCGCTTTTTGGCAATTTGAATCGCAAGACAGCGATCTCAAGATTCGCGCGCACACTCGGAACTTTGGTCACAAGCGGTGTTCCGATTTTGCAGGCATTAAATATCACCCGCGAAACTGCTGGTAACGCTGCCATCGCCCTCGCGATCGGGCAGGTACACGACAGAGTCAAAGAAGGCGAATCGATCGTCCAACCGCTGGAAGCGAGCCGCGTATTTCCGCCAATGGTGGTCAGCATGGTCGATGTAGGCGAGGAAACCGGTAAGCTACCGGAAATGCTTTTAAAGGTCGCCGATGTTTATGATGACGAGGTCGATAACGCGGTGGTAGCTCTGACCTCGGCGCTCGAACCCATCATGATTGTATTCCTGGCGGTGGTTGTTGGCACGATCGTGCTCGCTCTCTTCACGCCGCTCATCAGCATCATAACGGGGTTGCAGCAGCAAACGTAAGCCGCGTGGCCGAAATGACCACGGAAGTTCTCCCCGGCAATTATAGAGGCGTTCGCCGCGGCGAACGCCTG
>QHRD01000095.1:0-462 GCA_003220005.1 Verrucomicrobiota bacterium | reverse complement strand
CCCGTGCCGAAACCGAAATCGCCGCCATGGCAGCAGCGCTGGAAAGCTACAAGGCTGATAATGCAAGTTATCCGCGTGACCCGACTGCAAACACTGCTACAGACGCGCTTGACGCTCGCACAATGATTGACCCGGTAAATGCGAACGCGACGCTGTACAAAACAGCAAGTTTGGTTCTTTATCGCGCTCTGTCCGGTGACAGAAATCTTGATCGCAGTGTCACCGCTGCGGATGAAAATTTTAATATCGATGGTTCAGCGTTGAGCCCGCCCCTAAGTCAGCCGCCTGTGATTTATTTCACATTTAAGCCAAGCATGCTAAGCCCCGCTGACCAAGCTCAAAATGTGCAGTACATTCAAGATCCATTCGGAAATACCTACGGTTATTCGACCGCAAACCAATATGATCCTACTACCCCCAGAGGTTACAATCCTACGTTCGATCTGTGGAGCACTGCTGGTG
>QHRD01000010.1 GCA_003220005.1 Verrucomicrobiota bacterium | reverse complement strand
TCGAGTTGTTGAGCTGTCCGGTGGTGTAGTAGTAATTATAGATTGCGACATAAAGGCCAGGGTCCGGCACGACGTAATCCCGGATGTTCATCACTCCACCGTTGAAGTGACCGATCTCGCCGGCGTCAACGGTTGATATGAGTGTCATTACGGCGATAATGGCTGCGAGACTCGATGTTTTTCCAGTGGTGCGTTTCATGGTCTCTTTCTGGTTGTCATTTATTGTCGGCTTACGGCTCTTCCACCTTATAGTAGGCGTCCTCGTTAGGCATTACCGGTGGCGCGTGCAGGCCGGGCTGGATCGCCTTGAATTGCGCCTCAAGCCACAGCGCCTTGGCGCTTCCCTTTGCCAATTCCTCGATCCGCTTCTGCAACTCCACGACCTTGTCCGGATTCGCGGCAACGAGGTTAGTCGTCTCCGAGGGATCCTGCGTGATATTGTAAAGCTCAACTGAAGAAGGTAGCGGCGTGCGCCAGATCAGTTTCCAGTCGCCTTGGCGGACTGCGCCACGGAACGGCTCGACGTTATAAACAATCTCGGTGCGCGGCGACGACTTGCCTTCGCTGATAGTTTGCCAGACATTCATCCCATCGAGCGGCTTGCTCTTGCTGGTCGGCGCCTCGGCGAGTTTGGCGAGCGTTGGATACATGTCCACGACGTGGATCATCTCGTCCACGGTACTGCCGGGTTTGATGTGACCGGGCCAGTTGGCGAGCGCGCAAACTCGTGTACCGCCCTCGTAAAGGGTGCCTTTACCCTCGCGATAAGGGCCGTTGTCGCACGGGATCTTGACCTTGGACATGTCGAGCTCGCCGGCGAACATGGTGTTCTTGGTACCGCCGTTGTCGCTATGGAAGATAATGACCGTGTTGTCGCGGATTTTCTTTTGGTCGAGCGCATCGACAACGCGACCAACCTGGTCGTCCATAGCTGTGATCGATGCCGCATAGGCGCGCCGGCTGGGATCGGCGATGTTTTTGTATTGGTTGAGATACTCCTGGGGCGCCTGATAAGGAGTGTGCGGCGCATTGAAGGCGAGATAAAGAAAGAACGGCGTGGCAGCGTTGTTCTCGTTGATGAATGTTACCGCGTCATTGCCGAGCAAGGTCGTAGTATAGCCTTTCTCCTTTACTAACTTGTTGTCGCGATACCAGTCCGTCACCCCGTGCTGCTCGTGAGTGAAGTAATCGAGCTCGCCGATCAGCGGGCCGTATTGGTAATCGAATCCGCGCTGCCGGGGCCAATACTTCTTATCGGCGTGGCCGAGATGCCATTTTCCGATGATTGCAGTCTTGTAGCCCGCATCCTTCAAGGCCTGCGGAAGTAGCCACTCATCCGTTGCCAATCCGTACGTGCCTGACGACGGAATCACAAACGTTTGTAGCCCATAACGGATCGGATAGCGCCCTGTCATGAGCGCTGCGCGGGTCGGCGTGCACATTGGCTGCGCGTAAAACTGCTCTAGCCGAGCCCCGGTCGCGGCGAGCTTATCGATGTTGGGCGTCTTGATGTCGGAGCCGTGGAAGCCAACGTCTTTCCACCCGAGATCATCGGCTAAAATGTAAACGATATTTGGTTTGTTATCCGCCGCCCGCGCCGGAGTAACTTCGGCGACCAGCGCCAAGGCGCCAGTCAGCAGAGATAAACTGATATATTTTAGTTTTGATTCCATTTCTTGGTCTTTATACTTTTCCGGCCGCGAGCAGAGCTACGAAAGAACCAACCCGATACACTGCAAGCGAGCTGCCTTTAAAGTTTCACCGGTTGCGCGAGGCGGAACTGCATTCTTAGCCCGTGCGGAGCTACAAAGGGACCAACTGTTATGCCCCGGGCCCGAGCTCCGCCGCGCATGGCCAGGTTTTGCACTTCAAACCCGCTGACTGTTTTAATCGGGACTATGCGCCCGTTAACTGAGACATCGGTCAGATTCAAAACCAGCGGACCCGAGCGGAACGGATTCGCTTGCGACGACTCGATTTTGCCATCGAATTTTGTCCCGGCTCGGAGCACGACTTTCCCATTCACGGCGACATCCTGATCAAGCTGCGCGCTGAAAGTTCTGCCAACTCGGTCGGTTGACTGGATGGTATTGAGTGTTCGCACAACCAAGGTTGTGCCAGCAGGGACTGTAGCGGCGAATGAGGTCGCGATCCATGCGCAGGTGGCGACCGCAGTTACAATGAATGTCTTCCTAGTCATAGTTTTCTCCTGGTTAGTATTGGATTGGTGTTAGGGCAATGAACGAATTCGTTATTTGCCAAGGCAGCGATGCGATCAAGAACGCGGGGAAGCAGGTTCCAACTCGAGTCGGTTGCGTTCTGGTGGTTGATGAACGGACGGTAGATCGGCATCGAGAAAGCCGAGCGCGTGCGGAACGTTGATTACCCGAACACCAGCCGCTCGTTGTCGGTCCAAAATCTGATCGCGGAGTGCCTGTATTCGCGTCCAATGCACCTTCGGCCGGAAATGATGTTCCGCATGGTAGCCGTTGTAGAACCAACTCCAGTTATAGAGCTTCCCATAGGTACTCACGCCCCATGCGATCGGCTCGTCTGGTTTGCCGCCGTAATGGCGGTAATAACCGTTCAGATAAGAGAGGCAGTGGCCGAAATACCAAAACGGCAAAAGAAAACAGATGTAACGCCAGTTAAGGATGCCGAGGATAACAAATGTGCTCACAAACATTGCGAGCTCAGTCACGCCCCAAAACGCCTCGCGCGGATTCTTCCGCTTCAACTCGTTGAAGACTGTCTTGGGATCTTCACGGAAAAAACTCAAGAACGTATATTTGAATGCACCCTCGGCTTCGCCATCGTGGCCATGCTTGTAAATGGAAATCCAATCGACGGTCTCGCCGTGCTCGTCCGGGCGGTCGGCGTTTCCCTTGTGATGCTGCATGTGAATGCACTCGTAAAAAACCTGTCCGAAGCAAACCGTGACTGATTCCACGATGCTGAACAGGCGATTCAGCATCGCCGAACGGAAATAGGGATTGTGAATGAAGTTATGGGAAATGCCGTTGATATTCCAGGAGATGCTCACCGAATAGATAAAACCGAGAATGAGCATCACCCAAAGCGGCAGGCGCGGGAAAAGATAAAACATCCCGAAAAAGTAAACACAGTGTAAAAGAGCGACGGCAACCGGGATCGCGTCCCAACGCGTGTGCGCAAAGACCTTGCAATTAGTCGGCGGCCGCTCTATCGCAGCCAATTCGCTCGAAGAGAGTGGCATGGCGGTCAGCAAACGATCTAGTTTAATCGGCACACGTTGTCCAGACTATTGGACTTTAGACCTATGTCAGGTCGAGTGCGTTGCCTGCCACGACCGTAGATGAGTTTGGTCGCACGATGACCTACAAGACCTGCTAATTCGGTTGTTTTAGGGGTGAGCAAGGCGCCTAAACCAGATTGCACCTGATAATTTCATGTCGCCGAAGCGAACGCCAGTCGCACGGAGGTAAGGAGTTCCTCATCATCAAAAGGTTTGGTGAGGAAAGCCAGAGCCCCGGCGTTCAAGGCAGTGGAACGAACGAGTGGATCATCGTTTCCGGTGAAGACGATAACGCGCGTGGAAGGCGAAATTTTCCGGAGCTGAGATTGTACTTCCAACCCGCTCATCTGCGGCATGCAAACATCAATCAACGCAACCTGTGGGCGATGAGTACGCGCATAGCCAAGAAACGTCTCGGGATTGCTAAACGTTTCCAGATGCAAATCGGCTGACTCGAAGAGACGCGCCAAGCCCTTTAACACAGAAGGGTCATCATCAAGCAGGCAGACAATAAAGGGGCTCCACTTTCGCACGGCACAAGGTTGTGGCAAAACATAGAAAAAGGCTATGGGACTTTAGTCTCACATTCGCGGTGCTCGCTGAGCATGTTCCTTCGCAGGGAGTGCCGATCAACGCTCAGCTTTCAGCACTGTGTATTTGAATGGCACAGGACTGCCTGTTGCTTGCCTTATCGAAAAATGCCAGGGAGGGGACTCGAACCCCTAAGGATTTCTCCACCAGATCCTAAATCTGGCGCGTCTGCCGATTTCGCCACCCTGGCAATCGGATTTCTGATTTTAGATTTGCGATTTGCGATTGCAAGACGCCCTGTGTTGGTAGGGCGCGACCGCCGGGCGCGCCGATCAACTCGCTGAAGGCGATTCCGACGTGGGCGTTGATGCCGCTGCGGCTGCCTTTGCCGCCGCGGCCTTGGCCGCCGCTTCGGCTGCGGCTCTCTTCTTCGCTTCAGCCGCTGCCGCTGCGTCAGCCAGATTTTTGTCCACGGCTGCAGCTTCGACAGGGTGAATTTTGTGGTAATACTCGTTAGGCTTGGACAAATCCTCCTTCCGCGAGAGCAGATGATTAAAGCGTTCGCGCTTACTTAGCTCAAATTCCTTGTCCATCTTGATCGCTTCAAACGGGCAAACTTCGACGCAAATCTGGCAGCTCATGCAAACTGAGATATCAATATCGAAGACCTTCGGATAAAACTGCGGCTTGCCCATGTAATCGGGCTTTTTGTCGTCGCTCTTGACGATGTAGATGCACTGCGGCGGACATTCTTTCTCGCAAATTTTGCATGCCACACAGCGCAGGCCAGCTTGCGAATCCTCGCCATCGTAAATTAGAATCGGAAAGTTGCGGTAATTCTCCGGCAGCGGAATGCGCTCCTCTGGATACTGCACCGTAATCAGCCGTTCCTTGTCGAAATAACTTCCGACAAAGTTCCGTGCCGTCACAGCCATTCCTTTGAGTATGCCTGTACCAATCATGACTTCGTCACCATTGAACCGATAACTATTTCCCTGATTTTACCCGTTGTGCGCACAGTCACAACCTAACGCAAAAATACAGTCCCGGGCTTACTGCGCTGGCGTTAAACCTTCGTACGTTTCCGCGACGATGTGATCGACTACAGCAGTCATATCTTGCGTGCGTTCCCAGACGGCCAGTTGTCGGTCCGCTCCGGTGCCTTCGTTCATGATCCGCTCGATGTGCGCCATCTCGCGCCGCGTGCCGAACTCGTCCACCTCACTGGCCACGAACTCGAGCAGTTCGTTGAGTAAGCTGCGTTCCTCCACTTCCGTTTCCCTGCCGAAATCGATTAGCTTTCCATCGATGCCATACCGGGCCGCGCGCCAGCGGTTCTCATCCAGAAGCCGGCGCCGGTAAATCCGGAAAGTGATGTTTTGATGATGTAGCTTAAAGAGCTTCGCAACGATAGCCTGAATCAACGCTGCGATGGCGAGTGTGTCGTCCACGCGGGTTTGGGCGTCGCACACGCGCACCTCCAATGTGTCGAAAAACGGATGCAGCCGTATGTCCCACCAGATTTTCTTCGGATTGTCAATACAGCCGGTCTTCACCAGCAGCTTGCAGTAGTCTTCGTACTCAGAAAGCGATTCGAACGCGTCGGGAATGCCTGTGCGGGGAAAACGCTCAAACACCTTCAGTCGGTAACCTTTCAGTCCGGTGTGTTCGCCGACCCAAAACGGCGAGTTAACCGAGAGCGCGTAAAGATGCGGTAAGAAATAGCGCGCCTGATTCATCACGTGGATTGCCATTTCGCGATTGGGGATGCCAACGTGCACGTGCAAACCAAAAATGAGATTCGCACGCGCCAGCAACTGCATGTCTTCAATGATCTGCTGGTAACGTTCGCCTTCGGTGATGTGCTGGTCGCGCCAGTGGGAAAACGGATGTGTGCCGACGGATGCGATTTTTAGTCCAGCCTTGGCCGCGAGATCAGCCAGTTTGCTGCGAAGATCAATCACATGCGTGCGCGCGTGCTCGATGGAATCACAAATCTCAGTGCCGAGCTCGACGACGGACTGGTGCATCTCCGGTTTGATCTGCTCTTTGAGCATGATCTTGCCGCCCTCGAGGATTTCCTGAATGTGCGACCGCAGCTCGCGCGTCTCCGGATCGACGATCGCGAATTCTTCTTCAATGCCGAGGGTAAATGTGTGCTCCTTCATGAACAGCGGAAGAAAAACATCCGCAGATTTCGCAGATTTACACAGATTATTTCCAAACCCAAAGCGCTTCTGCCTTTACTCTGCGACAATCTGCGTAATCTGCGGACGATTGCCGGTTGTCGGTGCTACGCCAGGTCGCTCAGCGAACACTTTGTTACCGCGGCTTGCAAAAACTTGCCCCAGCTCAGGTTGTCGCGGCCAGGCACGTGCTCACGCGCTTTCCGAATGGCCATTTCTGAAATTGCTTCGACGACCCATTCGAAATTGGCTTGGCCAATCCAGGCCGCTTCGCAATCGGGCGCAGGATTGCAAAAATCGATCGCCACTGGCACGCTGTCCCGCATCGCGAACTCTACTGTGTTCAGGTCGTAGCCGAGAAACTGATTCAATCGGAGCACGCCCTCCTCGACTTTTTGCAGAATCTCTTTTGGCGCGTGCCATTCAGTCTGATAACGCAAATGAAATGGATGCCGCGGCTCATACGGCATGATACGGACGTGGCGCTGATCGATTGAGTAGCAGCGGAAATACATGTCGAACTTAATTTCCTCCTGCAGCATCATCACCAGTTGGCCAGTGTCGTTGTAAGCGCGGAAAAATTCTTCGCGATTGTGCAATCGATAGACGTTCTTCCATCCCCCGCCGATGAACGGTTTGAAAAACGCCGGCCAGCCGACGTAATTGAAAATCGCTTCCCAATCGAGTGGATAACCAAGATTCCGAAAGGACTTTTCGTTGGTGTCCGGAGGGAGCTGGTGCGATGGGAGCAACACCGTGCGCGGAACTGCCACGCCGATCTTCGTAGCCAGCGCATTATTGAAAAATTTGTCGTCGGCGCTCCACCAGAACGGATTGTTGACGACGGCGGTGCCGGTGAGTGCGGCATTCTTGAGCCATGCTCGATAGAATGGCACGTCCTGCGAGATGCGATCGATCACCACGTCGTAACCGCACGGTTCCCCCTGGATGACCTTGTCGATCCTGACGAATTCAGCGGCGATATCCTTGCCGCCGGTCTTCTGGTTCACGCGCTCGACAAATGCCGGCGGGAAACTGTGTTCCTGTCCAAAAAGAATTCCGATTTTTTTCATAACTTTTTCGCTGTCATTTCGAGCGCAGGTCGCAGCGGCGACCGAAGTCGAGAAATCTCTGGATGTCTCAAACATCAGTAATCCCGCAACTGCGGGAAACTTCGCTCGACATGACAAAAAGCGAGTCTACTGACTCTCATTAACATTGGACACCGGTCCAGTGATCACTGCGACGCGCGGCAATAGAGCCGTTTGAACGGCTTTGTCCAGAGAGCGAGTTTGAATCGATATCCGCACTCGGTACCGTAAGGCATGGTTAAGAAACTACTGCACACGCGTTACCGCGTGCACGACTTGGAGAAAACCGTTTCTTTCTACAGGGATGTTCTCGGACTTAAAGAGGTTCGCCGTCAAACCTCCGGCCGCGGGTCGCAGCTCGTATTTTTAAAAGCGCCCGGCAGCGACGAGGAAGTTGAGATTTGCAAATTTGACGAGAGCGGGCCCGTAATGGTCGGTCCCGATCTCACCCATCTCGCGTTTGAAGTCGACGACCTTGAAAAGTTCGCGAAAGAGGCGGCGGCAAAAGGTTATCCGCTTTCCGACGGACCGCATTCGAGTGGCACAGGAAAAATTGCCTTTATCGATGCGCCGGAAGGATACGAGATCGAATTGATCGACCGCGCGCCGAAATCGTAGTCGCTGCGTTGTCGGATATGCGTCGGGACGCTTGCGCAGCTAAAAGTTTTATCGCTAATTCTTCCTCCATGATGTGGGGCAAGCGAGTCTTTTTCCTTTTGGGGTTGCTCTCAGTGTTCGCACTGAGCGCGTGGAGTCAGGACGCTGCTGACTCACAGACCGTACGGCCGAGCGGGATCTCCGGCCCGGTTCGGAAAGCGAAAGCGGTCACAGCGAAGGACGCAGAAGATGACGATAGCGAGTCCATTCCCACTCATAAGACAAAGGCGTCCAAATCAACTCATGCCGCATCGCACCGGAAACGCGCTAAGGCGAAAGAAACCGAAGAATCAATCCCCGCGCCGACTGAGTACACTCCCGAAGGAATACCGAAAACCAGCGCAGTCTCGGTGATCGTGGTGGACGCCAACAGCGGCAAAACATTGTACGAAAAAAATGCAGACCAAACAAGAGTCCCAGCCAGCACGCAAAAGTTGCTCACAGCGCTCATTGTGGCCGAGAGCGGTTTTCTGGACCGGACGGTGACGGTTCAACCGGTGGATACGCTGGCTGAGCCGGTGAAATTGAACATCAAAGCGGGCGACACATATCAGCGGATCGATCTTCTGCGAGCACTGCTGGTGAAAAGCCCCAACGACGTCGCGCGATGTCTGGCGCGGGACAATGCAGGCAGCATCGAAGCGTTTGCGGAGGTCATGAACAGACGCGCCCAGCAACTCGGTGCTGTGCACTCTCACTTTGTAAATCCGAATGGTTTGCCGATACCCGGACAGTACTCCACGGCGCGAGACCTCTCGATTATTGCGCGTGCAGCTTATGCAAATCCCACGATTCGGTCGATCGTTTGCCTTCCGCAGCTTATCTTTCGGTATGCCAATGGCCGGACGCGCGAACTTGAAAACACGAACAAACTTCTCAGACGAGTACCGTACTGTAACGGGATGAAGACTGGTTACACCGATGCTGCGGGCAAATGTCTGATCGCAAGCGGCACGCGCCCCGGCAAAGATGTGATCGTTGTTGTGCTGGGCGACAGCTCCAGCCGCGTTTGGCGCGACGCGTCAGCCCTACTTTCCTGGGGCCTCTTGATGTAAGGCCTCCGTTGTGCGGGCGAGTTTTGCAGCGTTTCCACTGGGACGTGCGCCGCGCGCGACGTACTGAAACATCGCGCGCAGCCAGCGGAGAAAAAATCGCAGCGCGACGCTGAATGACATTTTCGATTTCCCGCGTGCGCGGTCGCGAAAAGCAATGGGAATTTCCTGTACGCGCAGCGTGTCGCCGCCGCGCACAATCGTCTCGAAGACAATTTTAAAACCGCTGGTGTGTGGCGCCAACTCCAGGAGCCGAGAACGGCCGATAGCGAAAAACCCGCACATCGAATCGTGCAGACCGGTAAGCGGATAAGCCAGCCCAGCGCCCGCTCGGGACATGATCCGGCGCCACATCGGCCAGCCAGGTGTGGACCCGCCTTTCACATACCGGCTTCCAACCACCAGGTCGGCGCTGCCAGCGAACAGTGGCGCCTATAAATCTTTGATCTGCTCAGGTGGATGACTCAGGTCTGCATCCATCACCAGAAGAATTTCCCCTCGGGCGGCGCGGGCGCCAGACATAATCGCGCTGGCTAATCCGAGTCCTGCGCCGTCTTGTTCGACTAGGCGAATTGGTTGACTCTTCTCCAGAGCCCGGATCTCCTCGCGAGTGGCATCGGTCGAATGATCATCGACGAACAAAATTTCCCGAAAAGGAACAGCGCACGCAGTGATTTGCGCAACCAGCGGCACGATATTTTCCTCTTCGTTCAAAGTAGGAACGATGATCGAGACGGAGTGGGGTGGTCTGGACAAATTGGTCATTGCGAAGGCTGAGCCGACGACGGGATTCGAACCCGTGACCTGCGGTTTACGAAACCGCTGCTCTACCAGCTGAGCTACGTCGGCGCGGAGCGGGCAAAACATTGCATCCACCGGCGCTGGGCACAAGCGCTGCTACAGCGCCAGGACAAATGTGTCGCCGATTTCACGCAGCGCAATTCGCTCGGGAGTTTTGCTCAACGCGGCGGTGAAGCGTTCAATTGGTTCTCGCAATGGCTCGAAGCTGAGCCGGAATGTTTGGTGATGAACTGGCATGATGAAGCGCGCGCCTGCCGCGCTTGCCATTTCGATTGCCTGCTCGGGCGTGCAATGTGAGCGTATCCAAGGGTTGTAAGCGCCAATCGACATGATCGCGACATCGATTGCTCCGTATCGCCGCAGTTCGGCGAAGCTGTCTGTCAATGCGGTATCGCCGGCGAAAATGATCCGCCGCCTCCCGCCTCCGCGGGACTCGAGCAGATAACCATTGTAGCCGCGATAGTCGTCATGCCGCTTGCGTGCGCCCCAGTGTTTCACAGGAAAGGCGCTAATATCGATCTTGCCGGCAGCAGTCGTGAAAATCTTCGCTTCGCCCCAATCGAGCTCAGTGACGTCACGGAACCGCGTTCGTCTTAATAAATCGCTCGTAGCACGAGCACTGATCACACTCGTGTTTTCGTCAAAACAACGGAGCGTTCGCAGATCGAAATGGTCAAAGTGCGCATGCGAAAGCAGGACAAGATCGATCCTTGGCAGCTCACGAAACTCGAGCGCGGGCGCGGTCAATCGTTTCGGACCGATGGTGAATCCCGGCAGGCGAATTCCGATGCGCGGGAAGAGCGCTGGGTCGGTGAGAATTTTGATGCCGAAAAAGTTGATAAGCACTGTCGCGTGACCAAGCCAGGCGAGTGTGACCTGCGCATCGTTCCACTTTGAAGGCTCGGGTTTGGCAAAAGCTGGAGCAATCGGTCGCCAGCTTTCAATCGTCCATTCGCGAAAAAGATGCCCGAGCCAGCGCCGCACCCGTGAGCTGCGCAGAGTTGGTTGCTCAGGTGCTTCCATCGAGGGAGTTAACGGCGTTCTGGAGTTTTCAGCGACCCAGAGCGCGTGTTACCGTTCGCCGAATAATCCCTTGAATGCTTTCCAGATAGTCCGACCGGGTTTGGCCCGGCCGGCGCGCGCGACGAGCACTGGCACACTGGCGCGATTCAAGATACTGCGAGTCAAATCACCCATGATGTAGTGGCGAAGCAGTCCACGCGCTTGTGATGTTCCGGTCACAATCAAATCGTAATTGCCCTCGCGCACTTCGTCGAAAACTTGATCGATCACAATCCCGTGCCGAAGCCGCACTTCAGCGGAGACACCAAGGCGTTCGAGTTCTCTTCTTTGCCGGCGCAGATTTGTTCCGAGCTCTGATTTCGATTCGAGTAGTTGATGGACATTCTCTTCCATGCGGACCAGGTCGGCGTACATGGCGGGCGGCTCAGCCATTACATGCAGTAATGTGATGGAAGCGTTCAAGGCGGCGGCCAGCCTGCCGGTGAATTGCACGGCTTGCTCGATGAATTCTTTTCCGCCTGTGCAAATTAGGAAACGCGTCAATTCTTTGGATTCGCCAATGGCTACCAGCACCGGAGGTTGGATAGATTTGATTACTTCGTAAGTCTTTACTGAGCGCCAGTAATGCCCGGTCGCTCCAGTCCAGCGCGCACCAATGACGACCAAATCATACTCGGCTTTTGAGGTTTGGTCGGTAATCTGACGCACCGGCTCGCCAGATTGCACGATGATATCCACCGATACGCCGCGTCCCTGGAGGGAGTGCGCCTGCTCTTGAAGGGTTTCCCGCAGGGGACCTTCGTTCTGCGATGTTTCCGCAACTCCAAGCAGCGTGGTCTGGGCCTTGAGTGGACCGGCCAATAACCCTGCAAGGTGGATAGCCCGCTCAGCCGATGCCGTTCCATCGCTGCAAATTAAAATTTTCATTGCTAAAGTTTGTGGCCGGTCAAGAGCGTGTAAATCACGATGGCCGCGCCGATCAATGGCAGGGGGACAAACGCAAGACGGATTTTCGGGCCGGCAAAATATTGTGTCGCGACTGCGCCAATTTGCGCGCCAATAGCCGCGCCTGTGTGCATTACAAGCGCGATCAGAATATCCACGTTGCCTTTGATCGCGTGGCTAATCGTTCCATAACTGGCGGAAATGACGATCTCGAAAAGATCTGTTCCCACTGCGAGATGGGTGGGTATTCCCAGCACGTAAACCATCGAAGGCATACGGATGTAACCTGCGCCGCCCCCAAGAAAACCGCTGAAGACGCCCCCAACAAAGGCGACCACAAGAATGGTCCAGAACGAAATTCGTATGCCTGAGGTGGGCAGTGTGATCATCGGCCAAATTTTCAGCCGTTGAATATTCCGCGTGACAGGGCTGAATGCGGAGTGGTCTTTTTTTGACTTTGCACCTTTGACCAGCCCGCGCTGTGATCGGCCTCTGACCGATCGCAGCGTTTTTCGGCTCTCCCAGAGCATGAATACGGCGATGCCAAAATAGACGACGATCGCGACATAGCTGACTACTATGTTCACGTTGCCGGCGCGCTTTAGCGCCTGAATCAACTGCGCGCCACATTCGGCGCCGGCAATCGTTCCAAATGCCATGATGAATCCCAGTTTGAGATCGACATTGCCCAGCGCGCGGTGCTGCTTTGCCGCTACTATCGATTTGCCAACGATATGCGCCAGGTCCGTTCCAACCGCGTAATTCCAATCCACTCCCATCAAGCGCAGCGCCGGGCCGGCAATGAAACTTCCGCCGACGCCAAAGAATCCGCCCAGGATGCCAATGACAAATCCGACAACCGCGAGATAAATCGGGTTGATGTGCGCGTGGGAGATTGGGAAAAACATTAGTTATTTCCAGCGGCCCCGGAGGAGGCGAAACAAAAGCGTCGTCACCGTGTCCAGGACAACGGCCTGGCCGGCGATGAGCAGAATGGCGACGCCGGCATAAGTATAGCGATGTTGCGCTTCGAGCCGATACAGCCAGTTCCCCAAGAGATTAAGAACCAAGAAGAAATAGCAAATGACCAGAACCGAATACACGGCCAGTTCAATGGCGAAAACCCGGAGACTTTTAGCAGCTTCTTTTTTCATCAGGCAGGGATAGGTGGGGCATTGAACCTTTAAATCGCGGAATCAGCAGATTGGTTAAGACTACCAAGAATCGAGTGATAGTGGGCTTTCGGCTGCGAGGTTTCAACTCCGAACGGATTCGCGAGCAGGCGACTTAACGCGGCAACTGGGCGTGAGGGTTGCGCGCAAGCTCCTCAGCGGCCAAATTGATTGCGTAGCGAGCGTTTCCTTCTAACGTTCCACTTCACTTTTTACGGGAAAAGATCATGGCCGATGCCGCAAACAAATACGCCGAGAACGTATCCGGCAAGTTTTATGTAGATGATCAATGCATCGACTGCGATTTGTGTCGCGAAACGGCACCCGGCAATTTCAAGCGAAACGATGACGGCGGCCATTCCTACGTCTATAAACAGCCAGAGACGCCTGACGAAGAAGGACTCTGCAAAGAAGCGATGGAAGGCTGTCCGGTCGAAGCAATCGGCAACGACGGGAACGGCGCGTAAATGGTAGGGCGCGACCGCCGGGCGCGCCGGAGGCGTGCCGTTTCAAAGAAGAACACCCAGGGCCAATTTCGAACGTCGCCTGTCGCGCTAACCATCGCAGGCTCGGACAGCAGCGCTGGCGCTGGCATTCAGGCCGACCTGAAGACGTTTTTCGCTCTCGATGTTTATGGGTTGACCGCCGTCACCTGCGTTGTGGCGGAAATTCCAGGAAAAGTTTCGGGGATTGAGCCGGTGAGCGCGGAAATTATTGGCGAGCAAATCGAAGTGCTGGTTAGAAATTTCCCGATCGACGCGATCAAGACGGGCCTGCTGTGCTCCGCGGAAATCATTTTTGCTGTGGCGAAGGCGATAAGGGGCAAAGGCCGAAGGTCTGCGCAACGCATTCCAATTGTGATCGATCCGGTCATTGTCGCCACGAGCGGTGATATGCTTCTTGGACCAGCGGCCCTCTACGCTTACGAGAAGAAGTTATTTCCGCTCGCCAGCTTGATTACGCCAAATCTCAATGAAGCAGAGCGGTTGCTCGGAACGGAAATCAAAGATCGGCAAGCGATGCATCGTGCCGGGAACGAGCTGGAGAAAAAATTTGGAACCGCAATCCTTCTCAAAGGGGGTCATCTCCAAGGCAGGGACGCCGTCGATCTTCTTTTCATCGATGGAAAAGTTATCGAGTTCTCGGCGCCATTCGTCCGCGGCGTCGCAACGCACGGAACTGGTTGCACCTATTCAGCGGCGATTACCGCCGGTATTGCGTCCGGCCTGTCGCTGGAAGAGGCGATTACGCGGGCGAAGAATTTTGTGACTGAGTCGATTTCGCAACACTTTCGGTGGACGTTGCCTCCCGGCAAAAATCTCGACGCGCTCAGGCATTCCATTCGAATGGGTGAGGCGCGAACGACGGCCGAACCACGGACGGCTCCGCAGTTCGTCCCCGCTACATGAATCTCAGGCGCTTTCTCTTTCGCGTTCTTTTTCCCAGAGTTTCAATTTCAGCGCTTCGAGGGCAGCCGCGGTCTCTGCCTGTTTTTTGCTGCGGCCAGTGCCCTGGCCAAGAACAATTCCCTCCCAGACAACCTGCGAGACAAACGTCTTTTCATGTTCCGGCCCAGTCTGCGAGACCAACTCATATCCCGGACTGTGCGGTGATATGCTTTGCAACAACTCCTGAAGATCGCCTTTGGGATTAATGTCCACCGGCTTTTCCGCAAGCTCCTCAAGATCAGCACTGGTCTGCGCCAAGATGAAATTCTTGGCCACCTCGAGGCCGCCGTCGAGATAAAGCGCGCCGATTAGCGCTTCGAATGCATCAGCCAATGTGGATGTTCGTTCCCGGCCACCGCTGGCTTCTTCGCCGCGTCCCATCAAAATGTAATGCCCGAGGCCGAGCGCGGCGGCATGCATCCTCAATGCTTCGCGAGACACCAGCCGCGAACGCAATTTGGTCAGTTGTCCTTCGGCTTCGATTCGAAAATGTTGAAACAAATATTCGGTAATTACGAGTTGGAGAACGGCGTCTCCCAAAAATTCCAGGCGCTGATAATCGAAATGATAACGTTGCGCCTCGTGACCGAGGCTTGGGTGTGTAAGCGCTTCAGCCAGCAATAGCGAATTGCGGAATTTGTAACCGATGCGTTCTTCAAGCGGTGTCACGTCCCCGTCATTTTGAGCAAAGTCGAGGGATCTCGTCAACTCAGATGAACGAACCCGAGCCTATCTTTTTTGATAAACCTCCAGCGAGGTGATCACATCCAGCGCGCGTTGCAAGACTGGATCGTGCGGCGCCTGCTTTTCGGGCGCGCGTCCACGGCGTTGCTGCGCTGCTTCCGCTGCTTCCACCTCGGGATTGGTTCCGGCCAGGAGCGCTGCTTCGTTCATATGCGGTCGGCCCGCTTCGTAAACAAACGGGCTCATTCCCTTTTCGCCGCTCAGTTGAAAAATCTGCCGCTTCTCAGCCAACGACATTTCGACAGGCAAGTCCGGCTTTATTCCCTCCGGAAATAATGAACGCCCATCAGGCGAAATCATTTCAGCCACGGCAAGACGCAGAAGTTTGCCATTCGGCAATGGTAAATCTGAGTATTCCGCCGCGCGACCCGCGGTCGGTTGTCCCATGACCAGCGCCTTGTCGTAAAAACGCAGTGCAGCGCCGATTGCTTCGGCCGCGCCGGCTGTATCGCCATCGGCCAGCACCATCACCAGGCCGCGAAATACCGGATCACGATCAGAATTAAATACGCGATCCTGACGTCCAGCTGGCTTGCGCAAAGTTAAAATCGCTTTCCCTTTCGGGCAAAAGCGCTTCGCAAATTCCACAGCCAACGGCAAATCATCCGTTGCCTGACTGGCACGAAGATCGACGATAAGCGCGTTCATCTTTTTGCCGGTGAAATTGCTGAGAGTTTTGTCAAAGGCTTGAAGATTCGTGCTGTTCAACGACCCAAGACGCAGGTACCCGATACTTCCTGCGATGACCTCGCTGTAAAAAGCGCTTGGCGGTCCGGGCGATGGGTTTTCCTTGCCGGGCAAAAGCATTACGCCGCGCGGCAGCCGCACGAGCAGTCCTTCGACGGTTGCCCGATTCAGCTCCGTGTCGGTGATTGCGTCTGGATCCGTGAAATTACTTTTCAGCAGCGTGATGACCGCCTGTAGATCGGCTGGACCTAACGAATTGACCAAATCTTCCGTAGTCGGCGTGGCCGACGGCGAAGCCGCTGGCGCTGCAGGCGATTTCGACTGCGTTGGCGGCATCTTTCCTGATGGCGCTGGTGAAGGCGACGATTGCGCCGGCGATTGCGCGCCGAGATTCACAGCGAAAAGTGAGATGGCAAACATTGCCTGTAGAAATCGAGACATCACGGTAATTGGTCGATGTTAGCCGCAACAGCACTCAGAGCAATGTCGCGCCTGTAATGACAGTTCTCGAAATGGATGCGCGCAGCGGCTTCGTAGGCGCGTTCGCGCGCGTCTTCAATGGTTTCCCCAAGCGCCGTGATTGCGAGGACGCGACCGCCTGAAGTCTTGACTTCGCCATTGGCACGTTTGGTTCCCGCGTGAAAAATCTGAACATCTCTGAGCTTTGCTGCCTCTTCGAGACCAGAAATCGTTTTTCCGGTTTCGTATTTGCCTGGATAACCGCCAGACGCGAGCACGACGGTCACCGCAGCGCGCGTATCCCATTCGATTGAACAAGCCGCGATTCTTCCATCGATCGTCGCTTCTAGGAGCGGCAGCAAATCCGATTTCATTCGGGGCAAAAGCGCCTGCGTCTCCGGGTCGCCGAAACGACAATTGAATTCCAGTACGCGCGCGCCTTCGCTGGTGATGATCAAGCCCGGATAAAGAAGTCCGCGAAATTGGATTCCCTGTTGGAGGAAACCACGCAGCAGGGGCTGCATGATCTCCGTCTCGAACCGAGATTGCAACTTGCTGTCCCAATTATTGGCAGGGCTGAAGGCGCCCATCCCGCCCGTGTTCGGACCCTGATCGCCGTCCAGCGCACGCTTGTGATCGCGGGCCGATTGCAACAGAAGATAATTTTTTCCGTCGACTAGCGCGTGCAGCGAACATTCCGTACCGCACAAAAATTCCTCGATGACGATGCGCCGGCCTGCGTCGCCGAACCGGCGTTCATTCATCATCTCATTGATCGTGGATTGCACTGTAGTAAGATCGGTTGCAACGATTACGCCTTTGCCAAGCGCGAGGCCGTCCGCCTTGATCACGACGGGAAATTTAACTTGCTCGCAATAACGCAGCGCCTCGCCGCTATCGGAAAATGTGCGCGCTTCGGCAGTGGGGATTTCCTGCGCGCGCATCAGCTCTTTCGCGAAAATTTTAGACGCCTCGATGCGTGCCGCCGATTTGGTCGGACCAAACGCGCGCAATTTTTCAGCAGTGAACAGATCGACAATTCCCGCAGCAAGCGGATCGTCTGGACCAACCACTGTTAAACCGACATGATTTTCCTTGGCGAACCGAACGAGCGCCCCCAAATCACTCACGGGAATCGCGACATTCTCACCAACGTCGGCAGTGCCGGCGTTTCCCGGCGCGCAGAAAATCCGGTCTGCATGTGGAGATTGTCGGAGTTTCCACGCGAGCGCGTGTTCACGGCCGCCGCTGCCAATGACCAGAATTTTCATCAAGAAGGATGAATGGTAAGGAGATCACGCCGCGCTGTCGAGGACGCTGCAGCATTTCGCCCCAGTTAGCGCGATTCAGCGGGTAGAATGGTTAGCTCCAGTTTTTCAGTCTGCCGAATGACCGTGAGACTGGCGCTAACGCCAATTTGTTCGCCGACCAAAATCTTGTGCAGATCGTGCACGCTCCCAATCGGCTGGCCATTGAACGCCACAATGAGATCGCCCTCTCGCAATCCAGCGGGTTCAGCCGGACTGTTCTTCTCAATGGAGACAACGAGCACGCCTGTTTCGAGCGGTAAATTATAAAACCGAACCACGCGCCGATGCAGCGGCACATTTTGACCGGCGACACCGATGTAGCTGCGTCGGATTCTTCCGTCCCGGATTAGCCATCCAGCGACAAGCCTGGCTGTGTTGCTCGCAATCGCAAAGCAGATGCCCTGGGCGGGGCGAATCATCGCCGTGTTCACGCCGATTACTTCGCCCGCGGAGTTGACCAGCGGCCCGCCGGAATTGCCCGGATTCAGTGCGGCGTCGGTCTGAATGATGTTGTCGATCAAACGACCCGATTGCGAATACATTGAGCGCCCGAGCGCGCTGATCACACCGGCGGTCACGCTTGCTTGAAAGCCGAATGGATTGCCGATTGCGATCGCGAGCTGGCCAACCCGCAAGCCTTCGGAATCGGCCAGGCGCACGTGAACTAACTGCGGCGCATCGATTCGGATCACTGCCAGATCGGTTTCTGGATCATCGCCAATGAGCTGTGCCGGATAATCGCGGCCGCCCGAGAGATTCACGATGATGCGCGTTGCCGCGTGGACGACATGGCTATTGGTTAAAATGAAACCATCGGGAGTAATCATAAATCCCGAGCCGTTTCCGCCGTTGTCGCGCCGCTGATTTTTGCCTCGTTGTTGGACTTCGATGTTCACCACGGAAGGCGCGACGCGCTCAACCGCGCTGACCACTGCGCGCGAGTATTCGTCTAAAAGCGCCGCATCAGCCCCGAAAGCTTTCGGGGTTGTCATTTGATTAGCCGAGCGGCCCTCTGAATTTGCTTCGCCAAACAAGAATTCTGGGCGCGCAGCCCGTTCCAAATTTGTCGTTGTCATCATACGATGAGAAATTTCGAACTTGCCAATCCATTCGTCAACTACAGGCCAATCCGATCCATACATATCATTTGGGATGTTGCTCTCCGCTGGCGCTTGGAGTACAAGCAGGCATGCCCAAAACGTCTTCTCCTCCATCAGTCTTGGAACCGCAATGCCCGTCACGACTTGTGCTCGAGCGGATTGCCGACAAATGGACGGCGCTTGTGATTCAGATCCTTGCGCGGGGCACGATGCGTTATGCAGAACTGCAACGCGCGATCGGTGGGATTTCGCAAAAAATGCTTACGCAGACTCTGCGTAGTCTCGAGCGCGACGGCCTCGTGCAACGTAAAGTGCATCCAGTCGTGCCGCCGAAAGTGGAATATTCACTGACGAGATTGGGCCGGACCTTGATTGAGCCGTTGCACGCGCTTTGTCGCTGGTCGGAAAAGCATCTTGCTGAGCTTCAGGCGAATCGCGCCCGGGCGAAACAAGCAGCAGAAGGCTAGGGACATCCCGCTGCGATGTCCGGACGGCGCAGCGCTCCGTCCGTACCTACGAGAAATGCGCAATCAAAAACCGTAGCGCGCCGGCCATGCTTTGGCTGGTCCACCCAAACGCGCTGCGCATGCTTTCAGTTCTTTTTTGAAAAAGTGAGCCAGATGCGACCGCACCTGGCTGGTCAGCGGCAGCTTTTCCATCCCGCCCCAGCTGTTGTAATTCGCTCTTAACTCGTCGATTGGCTTATCCGGATCCGCACCGAGGAAGTCGAGAATGGATCGTCGCAGTTCAGTGGGATTTCTTTGCAGATCATCAAAGAAATAGACGCGAAACCGGTCTGGATGAATGTACCATTTCCACCGCGCGACGACCGTGCTCGGGTACGAACGCAAATGCATTCCTCGGCGGAGCAAATTCCGATGGACTTCGTCGATATTGGTCGCGTCAAAGGGCTTAATCTGTCGGTAATATACTTCCATCGATAAGTGCGACCAGAATCTCTGCACTGGATCACGCGCAAGGAAGATCACCTTTAAGTGTGGGAAATATCCGACGATTTGGCGTATGAGTTTGCTACTCAGCGTCGAGTAGTTTGGGGAAATGTCACCGGAGAGAAGCGATGCCTTGGGTTCGAACAGTAGGCCGTAATTCTCGAGGTCCACATGCGTTTTGGCACTGAGGGCGTTCAGGTTTTCAAAGAAATGAAGATCGCGCTCGTCTCGGAAGCGTGGAGGGGCCGAGTGTTGGACCCTGCTCAGTTGATCAAAATAATGCAGTTCCTTTACAGGCGGCATCCAGAAATCCGGATGGGCGTCGAGCTGCTGATAAAGCCATGTCGTTCCACTTTTGTGGGCTCCGATGGACATGAAATCGGGCTGTGCATGCCTCGTCGAAGGCCGCTTTTTTTTGCCAACGCCGCCCGCGCGCTCTTTAAATCGCCAAGCCAAATGCACCTTTTCAGTATTCTCTCTCTCCTGCCCAAAACGCAACAAATGCGAATTTGAACTTCTGATCTATCGACGCCCAAGTGTGGCGATGGTACGATTGGCCGAATTTCGATCGCGAGGGTGCTTGGACCGCTGACCGCCAGAATTGCTTTGCGTGGCTACCCGGTGTGGGTCTATCCTGAGACCTCGCTTATGGACGTGAGTGGCAGCATCCGCGCGATTCTGAATCAAAAGAGCCGCGAGGTTTTCTCGATTTCGCCAGATGCAACGGTTTTCGAAGCAATCCAACTGATGGACGCGAAGAATGTCGGTGCGCTGTTGGTAGTCAAGGAGGAGCGGCTGGTTGGCGTCATTTCCGAACGCGATTACACGCGCAAGATAGTCCTGCGAGGCAAGCGCTCTCGCGAAACGAAGGTGGCCGAGATCATGTCAACCACCGTGTCCACGACAAATCCGCGCGAAGGCGTCGATGAATGTCTGCGTATCATGACGGACAAGCATATCCGACATCTGCCAGTGCTCGATGGCGACAAGGTTGTGGGCGTGATTTCCATCGGCGACCTGGTCAAGCACGTCATTTCCTGCCAGCAAGCCGCGATCGCCCATCTGGAAAGCTACATCCACGGCGGATATCTCGGATAATTTCCTCTGTCATTCCTCGACTTCGCTCGGAATGACGGGTTACAAGTTCCAAACGGTTTTTCCTCCGACAATGGTCCGCACCGCGCGGCCTTTGAGTTTCCAGCCGTCGAATGGTGAATTGCGCGAGGCAGATTGAAACTGATCAATCCTGATTGTCCACTCCAGTTCCGGATCGATCAGCGTTACGTCAGCTCGCGCGCCGGCCGATAGCGTACCGGCATCAATCTTTAACAAACGCGCCGGTTCGACTGTGTACATCTCGATCAAACGGGCGATATCGATCTTGCCGTGCTTGTTCACGAGCAGATCAATAAATAATCCGAGCTCGGTCTCCAGTCCGATGATGCCAAACGGCGCTGCATCGAATTCCACTTCCTTTTCGAAATCGGCGTGCGGCGCGTGATCGGAGCATAGGACCGAGAGTGTTCCGTCGGCGATTCCTTCCAGCAGCGCATCAACGTCCTCCTGCGATCGCAGCGGCGGATTCATTTTGTAGTGCGTGTCGAAATTTTGGATCGCCTCCTCGGTCAACGCGATGTGATGCGGGCAAACTTCGCCGCTGATCTTCACCCCGCGCGTCCGCGCTTCACGCAACAAGCGCACACTGCCCGCCGTGGTGAGGTGCTGGCAATGAATGTGATGATTGCAAAGTTCCGCGAGTAAAATGTTGCGCATCACCATCACTTCCTCGCCCGCTGCCGGCCAGCCCGGCAGACCGAGCAGTGTGCTCCAATAGCCTTCGTGCACCACGCCGTTGCCGACCAGATTGTAATCCTGACAATGATCGAGCACGGGCAGATCGACCATGCGCGCATACTCGACCGCGCGCCGCATCAGCTCGTGATTTTGAATGCAGTGACCGTCGTCCGTGATCGCAATCACGCCTGCCTGCGCGAGTGAACCGATCGGCGCGAGCTCTTCGCCGGCCAGATTTTTTGAAATCGCGCCTGTCGGCAAAACGTTTACGCATGCGACGGCCGCTGCTCGGTCTCTGATCCACGCGATGGTACTGGGATTATCCGCGACTGGCGCAGTGTTCGGCATACAAACAACCGTGGTAAATCCCCCGGCTGCAGCCGCGTGCGCGCCTGACTCGATCGTTTCCTTATGACTGAATCCCGGCTCCCGCAAGTGCACGTGCATGTCAAGTAAACCGGGCGCCACGATCAGACCTTTTGCGTCGATCTCTTCGCTTTCGGATTTCTGATTTCGGATTTTGGATTTGGAGGCGACGATTTTTCCGCCAGCGATGCAAAGGTCAGCAATTTCATCTCGCTTGTTTGCGGGATCGATCACGCGTCCGTTGCGAATGATCGTCGCGCTCATGTCTGGGGAGCGCACGCTTGCAGCGTGCTGGTCGCCGCATCCTGCGGCGACGAACTTTTCTCTGACTTTGCCGCCAAGGCCGATTTTTGAGCTGACGTAAAAGCTGGTGATCGCAAGATGCGATCACCAGCACTCAGAATGAGTGTGCCCCCCCCACCCGCTTGCGCCAGACTGGTCATACCGAAATTCCCCCGCACAGATAGAGAACGGCCATGCGAACAGCGAGACCGTTGGTGACTTGGTCGAGAATGACGCTTTGCGGTCCGTCAGCGACGTCGCTGTCGATTTCGACGCCGCGGTTAATGGGGCCGGGATGCATAATCAGACAATCCGGCTTCAAAAGTTTTGCGCGTTCTTTGGTCAGGCCAAACAAGCGGATGTATTCACCTAGCCCAGGAAAATATTCCCTGCGCTGACGTTCGTGCTGAATCCGCAAAAGATTTACCAGATCGGCTCTCGGCAGTACTTCATCGATCTTGTGTGAAACTTCGACGCCCAGTTTTTCAAACTCGCGCGGCACGAGGGTGCTCGGCCCGACCAGTGTCACGCGCGCGCCGAGCTTTAGCAGACCGAAGATATTCGAGCGTGCCACGCGGCTGAACAAAATGTCGCCGATGATCGCAACGTTTAGCCCCGCGATTTTCCCTCTGCGTTCGCGGATCGTGTAAAGATCCAGAAGCGCCTGTGTGGGGTGCTCGTGTGCGCCGTCGCCGGCGTTGATCACGCTCGCTTTCAGTCGATTTGCGAGAAACTGTGGTGCGCCAGCGGAGCCGTGGCGCAGGACGAGAATATCGGCATGCAACGCCTCGAGATTGCGCGCGGTGTCCTTGAGTGTTTCACCCTTAGTGAGGCTGGAGGAGGGCGCGGAAATATTGATCACGTCCGCGCTTAAGCGAAATGCGGCGAGCTCAAATGAGGTACGCGTCCGCGTGCTCGGTTCGACAAAAAAGTTCATCAGCGTTTTGCCGCGCAGCGCCGGAACTTTTTTGATCTGGCGAGTGCCCACTTCCTTGAACGCGTCCGCAGTTTCGAGAACGAAATTGATTTCATCGACTGACAACTCACGCAGGCCGAGCAGATCTTTTCGCGTCCAGCGGGTGCTCATGATTTCCTTTCCAGCCATACTGCGTCGGTCTCGTTATCGGTTTCTTGCAGGCGAACCCGAATTTGTTCTCGCGTCGCAGTGGGCAAATTTTTTCCGACGTAATCGGGGCGAATTGGGAGCTCGCGATGGCCACGATCGATCAGCACCGCCAATTGGATGCGGGCGGGGCGCCCGAACGAATTGATAGCGTCCATCGCCGCGCGAGCAGTGCGCCCGGTGTAAAAAACATCATCGACAATGATGACGGTACGCTCCTCAAGTGGCACCGGAAGTTTCGAGGCGTGCACGACAGGCAGTTCCGGGCGCGTTCCCACGTCGTCGCGATGCATCGCCACGTCGATGACTCCACTCTCAATGTCGATCTGTTCAATCTCGCGAATGAAGGCGGCGACTCGCTGCGCGATGTCCACCCCGCGCGAAGGAATTCCCGCCAGCACCACCTTTTCGAGCGGCGGATTTCCCTCAATGATTTCGTGCGCAATCCGCCGAAGCGCCCGGCGAATTGCCTCCGCGTCCATGATGGGGACGGCGGCAGATGAATTCTCTTTTTCTTGCTTCATGTGTTTCCTTAGCGACCTCGCGGGATCGCGTTAAAAGAAAAAAATTAGGAGGCGGACTTTTCGGTGCGCGCCTCCTTTCTTCGTCGCTCTCGCCAGTTGGAGCGATGTTTTACGATCCAATCGAGCAGAGCTCTCTCAAAGCCGATGTCTTTGCCGGCTTTTTCGCTTTCAATCCATTTATGCTTCAAAATCTCCGCGCGCTCGGCGAGGAACTCCTTGTAGAGTGCCGAATCTTTGACGAATTGAGCTTGATCTTCTTCCGAAGATGGCATCTGGGGTTTCTCTTCTTTCATAAAACTTGCGTTGAGTCAACAAAATCGCGTATCAGAATTCGACGGGACAGCCGCGCTATTATTTAACGCTCCTTTGCGCTATCGGTTCCGGACGCATCACTGCGCCAATGTCTTACGCAGATGCTCTGCGATTTTTTTGAACTCGGCCGTCACGGGCGACCGTCGATCTTCGCCCACGATTGGAATTCCGCGATCGCCTGCCTCGCGCGTGGCAATATCGATCGGGATCTGGCCAAGCAGCGGAACCCGCAACCGTTTCGCTTCGCGCTCACCGCCGCCGCTTCCAAAGATATCGTAGCGTTTGCCGTCGGAGGGAGAGACGAAGTAGCTCATGTTCTCAATCAAACCGAGCACAGGCACGTTGACCTTGTCGAACATTGTGGCGGCCTTTCGAGCGTCGATGAGCGCAACTTCCTGGGGCGTGGTTACCACAATCGCCCCCGAAAGCGCGACTGTCTGCACAATGGTGAGTTGAATGTCGCCGGTACCAGGCGGCAGATCGAGCACCAGATAATCCAGTTCACCCCATTCGACCTGCCGCAAAAATTGTTGCGTGTAGCGTGTTACCATCGGCCCGCGCAAAATCGCCGGCGAAGTATCGTCAAGCAGGAATCCCATCGACATGAGCCGCAAGCCGTATTGCTCGATCGGAACGATCTTATTTTCTTCCGTAGCCATTGGCCGTTCGCGCGTGCCGAACATCTGCGAAATGCTCGGGCCATAGATGTCGCAATCGCACAGACCGACGCGCGCGCCGGTTTGCTCCAACGCCACCGCAAGGTTGGCCGCAACCGTCGATTTGCCCACGCCGCCTTTGCCGCTTGCCACCCTCCGGGCGGTGCGTGGATATCGATCAAGACCTTCACGCTGCGAACTCCTTCGATCCCGCGCAGTGCGCGTTCCGCATCATTTTTGATTGCCGCGGGGATATTCGGATCATTTGTCGCGAGCGCGAGCTGCACCTTGACCTCGCCATTGTCGACTTGGATCGATTTGACCAAGCCGAATGAAACGATGTCGCGAGTGAAGCCCGGATATTTCACCGATTTCAACGCAGCCGTCACTTGCTCGTCTGAGATGGACATGGAGAAGCTTACGTGCGCGGCGCGGGTGGTCTAGGTGGATCGGTTTCTCCCGAAGACGATGGCCGCGGCATCGCCAAAGGCGCAAATATGAGGCGGCCAAGCCGCATTTGTTTTGGCAACGCGTTGAGCCACCTTCGCCAAGGCTACGGCGTGCCGAGGGAAAACGCGTTCCACCTACGCTCAGCGATCCTGATAGTCCAGTTTGTAGCGAACTTGGTAGTCGCTGCCGCCGGAGAAACGAGATGGCTGTTCGCCGGTTTTCGCAACGAAGTCCGGATTTTGCCACTCAGACCACGCTCGGTATTTCGCCTTCATGGCATTGGCGGGCAAACGGACCTTGAAAACTCGGTCTTCGCGGCCGGGAAATTTCAGGACGAAAAGACGTTGCGACGTGCGAAAATAAAGCTCGACGTAGCCAGCGCGAACGCCTGGAGTTTCAGGTGCCTCTGTGTGCCAATAACCCGGCATCGTATTACGGTCGGTGTCGAGCTCCGGTTCAACGTCAGCGAGAGTTTCGAGGGACTGACCGACCAACGGTTTCACTTCGAATTCGAGAAGCGGTGTCGGGCCGTTGAGGTTGAGGACATGCGGTTGAGCTGCGTACCAAATTCCCAAACCGGATGCTCCGATGCCTGCGATCGAGACACAAACCATTACCAACCCGATGAACAACCAGATGCTTCTCACTCCGCGCCAGTAGAGTGTGAAAAGGATCGAGGCTGGCGCGACAACGCAAGTCACGATCAACGCGATGGCAACGGTAAAGTAAGCGGCTTCGCCTTCCCTCGATGGGACATGAAATGCCGCGGCCAGGGCCGAGCCCAGAGCAAAGCCGAGAAATAGTCCAACAGCGATGCCGATGACTCCTCCCACAATTCCGAAAAGAATTGCGCCAACGGAAAGTTTATTTATGGCGGCTTTCACGGGAATGATCAGGGCGAATTCGCCGGGGTCGGATTCTCGAGAAGATTGATCCGTTGATGCGTTTTTGCGATCTCGACGACGAGTCCCGAATAGCTCCATTGCCCAAGAGACTTCCTCGCTGCCACATAAATCGTTCCGTTTCCCTTTGGGCCGACGATCGGAATAGATAGATTAGCTTCTCCGGATGCACCGTTAACGTTTGTGTTTCCGGAAACAAGAAATCCTTCCGTGATCGGCGAACCGAGAGGTTCGATGACCGCTGGATGCGCCTTGGCCCGGGCGAAAGCATCTTTGTAAACGTCGGTCGATTTCACCGCGCTGAATACGATCAACATCACCGAGCCAACGAAAACGACGAATAATACGGCTGTGCTGAAGCAGCCAAGTGGAACGAACCATTTCCAGTTTCGCCTCCACCAGTTCGGTCCTGGCGCCGAAGAAACTGGTGGCGGTATCTGCTCCACAGAGCTGTTCTACTTGGAACGCGAAGCTTTTTGCAACCGATCTCTTCGCTGCGATCTAAGCTTGACGGGTTCAGTTACTGCCGTGCACGATGCCGGCCCATGAAACTACAACACTCCCGTCGAATTATTTTCGCATGCGCCTTGATTGCACTTATCGGTGCCTGCTCGACGATGGCGCCAACCGGTCCAGCCGCCCTTGCTGGCACGTGGACAAACTCGCTCGGCACCGTCTGGACAATTAATGCCGACGGCACATTTCACGTTATGGCTACGACACCAAAGGCAGAGATCTGGGGCAAATATACGGTTACCGCCGATATGATCACCATTCAAGAGACTCGCCGGGCAACGGCCACCCCCAAACAGTGCAAAGGAGCCGGCCTGTATAAGTTTAGCCGGCCGAACGCAAATACTTTGGCGTTTGTGTTGGTCAGTGACATCTGCAAGCCACGCATTCAGAACGTAACGCAGCCGTGGACGAAAAAATAGATGCTGGCGAATAAGGCCAATCGTCCCTATCCGATCATCCGGAGGTAAATCTCTTCGAGTCGCTGTGCTTGCGCGCGGAGATCGAAATTTTTGCGGACGACTTCAGCGCCGCTGTGCGCAATTTGCGAAAGCAAGCCGGGATCTTCTGCTGTGTTGAGCAACGCCCGCGCTAACGCTTCGTGATCGCGCTCCGGCACGAGGAGGCCGCTCAAGCCGTTCTCGATCGCTTCAGGAATGCCGCCATGCTGGGTTGCGAAGACGGGCAAGCCGCTGGCCATCGCTTCGAGCATCGAATTTGGAATGCCTTCCTGGTTTCCGTCGCGACCCGTTTGGCTCGGGTGCAGGGAAATGTGCGACCGATAATAAATGTCGCGCAATTGCTGCTGCGAAATGAAACCCGTGAATGAAACGCGTGCATCAACGTTGAGTTCGCGCGCGAGCATCTGAAGTTCGTCGCGCATCGGTCCTTCTCCCGCAATTGTCAGCGTCGCGTTTGGGTATTTCCCCAGGAAAACTGCGAAAGCGCGAAGCGTAACCGGCAGACCTTTCTTCTCGATCAACCGGCCAGCCTGTACGAATCGCCATTCGCCGTTTTTCGGCAGGCTTCGTTCGCGGAAAGGAAATTCTTCCAACGGAATTCCGGTGCGCTGGATATCAATCTTTTCCGGGTCGCAGCTAAGATCGGCAACTGCGCGCCGCAGTGATTCGGAGCGCACCAAAACCAGTTTCACTGCCTGGAGCATCTCTCGCGCGGCCTCGCGATAGGCCGGCTTGTTCATGTCCACGGTGACATCGGCTCCATGAAAGGAAACGATCGACGGATTTTCCCACGCGCGAATCAGCGGGAAGAGATGCACAGCGATTTGGCCAAAGTAAATGTGCAAAAGTCGCGCGTTCCTTTTTTTTAGGGCGTTTGTCAGGGCGCACAATTCGCGCGGCCAGATTTGCCATGGCTTATCGCGCAATTGGCGAAACCAGAAACGCCGCAAAAAATGCAGGGCCGGTCTTGGCACAATGTCGATCTTATCGAATGGAAAACGGCTCGTGTTCTCACGTTTCTGCGCAATGACGAAAGGGAAAACGCGCTCGAGCGCGCCGATCTGCCGATAGATATGCAACATCTCCGGTTTCAGAAACGTCGCGCAATAACAAGCGATGACCGGGCGTGACTCGGGAGATGTGATTTGCAACGCCCAACGCTCAACGCTCAACGCCGAATGTTCAACTTTCAGGAATCGCAGTTTCCTGACATGCCGTTGAAAAGCTGCCAGCGCTTAGTTCGGAGTTCCGCATTCAGGCGTTTTTTTCCCGGCAGCCGCGTAAACACGGAACTCCAAACCTACCTAACTCATATGGAAAATTGTGCGCGCACTTCCGGTGGGACGCGGGCGGGCCGGCCGCTTTGCGGATGGATCGGGCACCACAGTGTGCGAGCGTTTGACAATAGCAATCCATCGCTGTCCCGCCGGATTTCGGTGAAGCGTTCAAACGTCAGCCGGGTCGCTTTGCCGACCCACGTTCGCAACGTGATTTGGTCACCATGCGCCGCGGGCGCTTTGTAGTCGATCTCGTGCCGGAGAACAACCCAGCCGATGGTCTCCTGCGCTTCCACGCTGGCAATGGCTCGCCAGTGCGCAGTGGCAACCTCCTGCACCCATCGCAGGTACACCGTGTTGTTCACGTGATTCTGCTCGTCGATGTCATCCGGCAGAACTGAAACGGTCATTTCGAAAGTCGTGGAGGACATCGGGAGAGGGCATGTTCAACGCTTGACGTCGAGCGGCCAGTTTAGCCTATGTGGAACCGCCGCATTAATTCTTGCCGTGCTTCCATGGCGAAGTCCGGCCTCATCCGACTGAGTAATTTTTCACGGCGCTCTGGATCCATCGCTGCCAGTTCGCGCACCAGTTTGTCGCGTGTTTTCCATTTCGCATACTTGCTCCAGCCGACGCCGATCGCGAGAAGCGCACAGATGATCCAAACGGTAATGTCTGTCGATGTCACTGAAAGCATAAAGAAGCGAAAAGGTTAGCAATCACCCAACAAAATCACTCTTCTTTTTTCAAGACAGATTCAAGCCACAAGCTGCAAAGAGCGGCCGTAATTTGACGTGCCTGACAGGGGTAGGAAATTTCGGGAGTGGTACAGTTTTGCCGTTCTGATTACGGATGTTGTCCTGGCTGATGCGATTATGGATGAAAACATTTTGGTGGCTTTTGGTAATTAGCCGTTGAACTTGCGAGGTCGGTCGCATCGGGGTGAGCAAAAATGTATGCCGTTGAGCTCGATCAGTCGAAACGTCTCCTGGTGATCAGCGCTTCACAACGGGTTACGACCGAGCAAGCAAAGCTGGCTGCGGAACGCGTACGAGATGTTTTGCAGGATGTTGCGTCCGGCTTCCGCGTTCTGGCGGATTTCCGGTGGTTGGACTCAATGGATTCGGCAGAGGCGCGTCACATCGCCGAAATCATGGATACGCTTGCGGAAAAAGGTGTCGCCTCTGTGACGCGAGTGATTCCCGATCCGCACAAGGACATCGGTCTCAATATTCTCTCGCAATTCCATTATGGACCCGAAATCCAAATCGCGACGTTCCAGACGCTGGCTGATGCGCTTCAAAGTATGGCGGGCGCCGATTTTTCCTCGACCTAATGGCGCGCCTCGGGCGTTATCTCCTTGGGAGTGTTGTTTATGCTTGCCATTTGGCGAGCGACCGAACATTCTGCGACCTTCGAACCTAACTGCAACTATGAAAAAATCTGTATTAACGTTCATCACCGTCCTGATCGGCGTAGCGTTTATCGTTTCCTGCACACAACAGGGAACCACCGCATCTTCGACTAGGGGGGCGGCAACTGCCAAAGTCTCGCCCACTCCGTCGCCGGCAAAGAAGAAGAAGACCGCGGCGAAAAAGAAGAAAGCCGAGGAGTCTCCCTCGCCTTCAGAAGGATCTTCTCCTGCGCCGACACCGTAGAGGGAACTTCAAAGTCTCTGATTCTGGAATTGCGTCCTCAATTGATGGACGCACCCAGTGGATCTGCGCAGCGCCCAGATCAAGACCGCCCTTGAGCGCCGCGGTTGCGTGCGCTAGGGTCTTTGCGGGATGCTTGATACGACTTTGGGATGCCTCAAATGGGGTGCCGTCGGTTTCGTCGTGGCTTTTGTACTGATGAAACTGTTCGAGGCCAGCCATATTCACGACGATATTCCAAAGCCTGTCTTCAAGATTCGGCAGACGAGACGCGCGACCTTCGTGTTGTCGGCATTTGCAGCGATGCTCTCTGCGCTCGTGTGGTTGCTCGTGCAGAAGTTGGACTGATGCTCTCCGCCTTAGCCTCGGCGAAGGCGGGTCAGCCCATGTAAAAACCGCCGTTCACGTTCAAGACTTGCCCCGTGATATATGACGCCATTGGGGACGCAAGGAAGAGCGCTGCGTTTACAATTTCACTTACGTCACCGAGGCGGCCGAGCGGAATTTGTTTGATAAAATTCTGCGTCACTTCATCGGGCATACCCTTGCTCATGCCGACGTCGATGAAACCCGGAGCGATGGCATTCACAGTGACGCTTTGCCGGGCAAACTCGCGGGCAGAGACTTTCGTGAGCGAAATAATCCCCGCTTTGCTCGACGAATAATTGGCTTGGCCGAACAAGCCCAGTTGGCCGCTCACGGAGGACATGTTGATGATCCGGCCGCCGTTGCGCAGAATCGCGCCTGCTTTTTGAGTGACGATGAATGTGCCGATTAGATTTACGCGAATGACGCTCTCGAATTCATCCATCGACATTTTCTTGATGGTGCGATCGCTAATGATGCCGGAATTGTTCACGAGAATATCGAGGCCGCCATGTCGATCCTGTATTTGCTTTATCATGGCTTCGACCTGCGCCGGCTGGGTTACGTCGCACTCGATCACTAGTGGCTCGTTTAATTCTTTCGCGACCGTCATCGCGTCGGTCTTATTCTGCCCTTGAGCATCTTCGACATAGTTCACCACGCACTGTGCGTCGTGTTTCCCGAAGGCCTTGATCATTTCTGCGCCGATCCCGCGCGAACTGCCGGTGACCAGCACAACTTTGTCGGTGAAATTTAACGGATCGGCCATATCGAGAAGAAGTTTAATCAGGAAACCAGGAAGCCAAGAAATTAGATTCGCGCTAGTTTTTCCTGTTTTCCTGGCTTCCAGATTTATTGTTATCTCTTCAACGACATGGCTTCACCCATCCGGATTTTGACCGCGGTTCCGATTTGCGACGGGCACGATAGCGCGATCAATACAATCAATTTGGAATTCATTCGGCATGGCATTGAGGTCATTTATCTCGGTTATCATCGCTCGGTGGGCGACATCGTGCGCGCGGCGATCCAGGAAGACGTGCGCGCGATTGGCATCTCCAGTTACAACGGCGGACACATTGAGTTTTTTGCTGAGGTTGTGAATCTTCTCCGCAAAAAAGGGGCAGACGACATCAAGGTATTCGGTGGTGGCGGCGGCACCATTACACATGACGATGCCGCGATCATGAAACGCAAAGGCGTCGAGGAAGTTTTTTTCGCCGGCACGTCGCTCGAGGACATGGTGAAATTTGTCCATCAACGCTATGGCAAATCGCGAGCGAAACGGTCGCAGGCCAAATCATTCGATCAGGAACTCGCACACAGGCTGACGGAGATTGAAGATGCCGCCGCGGGCCGGAAGAAAATTCGAAATTCGAAATTCGAAATTCGGACTTCACGGCGAAGCCGTGTCATTGGTTTCACCGGGCCGGGTGGTGCGGGCAAAACGACATTGATCGACGAGCTCGTGCTGCGTTTTCTTAATCGAGATCCGAAAGGAAGGATTGCAATTTTGTCCCATGATCCCAGCGTGGTCGGCGAAGGCGCGTTGCTGGGCGATCGTGCCACAATGATCAACTCGCAGGACGATCGCGTGTTCATGCGCAGCATGGCCACACGCGGACAAGCGGGCGGGCTTTCGCCCGCGACGCACGATTGCCTGGTGCTGCTCGCTCAATCGAAATTCAATTACGTCATTATCGAGACCGTCGGTACCGGCCAGGAGGCAATGCCGTTTCAGAAAAATGGAATTGTCGATCAAACAGTGCTGGTGATGAATCCGGATTACGGCAGCCGGTTGCAATTGCAAAAAATCGTGATGCTTGATTTGGCGGACATCATCGTGGTGAACAAAAGCGATCTTCAGCGCGCGCGCACCGCGCACACGGAAATCGAGCAACGCCTGGAACAAAACCGGCCTGCCCGTCGTAGCCTTGGCGGAGGCGGGCGGTCGCAGCAACTGATCGACACTGTCGCAAAACGTCACCGCGACCCTGGCGTCGACCGATTGTTCGATTTAATTTGTGGGCGCGTATAATCAACTTGTCATGTCGAGCGAAGTCGAGACATCTCTGGATCTTCTCTGAGAAAAATTAGATAGAGATTCCTCGACTCCGCTCGGAATGACAGGAAGTTAACCAAAGAAATGAGCAAACTCGGACAAGTCGTCGAATCGGTTGAGACCTATAACAAGTTTGTCCTCGATCAGGTGAAACGCGCGCGCACGGATGAAAAATTCGGCGGCGAACTGCGTGGCCGCTGGAACGACTTCAAAGCAAAGATTCCGACCACTCGCACCCCGACCGGCTTGCCCTTGCCACGACTCGCTTTGCCGGAAATCGACGAGCCCGGCGAGGTCGCGCGTTATCTTTTCGGCGAAGGATTGCCCGGCGAATTTCCGTATCTGAACGCGACCTATCGCGAGATGTATCTCGAGCCGGTTCGCGAGATTGAAAGCTTTGAGAAGAACGGCGGTAAACTCGACAAGTCCGCCAGTCGGACGGACTCGTCCCGTGGCGAGAAAATTCCGCAAGTCGAAGAGCCCACGCGATTGTTCTCCGGTTTGATGCTGGCTGAGGACACGAACGAGCGTTTTCAGTATCTCACACGCCACCAGCGCACGCACCGTCTCAGCACGGCGTTCGATGGCCCGACGCTCTACGGGATCGACAGCGATGCGGACGGTGTCTTTGGAAAGATCGGCGAAGGCGGCGTGGCGATCGACACTGTCGAAGACATGGTACGGCTATACGATGGATTCGATCTCGGCTCGACGAATTTCTCTGCGTCAATGACGATTAGCGGCCCGGCGCCGATTATCATGGCGATGTACATCGCTGCTGCGAAACGGCGGTTCGGGCCGAGAGTTGTTCCGAAGTTGCGGGGCACAATTCAGGCCGACATTTTCAAGGAAGTCCAGGCGCAGAACGAAACGATCTTACCACGCGCGAAATGCCGCGCTGGTATCCGATCTCGATTAGCGGCTACCACATCGGCGAAGCCGGCTCGACGCCGGTGCAGCAAGCTGCTTACACGTTGTCCAACGGATTCGCGTACGTAGAAATGTTCGCCGGGCGCGGCATCCCCGTCGATCAATTCGGACCGCGTCTTTCGTTCTTTCTTGATTGCGGACTGGACGCTGAGTACATCGCGCTCGCGCGCGTGTCGCGTCGGATCTGGGCGATCGGAATGCGTGACGTGTTCGGCGCGGGGCCAAAAGCGCAGCTTTACAAATTACATACGCAAACCAGCGGGCGCTCGCTGATTGCCGCCGAGTTCAAAAACAATCTTACCCGTACGGCAACCGAGTTAATCCTGGCTTACATGAATGCCACGAATTCGTGTCATTCGAATAGCGCCGACGAACCTTTCACCACGCCGAGTGAAGAATGGATCCGGCTTGCTGCGCACGGACAGGCAATCCTGCTCGAGGAGTCCGGCATTTTTAAACACACCATGAACATGCTAAGCGGTTCGCCCGGGATGAAAGCTGTCGAGCGCGCGGTGGAAGCGGCGATTCTCGATGAATTCCGCGAGATCGAACGGCTCGGCGGCGTGCTGGCAGCAGTAGAAGAACGTTATCAGCGTAGCCAGATCCAAAACGCCGCCCATCGCTACGAACAGCAAATTTACGATGGAATTCGCCCAAGCGTAGGCTTGAACCGCTACCGCGACGGCGACGATGACATTCCGGACGTGAAACTTGCGCGCATCCCGCGGAGCAAACGGCAGTGGCAGGTCGATCGCCTTGTGAAATTCAAAAAGAAAAATGCCGAGAAAGCGAAACGCGCGCTAGATAAACTAGCGGGAGCCGCTGATGGTGGTGAAAATGTTTTCCCCGCTCTGCTAGAAGCGGCTGAGGTCTGTTCGTTAGGCCAGATCACGGAGCGTTTGCAGGAAGTCGTGGGGCGTTTTCGCCCGATGGTGTAGGTAGGACGCCGCGCGGCGGCGTCCGGTTATCGCAGCGCGATGTTCCTACCTTACTTCACGCGCTTGAGCTGCATCTTCCGCCCATAAAATGCGAGACAACGCGAATCCCCTATTCGCATGGTCTTCATCGACACGATGATGCCGCCACCGGTCCGCATGATTGTGCCGGTTCCCGAATTCTTAAAACTATCTTCCCATTTGAACTCCAGCGTGTTCTCTCCGGTGATTGTTGCCTGACCTTCGCCGTCGGGTGCGGCACCATGCGCGTCGTTGTACGCGGCATCGAAGGCAATCTTGATAACATTTGCTGACTGCTCAATACTGAATTGCAAGACCGCTTCGCTGTTGAGGAACTTCTTATTCGCGTACTCACCCGCCCAATTCGGCTCGCTCAACGAGGTGTTGGCGATAGTGGCGCTGAGAAAAATTGAGATCAAAAGGCAACACCGGTCCGCATCATACATGCAGAATACTTCCAACAAGACGTCGATAAAGTTCAAACAGACCTCTAACCGCAGATGCGATTATTGAAGAGGAGTTCAACAATCAATTGCGAGTGATGCCTGGCAAAGCATACGTCGGTACCAGCGGCTGGAATTACAGAAGCTGGCGGGACGGTTTCTACGGCGATACGCCGCAAAAACAGTGGCTTCGTTTTTGTGCCGAACGTTTCACAAGCATCGAGGTGAACGGCACGTTCTACAAACTGCCAGAGAAAAGCACGTTCAAGAAATGGCGCGACGAGACACCGGAAGATTTTCCGTTCGCCATCAAAGGCCATCGTTACGTCACGCACAACAAAAAGCTGATCGATGTAGAAGAACCGGTAATCCGTTGTCGCGACTCAGCGTCGTCACTCGGCGATCGGCTCGCCGCCGTGATCTGGCAGCTTCCCGCGTCGTCAAAGAGGAACGTCGAACGTCTGAGCAAATTTGTGAAAATCCTGCGCCGTTGGAAAACCACGCGGCACGCGATCGAGTTTCGTCATAAATCGTGGTTCGATGACGAAGTCGCCGAATGCTTAAGCGACCACGCGGTCGCGGTCTGCCTGTCTGACGCGCCCGACTGGCCGATTTGGGAGAAAGTCACGACTGACTTAGTTTATATCCGCCTGCACGGCCATACCCGGAAATACGCGTCGAGCTACAGTAAGCCCGCGCTCAAAAAATGGGCGACGCGCATCCGGCACTGGCGCAAGGAGAATCGCGGCGTGCACGTCTACTTCGATAACGACGCCGAAGGCGCCGCCCCCCGAAACGCGCTTACGCTTCTGGAAATGTTGCGCTGACAAAGCGATTACCCAACACCAGGCGATAACTTTCCCGTGATTCCGATCTCATTAACACCGGTCTTGAGACCGGTGTTTCTAGTCTGCGAGTCCGCGAGCCGTTTCAACGCCTTTTGTTCGCAAACGGATAAGTCCCGGATGCGAAGCCGTTGAAACGCAGGTTTTCTGAGTGCGGTTGAGCACCTGGCTGAAGCCAGGTGTTAATCAGAGTCGCTTCTGACAGTGAGGGCAAAACCAGGTGGTGCGGCCGCCGATCGTTGCCGATTGCAATTCGCGGGCGCAACGCGGGCATTTGCCGCCTCTGCCGCGACGCGGCAGCAGCCACGATTTCGGCACTCGATCGGCATCAGCTTTCGACTCGATCGCTTTTTTCAAAATGTAGCGCGTGGCCGGAAATAGCTTCGCAACTGCTTTCTCTTTCAGCAATGAAGTTTGCGTCGCCGGATGAATGCAGGCGCGGAAAAGAATTTCGTCGGCGTAAATATTGCCAATTCCGGCGATCAATTTCTGGTTCAGTAAAATCGATTTCACCGGTCCGCGATGTTTTGTGAGAATATTTTTGAATTGCGCAAGATCGACATGGAGCGCATCCGGGCCGAGGCCACGTTTTTTCAAAAACTGATCGACATCCTTGACTAAACCGATCTCGCCGAACATGCGCTGATCATCGAATGCAAGCCGATGATCTTTTTCAAAAACAAATACGACGCGGGCATGCCTGCCCGCCGTAGCCTTGGCGGAGGCGGGTTGTTGCGCCTTTTCTTCATTTTTGAAATAGCGCAGAAAACCCGTCATTCCGAAGTGCAGCCGCAGCCAGATCGCATGGTCGGCGCGCACGAAGAGATTTTTGCCGTGGCGGCGGCTTGATTCGAAGCGGCGGCCTTTCAGTTGTTGCGCCAGCTTACGTGCGGAAACATCTTTCAGGACATAGGCGTTGCGCACATCGACTCCGACGATGCGCTGATGCAATGACGTGGCGTCGAGGTATCGTTTGAATGTCTCGACGTCGGGAAGCTCTGGCATAACCCAGGGGGCAGACAATCATGTCTGCTACTCAAACATACTCGCAGACAGGATTGTCTCCTTCACTTCGTCAAATATTCCCTCAGCGCCACCGCATTGTTGTGGTGAGCATCTTTGGCGCTGAAAAGAAGCGTCACGGTCCGCTTTCTTGCTTCACGTACCAGTTTCTCAACTTGCTCATGGCGGTCCTCGAGCTCCGCGGCGTATTTCTTTTTAAACTCCTTCCATTTCCTGGGATCGTGTTTGAACCATTTTCGCAAGCTCGTGCTAGGCGCGATGTCCTTCAGCCATTGATCGATTCGCGCCTGATCTTTCTTCACGCCGCGCGGCCAGAGTCGATCAACCAATACGCGACGACCGTCGGATTTCGCTGGCTTGTCATAAAGGCGTTTGAGCCGAATGCTCACGTTCTGCTATCGCAGTTTGGAGCTTCAATGGATGTTGGTGCCTGCTCGCGATTTATCGGAGTTGAAATTTGGAGTTTCATGAAACCATGTCTGCCAACCCAGTTGAAGAGTTCATCCGGCTGCTAAAGAAATCACCCGCGGACGGCGTCTTCAATCCGTGGTGGGAATTCGATCGCCAAACCGACATTGGCCGGAATGCGCCAGCGATCCGGCGAAAACAGTTACGCGCTTATCTGAGCAAGAGGCTAGCCACGGCAGACGTCGCAATCATCGGGGAGGCGGTTGGTTATCGTGGCGGTCACTTCAGCGGAATTCCGATGACCTCCGAGCGAATTCTGCTTGGCAAAAAGAGAGAAGCAGGGATTGATCCGGAGCAAATCTTCTTGGGCATCAACCCGCGGCGCACCAGCAAACCTGAGAAATGCCCGGACGGGTTTTCCGAGCCGACGGCAACGATTGTATGGGGCATGCTCTTTCGGCTTAGCTTGAGGCCAGACCAATTCGTACTGTGGAATGCGTTCCCGTGGCATTCGTTCGATCCGTACCGCGGCCTGTTGAGTAATCGTACGCCTAACAAGTCCGAGCCAGCTGCCGGTCTTCCGGTGCTCAAGGCTTTTCTCGAGCTATTTCAGTTCGAACAAGTCGTCGCGCTGGGAAAAATCGCAGCCGCACAACTCGAAGAACTCGGTGTCGGTGCGCATTACGTTCGCCATCCGGCCTCCGGCGGCGCTAGACTCTTTCGCGCACAAATCGCCGAGATTTTGAAGACGCGGAGAGATCAAGCTATTTAGCTCAGTTCGGCGACGGCGCTTAGGTCCGTTCACTTCGGCGGTTCGCTCTTTTTAATTAACGGCGTGAAGAGATCGATCGGAAGGGGGAAAAAGGTCGTGGTATTATGCTCGCTGGAAATTTCGCGCATCGTTTGCAGGAAGCGCAGTTGCAACGCAATCGGTTCCTTGCTCATCATCGCCGCGGCCTGCACCATTTTTTCCGCCGCTTGAAATTCGCCCTCGGCGTTGACGACCTTAGCGCGGCGTTCTCGCTCGGCTTCGGCCTGCTTGGCCATTGCGCGTTTCATGGTGTCGGGCAACGCCACATCCTTCACCTCGACCGCCGTGACTTTGACGCCCCACGGTTCGGTTTGCCGATCGATGATCTCCTGCAGCTTCTGGTTGATCGACTCGCGCTGCGAAAGCAGGTCATCCAAAGGGGCCTGGCCGAGTACGCTGCGCAGCGTCGTCTGCGACATCAGCGAAGTGGCTTTGAGAAAGTTCTCCACTTTCACGACGGCGGCTTGCGGATCGACGACGCGAAAATAAACAACCGCATCGACTGTCACCGGCACGTTGTCACGCGTCATCACCTCCTGCTTCTCGACGCTGATGGTGACGACGCGTAAATCCATTCGCACCATTCGATCGACGATGGGAATGAGGAAAATCAATCCCGGACCTTTCGCGCCGAGTAATTTTCCAAGACGAAAAATCACGCCACGCTCGTATTCGCGCAGGATCCGGATGGCTTGCGGCAGAATGATGACCGCGAGGATGATGACGGGGATGGCCCAACTGATTAATTTTGGTAGCGCTTCGATTAGTGGCATAGCTTTATTTTCCTTTAGGTTTGAGTTTTACAGTTAACCCCAACACGGCTGCAATCTCAGCCTGACCGTCTTTTTCAATAGGCGTGTCGCTGACCGCGTTCCAGTATTCGCCTTCGACGAAAATGCGGCCGCTGCGTGAATCGATTGAAGTCAGCGCAGTCACTGTTTTTCCGATGAGGGTTTCCTTGCCCACTTTCACCGGCAAAAATTGCGCCCGCACACCCTTCCCGATAACGAAAATGAAAAACGCGGCTGTGACGAGCGTTGCTGGAATGATGTAGCGAAGCGACAAACGAAACAACGGATCACCGCTGTTGAAGAGCAAGAGCAGGCCGAGAAAGAACGAGATGATCCCGCCCACGGTGAGCACGCCGTGCGTGGGGGCATAGATGTCGAAAATGAACAGCGCCAACGCCAGTGCGATGAGGACAAGCCCCGTCACATTCACAGGGAGGATTGACATCATATAAAGCGCCAGCACCAGCGCGATCGCACCGGCGACGCCCGGGAGGATCGCGCCAGGCGTGGTGACTTCAGCAATGATTCCGTAAAACGCGATCAACATCAGAATCAGCATCACTTCTGGATGCGAAAACATTTGCAGCACGCGCTCGGACGGCGACATCACGATTTCTGACGCTTCCGCCCCGGCGGTCTTGAGCAGCTTGCCGTCCACGACGCGCCCGTTCAGTTGCTTTAACAAGTCGGGCATGTCGTTTGCGATAAGATCGACAACCTTCAATTGCAACGCCTTGTCCGCGCTGATCGATACGCTCTCTTTGACGGCCGATTTCGCCCATTCCACGTTGCGTTGCCGTTTGCCGGCGATCGCCTCGATGTAGCTGACCGCGAAGTTCTCGATCTTGCTCTTCATCGTTTCGTCTTGCTTCGGTTCGCCTCCCATCGGCAAACCGCCGATTGAGACCGGATGCGCCGCGCCGATGGTAGTGGCGGGTGCCATGGCCGCAACGCTTGCCGCAATGGTGATAAAGCAACCCGCGCTGGTCGCGGTTGCACCGGTCGGAGCAACGTAAATGACCACTGGGACCGGAGACGCCAGGAAACTTTGCACGATCTTTTGCGTCGAATCGAGCAGACCGCCCGGCGTGTTGAGCTGAATGATCAGGCATTGCGCATTTTGTGAGCGGGCCTCTTCAATGCTGCGCGCAATGTAGGTAGCCGTCGCAGGCCCAATCGCTCCATCGATCTTGATAAGCGAAACTTTCTCCGCCGCGAACGTGACCGGTGCTGTTGCGCAGGCGAGCCAGAGCAATAGCGCTGGCAGTGCATTTCCTGACGGAATGTTCGCGCGCGTCACCTGGCGCTCGCCTCTCCAACACTGTCTAAGGTTTCTCATATCATTCTGAGCGGAGCAAAGAATCTTGGATCAATTTCTGGATCGATCCCTTCGCAAATAAACAGAGATGTTTCGCTTTGCTCAACATGACAGTGCGACTAAAGAGCTTAGGAGCGGCGCGTATACTCAGGCTCCTTTCATCGGTTGAAGTTTAACAGCCAGGTCTTCCACTTTCGGCTTCACGATTTTCTCGTAATCGTGGTAGCTCATTTTGATCGCATCGGTGTGCGTGCCCGCTTCGAACACGATGTACTCCTGCTCGACCAGACTCTTGTCCACGTAGGTAGGAAGACCATAGAGATTGCCGAACGGCGGCATCGCGCCGGTCGCACAGTCGGCGAAGAGCGACTTGAATTCCTGTTCCCTGTCGAGTGAACAGGACTTACCGATTGCCTTCTCGACTTTTTCCAGATCGATTTGGTGATCTGCTGGCAGCACCATCACTAAATGCTTCGCTTCCGACTTGATCATGACCACTTTGGCGTGATGCCGGCCTTTGACGTGCTCCGCCTGAGCGATGCGCTGCGCTGTCACCGCCTCGGGATGGCGCACAATCTCATAGGTCACTTTGTTTTCATTTAAACAATCGATGAGTCGTTTTGGTATTTCCATGCGCGCCTCCGCGGGAAAAGTATCACTTTCCTGCGCGATCTCTAATTGCCCTGGTCGGTGCCTTTGTAGCGGAAGCTGACAGCTTCCCCTACAGCGTCAAAGATGGACTTGATGCGGCTGGACTTATCGCGCGTTACGAAATAGAGATCTTAATATGAATTCATTTCGAGCTTCGTTAATTGCACTGACATTCTTATCGTTGCCGGGTTTCACTGCGTACGCGCAGATGGAGGAAAAATCGTCGGCTCCGCTAAAGGCGGTTGCGGTGCTTCATCCAACCGGGAGCAACAAAGTGAGCGGCACCATTACATTTACCGAAGTTGCCGATGGCGTGCAGGTCAATGCAGAGCTAACGGGCCTGACTCCCGGCAATCATGGCTTTCACGTTCATGAATTTGGCGATTGCAGCGCGGCCGATTTGAGTTCCGCGGGGGCTCATTTTAATCCAACCAACAAACCGCATGCCGGGCCAGACGCCACCGAGCGCCATGTCGGCGACATGGGAAATGTGGAGGCAGACGCTTCCGGCAAAGCGAAGTTGGAATATCTGGACCATCAAATTTCGCTCACAAATGATCAAAGCTCGGTGATCGGGCGATCCGTGGTGGTGCATGCGAAAGCGGACGATCTGAAGTCCCAGCCCGCCGGCGACTCGGGCGCGCGCATTGCTTGTGGCGTCATCGGGCGAGCCAAAAACCAGTAACTCCTTTGGAGTTCGCCTTCGGGCGGCGGTGCTTGTGCGCGCGCCCTGCAGTTGCTGTAGCGTGCGCTGGCCTCAGCGCACCTAAGATCGAGCTAGCAGTGCGCCAATGTCCGCTGAGGACAGCGGACTCCACAGCCAATTGAGCAAAAAACCGGTTACCAAAATCTCTTTGCTCGACAGAGCGCTTCTCATCTGATCAACTTAACGAAACCACTCGCTTACACGCTTATGCCACGAATATCTAAAACTGATTTGGCACCGGAAAACGGCTGCATCATCGACATGAAATGGAAACTTGGGCCGCTGAGCTATCACGCTTCTGCTGCGGGAAAAACCGATGCGCCAATGGTGACCGAGGCGGTCCGGCTACCGGAAATTGTTCTTTACGATCACGTCGGATTCAAGGGCGCCTACGCGCGCACGAATCTAAGCTTTCATTACGTCGGCGATTACTGGAACGATCGGATGAGCTGCATCATCGTAGTCAGCGGGGTGTGGCGCTTTTATCGCGACGAATATTACAAAGGCCCGTACTGGGACCTCGGCCCCGGTTACTACGAAAGCTTCTTCGCCGAAAAAGGCCCCGACGACGTCGTCAGCTCTTTCCAGTGCATCGCGCTGACGTAAATCGTGATCCTGATTAGACGAAAATTTTCGTCTAATTCTCGTTAGATCATGTCCAGCCGCGTCAGGTTGTTGTCCGTCACCGCTGCCATAGTGCTCGTGCTGTCGTCCGCAATTCGTTCGCTTAGCGCTTGATACAAGCGCCACTACAACGTGGCCAAGTCGAGGACTTCACGCGCGCACCCCCAGGAAAGTGTAAAGCCGGAGCCGCCGTGTCCGTAGTTGTGAATGACGGTGCGGCCATCGCGCAATTGATCGCGTTCGAGTCGCACGCCTGATTTCCGGAACGGGCGCAGTCCGACGCGCTCGGCGACAACATTTGGTTTCTCGATTCTGAGGACGCGGCTGCATTCAGCGACGATTTGATTTGTGGTTGCCGGATCGGCGGCGAGGTCACTGCTCACGTCGTTTGTCCCACCGAAGACGCAATCGTTCGTGCGCGGGATCGCATACATAAGCGGGGCGTCATCGCACACGATCGCGCATGAGAGATTTTCGATTCTAGGCACAATTGCGACCTGGCCGCGGTGTGGCTCGAGATCGGCGTCCTGCATAAGTTCGCGTGCGCCGATTCCTGTGCAGTTGATCACGAGATCGAACGTGCGATCGATATCTTCGAGCTTTTCGAGCAGCACATTTCCTGTGATTGATCCGCCGGCCTTTTGAAATCGGTCCGCGAGGTAGTCGAGATAAATGGTCGTGTCCATGAGGGGGACATTAAGCGAGAAACCACTCTTGAATATCGGCCACAGGTCGGTGGCTACAGCAGAAGCGCCCAGCGAGATGGCCCAATCTGGGATTTGAGTTTCTTGAGTCCGGGAAAATTGGCGCAGCTCGATCATTGAGACCCCGGTTGCCGGAAAGCGGGAAAGTTTGGCAAGCACGTCAAAGGTTTGGAGCGCCCAGGGGATCACTTTCTGGGCGGGTTCCGCGTCGTAGGGGAACCAAACCGCCGCAGCCGCACCGGAGGTTGTTTGCTGCCCGACTTCTTTCGCGAAGATCGCTGTCCGGTACCCGCGTTCGGCGAAAACAACACCACAGGTCAGACCAGTCACGCCCGCGCCAATGATTGCGACCGTTCGACTCATTTCCAAATGGTAGGGACGGATC
>QHRD01000003.1 GCA_003220005.1 Verrucomicrobiota bacterium | reverse complement strand
TCCATTTCGAATTCCAATCGCGCGATTAGCGGCGGCGCAAGCGGCGCTCGAGAGTTGAAGCGCGTCCCGCGCTTCGTAGTCTCCTCGCATGCAAGCGCGTGAAGAAAGAATCGACATAGATTCCTTTGCGCGCCGCCATATCGGCCCGAACGAAGAAGAAGTTCGCGCAATGTTGCGCGAGGTAGGATTCGAAAATCTTGAGGCGTTGATCGACGCCACCGTTCCGAAAAATATCAGGCTTAGTCGGCAACTGAAATTGCCGGAGGCGAAATCGGAAACCGAAGCGATCGCGGAACTGCGAACGATCGCAAGCAAAAATAAGATCGCGCGCTCATTCATTGGCGCCGGCTACTTCGACTGCATTACGCCGCCGGTCATCCAGCGAAATATTCTGGAAAATCCCGGTTGGTACACAGCCTACACGCCTTACCAGGCCGAAATCGCGCAGGGCCGTCTTGAAGCGTTGCTCAATTTCCAGCAGATGATCGTGGATCTGACCGCGCTCGACATCGCAAACGCCTCACTCCTGGACGAAGCCACGGCCGCCGCCGAAGCGATGACGCTTTGTCACGCCGTCGTTCCAAATCGCAAAACCTTTTTCGTCGCCGATAATTGTCACCCACAAACAATTGCCGTGGTTCAAACACGCGCGAAGCCGCTCGGTATTGAGATCAAAATCGGCGATTATTCGGGTTTCAAATTCGACAGAACGGTTTTTGGCGCACTCGTCCAGTATCCGGCCACCGATGGCGCAATTTACGATTACGCCGATTTCGTTAAACAAGCGCACGATGCCGGTGCGCTCGTTGTCGTCGCAGCAGATATTCTGGCGCTGACCTTATTGAAACCGCCACGAGAATTCGGCGCAGATGTTGCAGTTGGAAACACGCAACGCTTTGGCGTTCCGCTCGGGTTCGGCGGTCCGCACGCTGCGTACTTCGCCACGCGCGACCAATTCAAGCGTCACATGCCAGGGCGGCTCGTTGGCGTGTCACACGATGCTGAAGGACATCCGGCGTATCGCCTCGCATTACAAACGCGAGAGCAACACATCCGTCGCGACAAAGCGACCAGCAACATTTGCACGGCGCAGGTTCTTCTCGCGGTCATTGCGTCGATGTATGCGGTTTTTCACGGCCCGAAGGGATTGCGCGCCATCGCCGAGCGCGTTCACCGGCTAACGAGCCAGCTTGCAGATGGTCTGCGCGCGCTTGGCTGCACGATCACGCACGACAATTTTTTCGACACGGTGCGGGTCGAAGTTGAATCCAGCGAAGTCATTCTGGAGCACGCAGCGAAAGCGGACTGCAATCTGCGCGCGCTTGGCCCGCGCGCAGTCGGCATTTCATTCGACGAAACGACAACCCCCCGGGACATCGAGTTGTTGATGTCTGTCTTTCGCGGCACGGCGGTGCGCGATTTCGCTGATGACGATCTCGGCGAGCCACCGCTACGCGTTCCACCATTTGCAATCCGCACTTCGGACTTTCTGACTCATCCGATTTTCAACACGCACGACACCGAGACAGAAATGCTGCGATATCTGAAGAAACTCGAATCGCGGGATCTCTCGCTGACGACTTCGATGATCCCACTGGGATCGTGCACAATGAAACTCAATGCCACTGCGGAAATGTTTCCCATCTCGTGGCCCGAGATTTCCAAACTGCATCCGTTCGCGCGCAGCGAACAGACGACAGGCTACATGGAAATTTGCCAGCAACTTGAGGACTGGCTGGCCGAAATCACCGGATTCGCGGCAATCTCATTGCAGCCCAATGCTGGATCACAGGGTGAATTCGCGGGTCTGCTCGCCGTTCGCGAATATCACGCTTCGCGCGGTGAGGTGCATCGCAACGTGTGCCTCATCCCCACCTCGGCGCACGGAACCAATCCGGCCAGCGCGGTCATGGCCGGATTCAAAGTTGTATCAGTCGCGTGTTTGAAAGATGGCGACATCGACCTTGCCGATCTGCGTGCAAAAGCAGATGAACACGCGCGCGATCTAGCTGCGTTGATGGTGACTTATCCTTCTACACATGGCGTGTTCGAACCGACGATCCGCGAAATCTGTAACATCGTGCATGCGCATGACGGCCAGGTCTTCATGGACGGCGCGAATATGAACGCCCAATGCGGTCTGTGTCGTCCGGGCGATTACGGCGCCGACGTTTGCCATTTGAATTTGCATAAAACATTTTGCATTCCCCACGGCGGCGGCGGGCCAGGCGTGGGGCCAATCGGCGTAGCGAAACATCTGGCGCCATATCTTCCACGCGAATTCATTCTCGATCCCGAGACCGGCCGAATCCTCTTTGGCAAAGGCGAACGCGGGAAGTCTCCACCAGATGGCAATGAGTCAAATTATCGTCATGGCGGGGGGAAAGGCGGCAATGTCGCAGCTGCGCCCAGGGGCAGTGCCAGCATCCTGACCATCACCTGGATGTACATCCGAATGATGGGCGCGGAGGGATTGAAACGAGCAAGCGAGGTTGCAATTCTAAACGCCAATTACATCGCCAAACGGCTCGACCCGTACTTTCCAGTTCTTTTCAAAGGCAAACACGGCCTCGTGGCACACGAATGCATTATCGATCTGCGCCAGTGGAAAGGTGCGAGCATCGAAGTCGAGGACATAGCGAAGCGTTTGATGGATTACGGCTTTCATGCGCCGACGGTCTCCTGGCCGGTGGCGGGGACGATGATGATTGAGCCGACCGAGAGCGAACCGAAACACGAACTTGATCGTTTTTGCGACGCAATGATCGCAATCCGCGCCGAAATCGAAGCAATCGTCGACGGAAAACAAGATCGACAAAATAATTTGCTCAAAAACGCGCCGCACACCGCGCGGCAAATCGCATCCGACAAATGGGGGCGGCCCTACACGCGCGAACAAGCAGCCTTCCCCGCACCCTGGACGCGCGAACACAAATTCTGGCCCGCCGTGGCGCGTATCGACAACGTCCATGGCGACCGAAACCTCTTCTGCTCCTGCCCGCTAGTGGAAGCATTAGAGGGAAATACCTAGAGATTCCGCGACTTCGCTCGGAATGACAACAAAGTAGCAGGCGCGCGTGGAGATGCTAGCCTTCCGGCGCGAGCTCGGTCGCAGCGACGACGCGAGTGGGAATGAGGCGTAGCGCGGTGCCATTGGGTTCCTCGGCCGCGCTGGGACCTTGTTCGTGGTACTCGGCGTCGCTGTTGACTTGCCAGAGATCGCAGAGCTTCGCGTCGGCGAGAATGTTTTCCACGCACAACATCGCCGTCATCATGGCGTGGTCCTGATTATTGTATTTATGCATGCCGTTGCGACCGACGAGATGCAGGTTCGGATAACGTGTCTCCAATTCCTCGCGGATCGTGGCGACATGCCGCGCGTAATCGTCGTCGTAAACTGGATACGCTTTCTTCTGACGAACGACGCAGCCATCGATGAAATCGCCTTCTTTGGCCAGACCGATCTGAATCAATTCGCTGCGGGCGAGTTCAATCAACCTGCTGTCGCTCGATTCCCACAGTCCATCGCCTGCGAAACAAAAATACTCGAGGCCATAACAAGCCTTGTCAGGCTCTGGCACCATCTCGGGCGACCAGGAACGGAAATTCTGAACACGTCCTACCTTCACGCTGGGATCGTGAATGTAGATCCAGTTGTCATCGAACATCTGCCGATCTTTCAAGATCAACATCACGGTGATGAAATCGCGATACTTGAGGTTTTCGGCCGCGAGTTTCGTTCGCTCACTCACATCTGGCGATAAACCGCAAACCAGTTCCCGCATCGGCGCGGATGAAATGATGTGCTCGGCTTCGATTGTTTGCAGATCGCCTTGGCGATCTTTGTATTCGACCGTCCAATTGCCCAAGACTTCGTCATACAAACAGCGCGTTACTCTGCAGCCCATCTCAAGCTTGCCGCCCAGCGCTTTCATTTTATCGGCGCACATTTCCCACATCATGCCTGGGCCCCGCCGCGGATAGCGGAAGGAATGGATGAGCGTCTTGATGACTTTGCTGCGGTCGCCGTTGTAGCGCTGCGGAATCAGCGCGTTCTTGATCGCGCTGCCTAGCGAAAGCCCTTTGATGCGCTGCGCGGCCCAGTCCGCGGAAATTTCCTTGCAGCTCATCCCCCAGACCTTTTCGGTATAACTCTTGAAGAACGTGTTGAAGAGCCGTTTGCCGAACTGATTGCTTACCCACTCTTCGAAATTGCGCGGATTTCGCACCGGAAAGAGACGCGCTTTTAACCACGAGAGAACACAAAAGGTCGACCTGATAACGCCAAGCTTCAGTAGTGCTTCAAACGGCTTCAGCGGATAGGAGAAAAATTTGCCGCCGTAAAAAATCCGCGACGAACGTGCCCGTACCATCATGTCGTTAGGCAAAATCTCGGTCCAAAGATCTTCCACTGCTTTGGATTTGGAAAAGAAACGGTGCCCGCCGATATCGAAATGGAAACCGTTGTAAGTAACGGTTCGGGAAATACCGCCGACATAAATCGGATCGGCTTCGAGAACGACGACATCCACGTCTTCCTTCGAAAGAAGATAGCCCGCCGTCAAACCCGCTGGACCAGCTCCGATAATGGCGACTTTTGTTTTCATCTTCTGCTATGCGACCCAGTTGCCCCGGGTGAAATTCCAGACGTACCAGCCCTGTACGCATAACCCAGCAGCGCTGAACAGCGCTACCGCCGCGATGCCGAATGCCCTAACGAGCATCGGCAGCGTACGAAATTGACGCAGAAAATTCAAAAACGCTAGCACGATCAAAACGTGTACGCAAAATTCATAGCGGAGCATGCTTTCCATACTGACGCAGGCCACTCCGCTGACTGAGAGATAATAGATCGCGGCCGCACAGAAATAAATGCCTGCACGTATGGGCAGGCCGGCCCGCCGCCGAACTGCTGGAAGCAGTTCGCAAAGCGCGATACCGACCAGAAGTACGGCGCCGAGCGTCATCGATAGTTGGCTCGCTTCAGTCGGATTATTCAATGCCGGAACCAGCCAGCGATAACTTGAAGGCTTAAGCACCGCTAAATAATCGGGAATGATCCCCCAACCAGCCGCCTGCGTGAGCATGTACATATTCCAATTGCCCCAGCGGACCTGGCAGTAGATAAAGAAAAAGAGCGCTCCTAGCATCGCCACAGCCATTAGCGCGACTGCAGCCGCGTACTGACGAAACCACGCGCGCGGCTCGCGCAAGCCTTTCCATCCTTTCAAAAAAAGCCACCGCACCATAGGAAAAGCCGCACACACGATTCCGACGATCCGCGTCGCGGACATGACGATGCCGTGCGCCGCGGCCCAGATTTTGGCAGACCGCCCGTTCGCCGTGCTCCAGTAGATGAAGCCAAGCAGCGCCATCAAAAACAGCGACTCCGAGTAGCCCGCGACCAGAAAAAATGCTGCCGGATGGGCAAGGACTAATAATGCGGCGCAAATCTGAAGCGCGGGCGAAATGTTCCAGCGCTTGCAAAACAGGAAGAAATAACTCCAGAAACCCCAGGCAGCGAGCTGGGCGGTGATCAGCAGTGCCGTGCCGGTGTCAATGTTGAGCCCGTAGCGAAATAAGGCAGCAATCGCGGGATATGCTGGGAAAAATGCAACATTCGACACTTCTATCACCTTGTGATCGATCGGCGGAACAATGGTTTGATAGCCACGATCGACGATGTTCATAAACCAATAGCTGTCGTGCTGGATCAGACTCGAGTAGCGGTCCGAGAGTGGCCCTTCCGGCGCCAGCAGACAGACCACCATCGAAAGTTGCACGGCGGTCAGAACTAGTCCGGCGGCCAAAGGCCAGAAGAACGACCGCGAGCGAGTCATGACGTCATGGGCAGGAAAGGCCGAGGAGACAAGAAAGCTCTCGAGATTGCAAGAACTGATACTTTCGGCAGAGGCAATCTCGGATCGCATTGTTTAAAACTCTTAATACCCTGATTCGGGTGGCATTGTTTGACGGCGATTGTGCTTCGTTTATTCGCGAAGATTTGTCGCGCGCCGCGCTTCGTTACGCAGGGAGCAAACCTCGGCAACCCTCGCTGCAGATAAGAAAGGCGAAAGCTGGTAGGGTCGGCGCGCTGCGCCGACCGGACGCCGCAGCGCGGCGTCCCTACCTTTCCGAGATCACGAGCACGATCTCGCCTTTCGGCGGATGGGCTTCGTAATGCGTGAGGAGCTCGCTGGCAGTGCCGCGGCGGAACTCCTCGAATTTTTTTGTAAGCTCTCGCGCGACGCAAAGTTGTCGGTCCGGCATCACATTAATGCAAGCGGCGAGTGTCTTAGTTAGTCGGTAAGGCGACTCGAAAAAGATTACGGTCTCCTCGCGATCAGCCGCTACTCGCAACTCGCGCTCGCGCTGTCCGCTTTTGACCGGAAGAAATCCCCGAAAGGAAAATTTCTCAGTTGAAAATCCGGAACCGATAAGCGCGGTCAGGATTGACGATGGCCCGGGGATGATCGTAAACGGGACTTCGCGTTGAATGCATTCGTGGATGAGGCGCAGCCCCGGGTCGGACAGTCCCGGCGTTCCGGCGTCTGTAATCAGCGCGACGTTCTCGCCGCGTGCGAGGCGTTCCACTAGTTCCGCCGCGCGCGCTGCTTCATTATGCTCGTGATAATTGATGAAAGGCTTTTTGATTCCGAAATGCTTGAGTAACATCCCTGAGTGCCGCGTATCTTCGGCAGCGATGAGATCGACCGATTTCAGTACGTCTAGCGCACGCAAGGTGATATCGCCCAGATTGCCAATCGGTGTAGCGACGATGTAAAGCATTCGGTATCATCGGTTCAAAATCGCTCTTCCGCTATTCGAGCGCAGGCGAGCCTTCAATTTCTGACAGAGCCGATGCGTTGTCGCAAAACGAATCCCTAGCGGAGGCGCAACATGAGAATAAGTTCTTATTTATCGATCCTGACGGTATTGGCTTTGGTCGGTTGTGCGGAGGAGCCAACAACGGTGACAACCACCACAACCACACAGCAAGTCACGACAACGGGCCCAGCCCGAGAAGTTCTGGTAACCCAACCGCCGCCACCGGTTCGCGTTGAAACTCAGACCGTCGCGCCCGGACCCGGATACGTCTGGACGAGCGGTTATTGGCGGTGGACCGGAACCACCTACGTTTGGGTGCCGGGGACTTGGGTAGTCCGCCCAAGAGCAGCCGCCGTGTGGGTGGAAGGCCATTGGGTGCGTCGCCCTGGCGGCTGGACATATGTTCCAGGCCACTGGCGATAAACAACGGGCAGATCGTTACCAGTGATTAGAAGGTCGTCAGGGTATCTCACCAGCCCAGAACCTTCGCGAACATCAATGGCGCAACGATTGTAGCATCAGACTCGATAACGAAGCGCGGCGTATCGACGTTGAGTTTTCCCCAAGTGATCTTTTCATTGGGCACTGCGCCAGAATATGATCCGAAGCTCGTCGTGGAATCGCTGATCTGGCAAAAATAATCCCATTCTGGCACAGGCTCGCGGACCACATCCTGATTTAGCATTGGCACGACGCAAATGGGGAAATCGCCTGCGATGCCGCCGCCGATTTGGAAAAAGCCAATGGAGGACTCCTGCGAGACGCGCCGATACCACTCTGCCAGCGCGATCATGTATTCGATGCCGGAGCGCACCGTGTGCACATCGGTTATCGCTCCGGTGATGCAGCGCGCGGCGTAAATATTTCCAAGAGTAAATATTTCCCAGGGTCGAATCTTCCCAGCCAGGAACAAACATTGGAAGTTCCTTGTGCGCGGCGGCGATCATCCAACTGTCGCCTGGGTCGATCTCATAAAATTTCTTGAGCCGGCATTCTTTGAGGATCGTGTAAAGGAATTCGTGCGGAAAACCGCGCTCCTTTTTCTTTGCCGCGGTGACCCACTCATCGATGACCACTCGCTCGATGCGGCGAATGGCCTCCTCTTCCGGGATACAGGTGTCGGTGACCCGATTTAGATGACGCTTGAGAAGTTCTTCCTCCTGTTGCGGACTGAGTTCGCGATAATTCGGAAGGCGCACGTACTGGCTGCGCGCTACGAGATTGAACAGGTCTTCCTCCAAATTCGCTCCGGTGCAGGTGATGGCGTGGACTTTGTCCCGGCGAATCATTTCCGCCAGAGAAACGCCGAGTTCCGCGGTACTCATAGCGCCCGCGAGCGTGATCATCATTTTTCCGCCGCGATCCAGATGCGCGACGTACGCGTCGGCAGCATCCTTCAAGGCTGCGGCGTTGAAATGCCGGAAATGGCGATCAATGAACTGGCTGATGCTGCCCATCTTCGCTTCACCAACTTTTGCAATCAGTGCTACTCGATTTGATGCAAAACTTCTAGCATGGCAGTCAAGCCTTAATCGCGTTTTTCGCCAAAATTTCTTACTGGATCGCGGCCAGGATCTGCGCGGCCAGGATTTCCGGCATCACACCGAGCAGAAGAACTGCCGCGGCGAGCAAGCAGATTGCGGATTTTTGGAGAACGTGATCAGTGACCAGTGATCGGTGATCAGCGCCAGCCTCGGCCCATTTGTCCACAAAGATGAACTTGAGGACCATCAAGTAATAGTAAAGCGAGATGAAACTGCCAAACAGCGCGAGCGCCACTAGCCAGAGCAAACCGTAGTTTGGAACGGCGCGTAACGCGGCGCTGAACAGATAGAACTTTCCAAAAAATCCGGCGAGCGGCGGGATGCCCGCCAGAGAAAGCATGAAGATCGCCATGCATCCGGCCATGAGCGGCGAACGTGAACACAATCCGGAAAAGTTCGATAAATCGTCGCCACCGGTTTCGCGACGTACGAAACCCACTACGCCGAATGCGCCGACGAGTGTGATGGCGTAAGTGGTGGTGTAAAACAACGCTGCTGAAAATCCGTCGCGCCCGCCCGCCACCAGTCCGAGCAACGTGTAGCCACCGTGTGCAACCGCAGAATAGGCGAGCAACCTGCGCACGTTCGATTGGGCCAGCGCAACCAGATTGCCGAGCAGGATCGAGAAGGCTGCCAACACCGCGAGCACGGGCGACCAGCCGGCCACCATGCCGTGCCATGCGGCGCTGCCGTGCACGGGTGCGAACCCCAACAACACGATTTTTCCCAGCACCACGAACGACGCGACCTTTGACCCCGAAGCAATGAACGCAGCGCTCGGAACAGGCGCGCCCTGGTAGGCGTCCGGCGCCCATAGATGAAACGGCGCGGCGGCAATCTTAAACGCAAAACCGACGAGCGTCATGACAACGCCAACTGCAAGCAACGGCTGCACCGTTGTAGTCGCCAATTTCGCTGAGATCGCGGCGAGACCGGTTGTTCCCGACATGCCGTAAATCAAGCTGATCCCGAAAAGTGTGAACGCGCTCGAGGTGCTGCCGAACAGGAAATATTTCAGGCCCGCCTCGGCCGAGCGGAGATCGCTCTTGTCAAAAGCAGCCATTACGTAAAGCGACAGACCGAGCAGCTCCAGCCCAATGAAAATCATTAGCAACTCTTCACTGCCCACGAGCAGCATGAGGCCGACCGTTGCCAGCAGGACAATCGCCAGGAATTCGCCCGGATGACGCAGAGACTTTTCTGATGTCGTCAAGAGGACCGTGAAAACCGCGAGCGCGATGCAGATGATTTTGAACAGCGACGTCAGCGGTGTGATCACCAGCATTCCGCCAAAGAGCGTTGCGTTACGCGGCAACATCAGCACAGCACCGATTGCGACTGCGAGGCCGAGCACGGCGACAAACGAGCAGAGCGCGGCACTTCGAGTGCTGGACCTGCGACTGGCATTTCGAGTCGGTTGCGCTGTTGATACCGTTGCGCCCGCGGCCTCGCGTCCGGTCGTCAGCCCAATCGTGAGGACCCCCAGCACTGTGATAACGACTATTGCTTCCGGCGATGCAAGTTTGAGAAGCTCGAGATAAGACATCGTTACGACGTTAACCTCCGGATTTTAAAAACCTCATCGCCTCGACGGCCGGCATGATCCGATCGAGCAACAGTTTCGGATAAACTCCGACCGCCAACGTTGCGAACATCAGCAGGCACGCGCCGATTTTTTCCGCGGCCGTAATGCTCTGTTGCTCGTTCCAATCCGGGTCGAGCGCCACCCGCCCCTCCTGCATGCGGACGACGCTTGAACCTGCCTCGCCGAAGAACGATTGCTTTAATGCGCGCAAGGTGAACGCCGCCACAAGCACCATACCCGCTCCAGTGATCCAGACCGCCACCGGATAAGTCTTCCACGCACCGATGAGAATTATGATTTCGGCCGCAAACCCACTGAAACCGGGGATGCCAATCGACGCGGCCGAAGCGATAACAAACGTAAACGCCGCAAAGGGCAGCGCGTGGCTCAGATTCATTCCAGCCAGCGCGTCGAGATCGCGAGTGTGTGTGCGGCGATAGATCATACGGCCGGCAACGGCAAAGAGCAGGGCGGCGATCACGCCATGCGAAAACATTTGCAGCACCGCGCCGGAAACGCCGAGCACATTCGCAGTAGCCAAACCAAGCAGCACGAAACCCATGTGGCTCACGCTGGAATACCCGATTACAAATTTCAGATCACTTTGGCGAAGCGCCACCGCTGCAGCATAAACAATTCCGATAACCGCAAGGACAGCGATCCATTTGCTCCACAGTTGAAACCCCTGCGGGAAAAGATTCATCGCCACGCGGAGAGCTGCGTAAGAACCGAGTTTCATCACGATCCCTGCGAGCAACATCGAGCCCGCGGTGGGCGCAGCGACATGGCCCGTCGGGGCCCAGGTGTGCAATGGCCAGATGCCGGCGAGCACTGCAAAGCCGAGAAACATCACCGGAAACGCCCACCATTGCAGTTGCGGTGGAAATTGGAATTGCGCCAGCTGATTCAAATCCAACGAGCCGGCGGTCACGTAAGCGACGAGAATCCCGATGAACACAAACATGCCGCCGAAGAAAGAATACAACGTCAGCTTCATCGCGCCGTATTCCTTGTTCGTCGATCCGAAGATGGCGATGAGAAAATACTTCGGCACGATCACCAGCTCGTAGAAAACGAAAAACAAAAACAGATTGACGCTAAGGAAAACGCCGTAGCAACCAGCCACCACCAGCAAAAGCCAGAAGAAAAACTCGTTCTGCCGATGTTCGAGGTCCCATGAAAACAGCACCGTGCTCACCGCGGAGATCCCAGTAACCATAACCATCGTTAGGCTGATGCCGTCCAGCGCCAGATGGTATTCCATCCCGAGGACGGAGATCCATGGAACGCGCACGATCGTTGTGAAATGCGCAAGATCGACTACGGGCGTGTGAATGAACGCCGCGAGTCCCAAAGCCAAGCCTGCGATGGTAGTAAGCAGCGCGAGCCAACGCGCGAAAACGCGGGGCAAAAACAGGAGCAGAAGCGCCCCGCCAAATGTGATGTAAATCGTCCAGGCGATCATGCAGGGGAATAGATCATTCAGGAAATCTCAACCGAACAGCCGTGCCATGTGGACGACCGTTGTGTTGAAGATGTTGAACATGAATTGCGGCGCGATGCCAATCGCGAACATGAGCAGTATTACAGGTACCACGACGAATTTTTCGCCCTGTAGAAGATCGGGAAACGCGCCGCAACTTTCTGCGAGCGGCCCACTGAACAACGATTGCATGACGCGCACAAAGACGATTGCAGTCACCAGAAGTCCAAGCACAGCGATGGCGGTAAACCAAGCGGTGATCGCGAATGCACCTTTGAAAATCAGGAATTCTCCAATGACTCCGTTCAGGCCCGGCAGACCGAGCGAGGAAAACATGGCGACGCTCATCCAGCCGCAAAGCAGCGGTGTCTGTTGCATTAGCCCACCAAAATCGCCGATGCCCCGCGCACCACGACGTTGTTCGAGTAATCCGACGAAGTAGAACAGCGCAGCGGCAGTGATCCCGTGGTTAAAAATCTGCATGAACACACCGCTCAACGCTGCATGCGTGTCGATATTTGCAGCCGCGGCTGGCGAAGCGGCTAGCGCAAAGAGAGCGAGCATGCAGTAACCGAGATGGTTGATCGACAGGTAAGCAACCATTCGTTTCAGATCGCGCTGTGCCCATGCTGCCAGCGGAGCGAACACGATCGAGCAAACGGCCAACGCAAGCAGCCATGGGCCGATGATTTTGATTTCGTTCGGGAAAAGCGGAAGCAGCAAACGCACGAAACCGTAAACGCCCATTTTGGAGAGCACTCCGGTGAGCACCATCGACACGCCGGTCGGCGCAGTTTGATAGGCGTCGGGTAGCCAGGTGTGAAACGGAAACAGCGGCACCTTCACAGCGAGTCCGATGAAGATTCCGGCAAAAGCAAGCCACGCGACCTTCCCGCTGAGCAGGCCGTATTTTCCGAGATCCGCTAGAGCCGCAAAGTCGAATGTGCCATTCACGAAATAGATCCCCAGGAAAGAAAGCAACATCGCCACGCTGCCGAGGAATGTGTACAGGAAAAACTTGGTCGCGGCGCGGTCCCGATTTTCGCCGCCCCAGATTTTGATCAGCAGAAACGCCGGGATCAGACTCATTTCGTAGAACAAAAACCAGAGAACGAAATTTTGTGCCGTGAACGTACCATAGAGTGCGAACTGCATTACGAGCATGGTCGCATAGAACCCGCGGCCACCATCTGGAACGGGTCGGGCTAGAAATGCGAATGGAATGATGAGCGACGTGAGCAGGACAAGCAGCAAACTTAATCCATCAACGCCAACCAGATATTCAGCGTTGATCGCCGGCATCCACGCATGGCGCTCTACGAACTGAAGTCCCGTTGCAGTAGCATCGAACTTTCGCCATAATCCGACCGCGCATGCCGCGGAGATGGCGTTAAAAATCAGAGCAATGACGCGGCAATTTCTTTGCGGCCAGACGAAGACTGCAAGTGCGCCAAGCAGCGGAATGAAAATGATTGCTGTAATTACGCCAACCATGCGTACAGAAGGAGCAGTGCCAGCATGCCGATGGCAACGATGCCAAGGTAAATTTGAATTTGCCCCGAGTGCGCGGCGGACATCAGCCGGCCGAGACCGCGGGCGCCAACGGTGGTTTCATCGACTCCGGTATTGATGCCGCGCTCATCCACGCCGGCGGTGAACATTGCAAACACTTGCCCGATTGCGCCGAAGCCACGCACCAGTCCATCCCAAAAATAGCGATCCATCCAGTCGGACAGAAGCGCAGCTATCCAACTGAACGCGATGACCGTACGAGCATAAAGTTCGTCGATCCACATTTTATTGGCGAGAAAGCGAAACAACGCGGGCTGCGCGTGTTCGAGTGGATCGATGTCAGCCGGGCGATCTCCATCTTGCACGCCCGCCTTGCGATACATCCACACAGCGATGCCAATACCTGCACTGACGAGCGCGAGTGAAACAAAGAGCATCGGCTGAATCAAACGACCGATCTCAAAGTGTACGGATTCGCCGGTCAAATAGTCATGCAGCCATGGCCATGCAGGCGTGAGCACGATGCTCAATAAAATTGCGCCCAGCGCGAGTACGATCAGCGGGATCGTCATCACGGGCGGGCTTTCGTGCGCTTGCTTTGCGGCAGTGCGCGAGTTTCCGAAAAAGACGTAGATGATTTGCCGCGTCATGTAGAAGGCCGTGAGAACGACGCCAGCAAACATCAAGTAATACGGTGCACGCGACGGCGGCCAATGGCCTACAGCGTGAAGAATTTCCTCTTTCGTCCAGCCGCCGGAGAAAAAAAACGGGACCCCGCTGAGCGCCATCATCCCGATGGCGTACGTCACAAACGTGACCGGCATGAAGCGCCGCAGGCCGCCCATTTTGCGAATGTCCTGTTCGCTGTGACATCCATGAATGACCGAGCCGGAGCCGAGGAATAAAAGCGCTTTGAAAAATCCATGCGCGAGCAAGTGCATGATGCCGGCTGCCATGCCGCCAACGCCTAACGAGACCATCATCAAACCAAGTTGCGACACCGTTGAATAGGCGAGGATGCGTTTGATGTCGGCTTGTGCGATCGCGATGAGCGCAGCCATGAGCGCCGTAGTTACACCAATCCAGACAACGACAGTGAGCGAGGACGTCACGCCGTTGATCGCGCCTAACGAGAAAAGCGGATACACACGGGCGACCAAAAAAACTCCGGCGGCAACCATCGTTGCAGCGTGAATCAATGCGCTCACTGGAGTCGGGCCTTCCATCGCATCCGGCAGCCACACGTGCAGCGGGAATTGCCCCGACTTGCCGACTGCGCCGAAGAAGATCAGCAGCGCGATGAATGTGGCGCTGGCGCCGAGCATCGCCAGGCCAGCGCTTTCAAGACAACCTTTGCCGTCATCGTAAAAAAGAAGTGTGCCGCTGCGATTGTAAAGCCAGAGCATGCCGACAAAAAATCCCATGTCGCCGATGCGCGTGGTGATGAACGCCTTCTTTGCAGCAGCAGCCGCGCTCGGTCGCTCGATCCATAAACCGATGAGCAGATACGAGGCGAGTCCGACCAGTTCCCAAAAAATGAAGAGCAGAAGCAAACTGTTCGCGACAACTACACCGAGCATCGCGCCGGAGAAGAAAGATAAATACGCGAAAAAGCGGACGAAGTTTTTGTCCTCGGCCATGTAGCCAATGCTGAAGACAAAAATGCAAAGCCCGACCAGCGAGATCATCAGCAGCATCGCGGCGGCTAGCGGGTCGAGAACAAATCCGAGCCGGAGCGCGTTATCGCCGAAAGTGAACCAGGTGAAATTTTGAACCGCGCGGAAGCCGTGTGTTTGCAGCGTCGGCAGGAACGCCACAGCCGACAATGCGAGCGCGGCGGTTTGGCCAGCGACTGCCAGCGCTGCCGCGCTTCTGCGCCATGCGTTTGCCAAGCTCAAAATCGCCAGCGACGCAACGAGCGGCACGGCAGGGATGAGCCAGAGATAATGGATGATCAAGCTCATGAAACGATTACGAGCAAGAGCACGAGTTCACAATTCATCCTTTGAGCTGATTGAGTTGATCGACATTGGTGGTGTGGTAATGGCGATAAACGGCGATAACCATCGCCAGACCAACCGCGGCTTCGGCCGCTGAGATCGCGATGGAGAAGATTGCAAACATCACGCCGGTTGGCTGGTGCGGTTGCGGAGCGAAACGCCAGAAGGCGATGAAATTCAAATTCGCCGCGGCCAACATTAATTCGATACCAATGAGAATGAAAATGGCGTGACGCCGACTTAATGCCGCGAGGAGACCGATGGAAAACAATGCGGCGGAAACGATAAGAAATATCTGGAGAGTCGGCGTCATCGCGGTGCAAGCAGAAAACGTCCAACGCCCAACGTCCAACGCCCAACGTCCAACCCAGAGTCCATTCTGGATTCGGCGTTCGGTGTTGAGCGTTGAGCGTTGAGCGTTTGATTCACCAATCTCATCGTTTTTCCTCCATCACGAGAATGAGCGCGCCTATGAGAGCAGCGGTCAGCAGCACGCCGACGCATTGCAACGGCCACACGTAACCGGTCATTAACGCTTCGCCGATTCTTTTGACGGTGAGCGCGCGAATGTGCGGCGCGACGATGGAGATTGATTGCGTCGCTAGAATCGACCACGTCAAACCACAGAACACGGCGAGAGCAATGATTACACCGGCCCAGTTAAAGCCGCGGTCTTCTCCCACATCGCGCCGCGTCAGGAGAATCGTGAAAACGATCAACACTGCGACCGCGCCGATATAAATGAACACCAGCGCGAGGCCGACGAACTCGGCGCCGAGCAAAAAGAAAAATGCCGCGAGGCCGACTAGGGCCGCTGCGAAACTCAGCGCAGCATGCATCAGCTTGCGCAACGTCGCAGCCGCCAGCGCCGCTGCGAGCGTGAAAATCGCGATGATAACAAATGCGGCGCTGCTCATTCGGCGAAACGATAAACGCGCGGTGCAAATTTTCTTCGTATGTCGAGCACGATCGATAGAGCGCTGTAAACAATCGCAATTACAAACAGGGACCACAGCCACCCGCGCAGGCCGCGACCGGCATAATGCCAGACGGCCGCCGCGATGACGCACGTGAAAGCCATCGGCAACATGAATTTCCAGGCGATGTTCATCATTTGATCGATGCGCGTGCGCGGCAGCGTCCCACGGAGCCATATGTATACGAAAAGCAGCACGCTCAGCTTCAGGAAAAACCAGATATAAGAGGGAACAATTTCGAGCACGCGCGCAGGCGCATGCCAGCCGCCGAGGAACAAGGTCGCTGCAAGACCGCTGACCGCGAACATCCCAAGGTATTCGGCCATGAAAAAGGTGGCGTACTTGAAGCCGGAATACTCGGTCATGTGACCGGCGACGATTTCGGACTCGCCTTCGGGTACATCGAACGGAGTGCGGTTCGATTCCACGAGACCGGAAACGAAAAACAGAATGAATGCCGCGGCCCCCCACGGGGTGAAGACAAACCAGCGTGGCACAACACCAAAAGTGTATTCCGCTTGCGCGGCAACAATCCTGTCCGGCATGAGCGAGCCCACGACCATCACCACCGGGAGCACCGTGATAATGAGCGGCAACTCGTAGCTGAACATTTGCGCAATCGCCCGCATCGCGCCGAGCATGGAAAATTTGTTGTTACTGGCCCAGCCGGCCATGAAGACTGCGAGTTCCGTTGCCGATCCCACGGCGAAGAAAAAGAGTATGCCGCCATCAATTGTGAACGACGCCATGTTTCGCCCATACGGAATTACGCCCAGGGTGAGGATCGCCACGGCGGCGAGCAGGACTGGCGCGAGAAAATGGACGATCTTATCCGCTCGCTCGGGCACGATGTCTTCCTTGATCAACATTTTAATGCCGTCGGCGATTGGCTGGAAAAGGCCGAACGGCCCGACCCGATTCGGCCCGTAGCGATTTTGCATCCGCGCAAGAATTTTCCGCTCCAGTACCGAGATCAGCGCAAAAAGTGTGAGGAACACAGCGAGTAGCATGAAAATATTGATCAAAATAGACGCCACCTGGATCAGCCAGGTCGGCGACCCCGCCAGCCACGAGAGCAGCCATTGCTTGGCGTTAACGAAGACTTGGTCGATAGATTTGCTCATCCCGGATGAAGAAAACCGTTAATTGGGAGGTTAATCAAGATAGAACACTGTGGCTTTGCACGAAGCAGCCCGTAACGGGGTCGTGCTGCAATGTTTACCTTTGGTATCGAGTGGTTTTGGCTTTGCAGGGAGCTTTTGGTGCAGTACCTTCGGCGTCGGCCATGCGAACACCGCTCTTGTTGCTCGCCGCTCTTGTTACGAGCGCCGGTTTGATCTGCGGAGAAATCAAGACTCCGGAGAATGCGCCCATTGAGATCACTTCCACCGGGGAGACGACGTATGAAAATGGGCTGGCAACAGCGCGCGATAATGTGGCGATTCACATTGGCAATACAGACATTTACGCTGATTACGCACAATACAATTCCGCCACGCACGAGGTGGAGTTGAAAGGCCACGTGAGAATCTATCGTGATATCAGCCTTTACGTCACCGAACACGGTTTTTACAACACCGAAACAAAAAAGATCCGGGCGGCCAACGGGCGTACTGAGTCGCCACCTTATTTTGTCAGCGGCCGAGATGTGAGTTCAATTTCCGACAATGCTTATCTTATCCGAAACGGTACCTTTACGACGGACGATACCGCGAGGCCAGATTTTCGTCTTCACGCGCGAAAGATCCGCGTTTACGAGAAAGACCGCGTGATCATGCAGTATGTGACGGCATATGTCGGGAACGTGCCGGTTTTTTGGTGGCCTTATCTGTACGAATCCCTCAGCGAGTCGTTCAGTTTTACGATTTCGCCGGCGTACTTAAGCTCTTGGGGACCAACGCTTCTGACTCAGGTGACGTTCCCGATTACGGATAATATCAGGGGACACCTCCGGCTCGATTACTTTGGCCGTCGCGGACCGGCCATCGGCTTCGATCCCATTATTGATTATGGGAAGGACCAGAACAGTCAGGCGAGGCTAAAAACCTTTTACATCGATGATCAAAACCCGGACATAAATCAGACGGCCGAGGTCCGACAGAACGTTCCTGCCAGTCGATACCGCCTTAGCATGGAAGATCGGACGAACTTTACTGATGACATCTATGGCATCGCCAACCTCACCAAGCTGAGCGATCCGTATGTGATGGAGGACTTTTATCAGGGCGAGTTCCGGATCGATCCTGTTCCAGACAATGTGATCGCATTGACGAAAACGGACCCTTTTTTCACAATCACGGGCATCGAGCGTTTCCAAGCGAACGAATTTTTCTCTACCACAGAACGTTCACCGGAAGTGGTGCTGGACATCAAGCGCCACGCCCTTTTTGGCGGACCGATTTTTTACGAAGGAGAAACCGGCTTTGCAAATTTGCGGCTCCAGTTCCCTGAGAACTCGGGGTTCGAGAACTATGGCACTTATCGTTTTGATACATTCCATCAACTAACTTATCCCAACACATACTTCGGATGGCTTTCCATCGTGCCGCGGGTTGGCTTTCGCGGCACTTATTATGGCAAAACATGGGATTTGGGATCGACAACCTTTGTGCCGCCATCAAATCCGCTGGTGCCAGACTTTATTCTCCCGCCGCCAACTTCGGCCAACCCGGTCCAATTTGACGGAGACACATTTCGCACGGTCTTCAACACCGGCGTGGAAGCTTCGTTTAAGATCTCGCGGACATGGGAGAATGTGCAGAGCCGCGCTTTTGGGTTGGATGGGCTCATGCACGTTATTCAACCGTTCACGAATTTTTCGTATGTTGACGTGAACGGAGCTAATCCGACGGCAATTTTGGGGTTCGATCGCTATCAACCCTCGACCCAGCTTCGGGCGATGGATTTCCCGCAGTTTACAAGCATCGACTCAATCGATGATTGGACAGTGTGGCGGGTGGGCGTTCGCAACCGCCTGGAAACGCGCCGCGACGATGCAACGATCACGTGGTTTGAACTCGATACCTTCTTTGACGTGAACTTCGACAACCCCTACGATCGTACCGACTACTCAAATTTATTTAACAACATTCGGTTTACGCCACTCCCGTGGGTCTCGCTTTCGGTCAACTCACAGGTACCGGCTTTCTCCAAAGGCTTTACCGAAGTAGATACGATCGCAAGCGTGCAACCGCTAGCCAATCTGCAACTAAACTTCGGGCACCGCTATTTGAATGACAATCCGTTCTTTGTAAACAGCAGCCTGTTTCTTGTTGGCGGATATTATCGAATCAACGATAACTGGGGCATTGGAGCGCAGGAGCAATATGAAGCCACAACAAGCACCCTGGAGGAGCAACGCTATTCCGTCTATAGAGACCTCTCGAGCTGGGTGGCCTCCTTCGGCGGCGTCATACGCGACAATAACGGGGTAAAGGAGTACGGCGTCCTGTTTACCATAACGCTGAAGGCATTCCCGAAGTTTGGATTCGATTTGAACTTTGATCCTGCCTCTTCAGGGCAATGAACGAACATGCGCGAATAGTCTCGGGGCCACAGCGTGTTCTGGCCCACTTGTGCTGCGGCTAGTTCGCCCGCAGCATTGTCCAATTATGGATCTCGCGATCATCGGTTCCGGTTACGTTGGCCTTGTTACCGGCGCCTGTTTCGCAGACGTTGGCCATAACGTTATTTGCGTCGATAACGACGCACAAAAGATCAAACAACTGCAGGCCGGCGAGGTGCCGATTTATGAACCCGGGCTTGAAGAAATAATTCATCGAAATGTCTCGGCGCGCCGGCTGCGCTTCACCGGCAGCATTCAGGAGGGAGTGGACCACTCACAAATAATCTTCATCGCCGTTCCTACCCCGCAGCAGCCGGATGGCGACGTCGATCTTAGTTTTCTGGAGAAAGTTGCGCGGGAAATCGCAGGCGTGTTGACCGATTATCGAGTGATCGTTGATAAGAGCACGGTGCCGGTGAAAACAGGCGAAAAGGTGGCGGAATCAATCAAAAGATATAACCGCCATGGCGCGAAGTTTGATGTGGTCAGCAATCCTGAATTCTTGCGTGAAGGCTGTGCCGTCCACGATCTGATGCATCCGGATCGGATTGTGATTGGAGCGCAAAGCGAACACGCTATCGATCTCATGAAAAAGGTTTATGAGCCCTTCATGGCGCCGATACTCGTGACTGATATCAACAGCGCCGAGCTCATCAAACATTGCGCGAACTCATTCCTCGCGCTGAAAATTTCATATATGAACGCGGTCTCGGCGATCTGCGAGGCGAGCGGCGCCGACGTCGAAAGGGTCGCCGACGGAATTGGAATGGATCATCGGATTGGCCGTGATTTCCTGAACGCCGGAATCGGATACGGCGGATCCTGCTTCCCGAAGGACATTGCTGCGTTCATTACGATCAGCGAGAGGCTTGGCACTCCGTTCAATTTGCTTAAGGAAGTGCAACGCATAAACAATGCTCAAAAAGAGCGTTTTCTGAAGACAATCCGGGAAATACTGTGGGTGTTACGAGAAAAGCGGATTGCGGTCTGGGGTCTCACATTCAAGCCAGATACGGACGACGTCCGCTCGTCCATCGCAATCGAGCTTGTGATAACGCTCCTGCGCGAAGGCGCGCATGTGGTTGCCTACGATCCGAAAGGAATGCAAAAGGCACGCGCTATAAAAGCGATCGCCGATGCAGAATTCGCTTCGTCGGCTCTCGAGGCAGTGAGCAACGCCGAAGCGCTAGTCATCGCCACCGAATGGAGTGAATTCGCCAACGTGGATCTTACTGTGGTGAAAGAGAAAATGAGGACACCGATCGTGTTCGACGGGCGAAATCTCCTTAACCCGGAAACGATGAAGCGGCTGGGGTTTCATTATCATTCGATCGGACGCGCCGGCGCGAAGCCACAGTAACAACTGAAAATATGGCGCCCCGTGAAATAAGGTCGCCTTGGGGTCATAAATCGGGCAAAGCGGTTCTATCTCACGGGGCTCGCCAAATTGCGCTGACGGCCTTGCGGCTGTGGCGAAAACAAAAGCGCTTCGCCGATTCCGTCATCTCGGGGCTTTTTGCGAACACCAATTTCACTTCGTCCGACCGCGCGTTTGCACTCGAGTTGTTTTACGGCGTCCTGCGCAATTTAACATTGCTGGATTTTTGGATTGGTTGCCTGCGCGCCTCGCGGGTTGAGAACGGTCTCCGCGATATTCTGCGACTCGGTTTATATCAACTCTTCCTTCTCAAAACGGCCGAACACGCAGCAGTCTATGAAACCGTGTCGCTCGCGCCGAAAAGGCAGCAACCCGTCATCAATGCAATGCTGCGCGCTGCGACGCGGCAGCGAAGCGACTTGCTCGCACGAGCCGAGGCGCAGCCCTCGTTCGTTCGAACGTCGCACCCGCAATTTCTTATCGAACGCTGGCAGCAACACTTCGGCGCCGAACACGCGGAAAAGCTATGTGAATGGAATAATCTTGCTGCACCAGTTTATGCGCGCATCAATTTGTTGAGAATCGAGAGAACAGAATTCCTCCGGATTTATCCCAAATCGCGCCCTGTCCCTGACAACCCAACGTTCGTCGAAGCCGGTTCGCTACCTTCCGACGCTTTAAAACGGGGTCATTGTTACATTCAGGATCCCAGCACTACGGTTGCGTGTCATGTTCTGGATCCAAAACCAGGACAAAAGATCCTCGATGCATGCGCAGCGCCTGGCGGCAAAACCGGTTACGTGGCGCAACTCATGGAAAACCTGGGAACAATCGTGGCATGCGACCGCGATCACGAACGGCTGCAAGTTCTGAAGGAGAACATGACGCGGCTTGGAGTGAGCATTGCGCAAATTGCGCAGCACGATTGGTCACGCGGTGACGTTGCCTCTGCGATCACAGCGAGCGCGCCATTTGATCATATCCTGCTTGACGCGCCGTGCACCAACACCGGGGTGATGCGCCGGCGGGTGGATCTCAAGTGGCGATTACGACGAACCAATTTCGATCACATGCAACAACGGCAGCTCGAGATTATTCGTGGGCTTATCCCATTGCTAAAACCGAAGGGGACCCTTGTTTACAGCACGTGCAGTCTTGAACCGGAAGAAAATGAAGAGGTCGTGCGTCGCATTCTAGCGGAGACTCCGGACTTGCGCTTGGAAGCAGAAAGAAATTCGCTGCCTTTTCGCGAGGGTCTCGATGGTGCCTACGCCGCGAAACTTAGTCGGAGCGCCTAAAGTTTGGAGTTCTGTCTTTAGGCGGTTTTTCCTGAGAGCCGTGCAAAGAAGGAACTTCAAACGTTGGGGCCGTACAGTTGCATCCGGCCCTGCTGGTGGAATGATAGACGCCTATGCACGACGCACGGTTCGACAAACTCGCAAAACTCCTGGTCGAATACTCCGTCCGTCTCAAGCGCAATCAGACGGTTCTGATTGAAGCATTCGATATTCCGGCCGAAATGACCGTCGCGCTGATACGCGCGGCGCGAAAAGCAGGCGGGGTCCCCTTTGCACAGACTTATCAAACTCGCGTCAACCGTGCGCTCGCGCTTGAAGCCTCGGATCGACAACTCAACCTGATGGCAAACCACGAGTTGGCGCGCATGAAAAGAATGAATGCATACATCGCCATGCGCGGAAGCCACAACATCACCGAACTAGCCGATGTGCCGCCGGAGAAAATGAAGTTGATCGGCAAAAAAATGCGGCCAGTGCAAGACCAACGGGTTAAGAAGACAAAGTGGGTCGTGTTACGCTGGCCGACGCCATCCATGGCACAGCTTGCCGGGATGAGCACCGAGGCGTTTGAAGATTTTTACTTTGATGTCTGCACACTGGACTATCGCAAACTGCTGCCCGGGATGAAGGCGCTAAAGCACTTGATGGAAAAAACCGACCGCGTTCAAATCAAAGCTGCCGGCACTGACCTGCGTTTCAGTATCAAGGGAATTCCGGCTGTGATCTGCGGTGGAGATCGCAATATTCCCGATGGCGAAGTTTTCAGCTGCCCGGTGAAAGATTCCGTGGAGGGTCACGTCACGTTTAATGCGCCAAGCATTTATCAGGGGATCGCTTTCGATGGCATCCGTCTCGAATTCAAAAGCGGCAAGATTATCGATGCGACGAGCAACGAGACGAGGAAGCTGAACAAGATTCTCGACTCAGACCCGGGCGCGCGTTACATAGGTGAATTCTCGCTCGGATTTAATCCGCGGGTGCTACAACCGATGCGCGATATTTTGTTCGACGAGAAAATCGCCGGCTCTTTTCATTTCACCCCGGGACAAGCTTACGAGGAAGCGGACAACGGAAACCGGAGCCAGGTTCATTGGGACATGGTCAGCATCCAGCGTCCCGATTACGGCGGCGGCGAAATCTACTTCGATGGCAAACTGATCCGAAAAGATGGCGAATTTCTGGCAAAGCAGCTGCGTTCGCTAAACAGGAATTGACTATGCTCGCTTCGGGCCGCCAAGGAGGTTTAGTTGCACCATGGCGATTTCGCCATTCTCGTTGAGCTCAAGATTTGCGATTTCAAACATGGGCGCGCCTTCGGCGGGACTCGCGCCAGCGCCAGGCAACTGAACAATGACTTGCTTGGAGTTGGAATTTAGGATGACCGATGCAATCTCAAGTGACGGCGAAAACTCAAGAGTGCTGATCTGGAACGGAATTGTGACGAACACAGAGGCACGCCCCTGTGGTGACGGGGTAAGTTGGACCGGGGCAGTCTCAGAATTAGGGACTATTTGCAATCCGGACACCGCGATTGAGGGCGTACCAGCCAGAGTCGGTCTCTGTTGCTGGGACGGAACTACGCGAATGGTGCCTATCGCGCCGGCTACGGGCTGAATCTTTACGATCTCGAAGGCGACCTGCAAATTCAACGCAGACTGGGCGCGCTGAGGCGAAGGCAAACGCATCGTGACAAGCTTCGATATGGGGCGCACTTTTAAGACGCCCATCTTAAAGCTCGGTGTCAACTGCATCGCAGCGATCTCGAACAAGAAAGTAAGCTGCACGGATGTTTGCATCGTCGCGGTAGGTGGTTGCGGCTTGGCCACGGGCGGGGCCGGGGCTTTGTGTATTGGAGCGATTGGAGTTTGGGTTGTTTCTGGCATGGTTGCGGGTGTGGTTGTTTGCGTAAATACAGGTTCGGTAGAAATAGCGCTTGGAAAATCATACACGGACCCGGGGTTCGCTTCGGCAGTAGGAAATTGACTCGAGGGGGGGATCTGCTGAGGTTGCTCTTGCGCGATCGGTTCAACTGCAAACTCTGAGGGTTCTGCGGTGGGCCATGCAAATTGTGCGCCCCCAAACGCCTCCTGACTGGGCTCCTCCTCGGCGGGTAATATCGCTTCTTTCACATCTCCGAAAAATTCGCTCGGTTCGTGCGTGTAGAATGTGACTCCATCTCCGGCTCCGTCTCCCAAGACCTCATTCGGCTGCGGAATGATCGCAGCTTCTGCAAACTCAGTCGTTGCAGAAGCCGCGGCCAATTCAACGGGCTGCGGGACAGTTGGTTGCGGGATGTCTGGGGTTTGTTCGACTACTTTTCCCACAGATGATTCGAAGTCTGGCTCAGCAATCGGCGCGAATTCGCGGCCAGGCTCGCGACGCTCCGGCGGACGTGAAGTCTTTGTTCTTCGTTCTTTCAATCGGTTAAAAGCGCCGCTCGGCTTGCGTCCAGGTACGGCACTGTGTCGCAAGGGAGCTTGCCACGGCTTTAACTCTACCGAAACCTGACGAGGCCCCCCAACAAAGCCGTTGTCGCTACCCGTCTGCGCCGGAATGGCTTTCGGCTTGAAGACGGCCGTCTCACTGTGAGCGGTAGCCTGCGCCGGGGGTTCAAGCCGCATGTGACGCGGGATGTTGAAGGCGTGCCGGCGAATTACCGGCACGATCACCCAAGCCAGTATGATTATGGCCGCCAACAGTAGGCCACCGACAATCGCCAATCTTCGGCTCGCTAGGCCCGCAGTGGCGGTTGCCAAGACGTTTGCGGGAGCTGGCGCCACAGTGGATTTCTGCGGCGGACTTGTTTGGACAGGCGCGGGCTGATTGTTCTGTTCGTTAGATGATGCAGACGCAGCCTGCGGTGTCTCCGCTGCGACGGCTTGCGCAGCAGTCGTTGATTCGCCGGCGGCTTGCGTTGCAGTTGTTGCCGATTCGCCGCTAACTGGGAGCGATTCGGATGTTTGTGGCGGAGGGCTAATTTCCGTATTTGATTCGCTCGAAGCCGAAGTCGGTTGCCCTGCGGTTGCCTCAGCACTGGCAATTTCGGTTCCGGCATTTGGCTCCTTCCTCGAGGGCGCCAGGGCAAGCGTTTCTTCCTTTGGTGCTTCGCCTTGTTTGTTTGCAGCAATAGGACTCGGCTCAACTGCCGGCCCCCCCTCCGTTTGAGGCGCAACAACATTTGTCGAGTCGAACGCCAGTGCCGGTGCGGACGAACCCTCAGGCCTTTGTATCCAAGCAACGTCGTAAAAAGCATCAGCGAAAACGCTGTTAAGCGCTGGCGAATAGATTTTGTTGGCCGAGCTCGTCCAATCCTGCGCTTTCTCCGCGTTGTTATGCTTGTACTCCCATGCTGCTTGAGCATAATAAAGCGCCGGCGTATCTCCCGTAAATTGAAACTCCTCCATCACACCGTGCGCACGGCTCTCTTTTCCCTGAAGCAAAAGCGTCATGTAAATCTTGAATTTAATAAGCTCTGCCGCCTGATTCTTATCGCCGCCCGGGATTCGATTATAAAGCGCCTCAAAACGTTCCTGCGCCTTTGCGTAATCCTTCTTCTTAAAAGGGATTTGCGCGAGGTTGTATTGCGCTTCGCGGAGTTTGGGATCCAACCGGGCTGCCTTCTTAAATGCAGCTTCGGCTTGGTCAAATTGCTGCTGCTGCATCAGAGTCTCGCCGCGTAAATTCAGAATAGCCGGCTTATTCGGATCCGCCTTGTCGGCTTCATCAATTGATTTAAGGGCTGTCGCTAGATCACCCTGGCGAAGGGCCTGTTGCGATTGCTCGAACTTTGAACGTGCAGCGGCTTTGGTCTTTTCCGAGCGCTCGGCGGCCGTCATGAGCGGCAGCGATGGCCGCCCTTCGCCGACCGGTTTTTCCAGCCACCCGGCTTCATAAAGTGATTCTGCGAAAAGTTTATTCAGCTGCGGTGAATAATTCTTCTCGGCTACACTGATCCAATCCTTGGCTTCGCTTTGATTTTTCGCTTGGAGCGCGACGGCTGCCTTCACATAATCAACGGCTGGCGTATCTGGCGAAAGCTCCAGCTTAGCCAACATGGAATCCACCATGTTTCCGTTACCCTCTTGCAGGTACGTCAGAAGAATTTTGTATTGAATCAGCTGCGAAGCTTCTTTTGCCAGATCGGATCCACCACTGGCGAGCAGTTGCTCAAAGCGTTTCCTCGCCTCCGCCCAATCTTTTTTAAGAAAAGGAACCTCCGCCAGGTTGAAGCGCGCATTCCAAAACTTCGGATCGATCCGGGACGCTTCCTGCAATGCAGTTTCCGCTTCATCGTATTTGCCCTGTCGCATCAGGACGACGCCGCGCAGATTTTTGGACGCGGCAAGATCAGGCTGCCGAGCATCGATGGCGTCGAGTTGCTTTAGCGCCTCTGAAAACTTCTTTGCGTCGAACGCGCGGTAAGCGGCGTTGTACATCTCTTCCAGCTCCGCTTTCGTCGGCGCAACATTGTCCGCTGCAAATCCGATTGCTGCGAGTGAAGCAAGCACCAGCGCGGCCACCGCCGCCATCCCCCAGAGTCTCATGCGGTAGCGATTGAAGCCCTATTCGGGGCGTCTGACAAGTGGAAAGTTGCTCTTGCGAATCGATTTTTCAGCCGCCTTCGGAAAAAGCGCCAACCGCTTTGCTCGTCTCATCTGGTTCAATCGTTGAGATTGGCCACGATCCGCAAACCTTCCAAAGTCAGGTGAGGACGAATCACGCCAATCTCTGGCAAGCGTCCGGCGATCAGGCCCGCGTAGCCGCCCGTCGCCACGACGTAGACCTTTTTGCGGGGAAACTGCTCGGCCCTGATCCGTCCCAGGATTTCACGAACCAACCCACGATAGCCAAACACGGCGCCGACCCGTATTGCCTCGATCGTCGATTTACCCACTGCGCGTCGCGGCTCTTTCGACGACAGCCTAGGCAAGAGCGCGGTTCGTTGATAAAGAAAGTTAGTCATTGCTTCGAGTCCTGGCGCAATCACGCCGCCGGCGTACGTGCGGCGCTCCGAAACGATATCGAAAGTTACCGCGGTGCCGAAATCCACAACTATTGCGGGGAATCCATAAAGCTCAGCGACTGCCACAGCATTCGCCAACCGATCCGCGCCGATCGTTCGCGGCTTGGGATAATCGATTCCCACGCCCAGCTTCAGCTTCCAATCCAGCCAGATCACCTTCGCTTTTTTCCCTACTGCCCTTGATATCGCAGAGTTTTTTGCCGGCACCACCGATGAGACGACCACCTTCCGCACATTTCGTTGCGCAAGAAATCCAGCGACCACGCTGCTTGAAAGTTTATTGGTAGCGATTCGGGCAGGAGCCGAGACTCGTCTCTTCGACGCAAACGCAAACTTTGCGTACGAATTACTGACATCGATCAACAAATAATCGCGGCTATGCGCCACGCTAAGATGCAGACACAGAACCGTTACCCGCGTCAAGCTCGGTCGCGTGGCGAGCATCCGTCCCCTACGATTCGCTCGTCGCATACGCGCTTGCGACGCTCCCGTCAGCGCGTAGCCTCGATTCGTGAGAAGGTTGGTCCATCGCCCGCGCCGCTTGCGGCGCTCTCCCGCGCTGCGAAATCTCGTCCGCGAGACACAATTGAGCGTCCACGATTTCATTCTCCCGCTGTTTGTCAGTGAAAAATTGGATCACCGCCGGCCGATTGCCAGCATGCCCGGGGTTTTTCAGTTGTCTGTGAAAGAGATTGCCGATGAAGCGCGTGCCGCTCAGGACCTCGGGCTGCAAGCTGTCCTGCTTTTCGGCATTCCGGAGCAGAAAGACGAACAGGCGACGGGCGCTTACGCAGAAAATGGAGTTATTCAAAAGGCGCTGCGGGCGATCAAATCAAAATGTCCGGATCTGGTCACGATCACCGATGTCTGCCTGTGCGAATACATGAGCCATGGCCACTGCGGCGTCACTCGGATTGACGGAGATCATTTCCACGTCCTCAATGACGAAAGTGTTGAACTGTTGGTGAAGACGTCGCTTTCTCACGCAGCAGCAGGCGCAGACATGGTTGCGCCGAGCGACATGATGGACGGACGCATTGGCGCTATTCGCGAGGCGCTCGATTCCTCAGGGTTCGATCAAACTGGTATCATCAGTTACGCCGCCAAATTTGCGTCTGTGTTTTACGGGCCATTCCGCGACGCAGCCGAAAGCCCGCCGCAGTTTGGCGATCGTCGTTCTTACCAGATGGATATCGCCAACGCGAATGAAGCGCTGCGCGAGGTGGCACTGGATATCGATGAAGGTGCAGACATCGTGATGGTTAAACCTGCGCTGCCCTACCTCGATATCTTATGGCGCGTTCACGAGCGCTTTGGAAAGCCCACTGCGGTTTACAATGTCAGTGGCGAGTATGCGATGGTCAAAGGTGCTGCCGAGAAAGGGCTCTTGGACGAGCGCGCCGCCGTGCTTGAGATCATGACAGCGCTGAAGCGCGCTGGCGCGGACATCATTGTCACTTATTGGGCACGCGAACTCGCCAAATGGCTGCGGGAGTAACAAACGCCAATGGTGAAACCGCGCAGCACGCCCGCCTGAAGCGACTCGCGTTCCTATGGGCGCAGGCTCAGGGATTTTCCGCATGCGCAATGGAAGTGAGTTTGCCAAAGTGCCGGTATCGGGCCGACGTTGCCGCGTACCGCGCGCAGCCGAAACAGATTCAATCGACGGCGATCTTTGAGTGCAAACAAGCGCTTTGCGATTTGCGACGAGACAATTGCCAGAGCGAGTCCGCACGCCGGTGTCTCGAAGCGATCTGCAAGCGCCGCCAACTTTTGGAGGCACGTCTGCGCGCGCATTATCCAAACCCGAGGAACGGTGACTCGCTCTTTCCCGAGTTCGATTCGGAGAACTTCACCGCGATCGGCCATCACGGATACTCGCGCCTGTAGCGCGAGCTGCGCGCACTTCAAAATCGTCTCTACGATTGCGCCAAGTTCGACAAATTAATTCGCTACCGCTGTGCGAATTTGTTTTTCTTGTTCTGCCTGAGGAGTTATTCCGTGACCCGGAAATCCCAGTTGGCTGGGGCGCACTCGTGGAATCAAACGACGCGCTCACGCTCGCCCGAAAATCAGTCTGGTATGAAACTACAGAAGAGAATCAGATCCGCCTTTTGCACCGAATCGCCGTGGCGGGAACGCGAGCCCTGAATCGAAACCTGCATGATCCCGACGTCTTCCTGCAGCTGCCCTAAGCTGGCACAAGCAAATTGCGACCGGTCATTTCTTTCGGCTGCGGGAGCCCGAGCAGAAAGAGAAGAGTCGGCGCGACATCGGCCAGGATTGCATCTTCGCAGCGGAATTTTGCCGCATCTTCTGCGACATAAATGAAGTGGACGAGATACTTCGTGTGCGCGGTGTTCGGCGAACCGTCAGGGTTGAGCATCTGCTCGCAATTTCCGTGATCCGCGGTGACCAACGCCTTGCCGTCCAGTTCGAGAAGTTTTGAAATGATTCGCGCGCAGCATGCATCCACCGTCTCTACCGCTTTGATACCGGCTTCGACGACGCCGGTGTGGCCCACCATGTCGGGATTGGCGAAATTCAGGATGATCAAATCGTAGTTCGCCATCCGCGCGAGCAGTTCATCGGTCACTTCGAAGGCGCTCATCTCCGGTTTGAGGTCGTAGGTAGCGACCTTTGGCGAGGGAATCAGTTTCCGGTCTTCTCCGGGAAATGGTTTCTCAATTCCGCCATTAAAAAAATAAGTGACATGCGCATATTTCTCCGTCTCGGCGATGCGCAATTGCTTTTTGCCGGCTGCGCTCACGACTTCGCCCAAAATGTTTTTCAGCTCTTCCGGCGCGAAAATGAAGGGCGATGAATAGCGTACGTCGTATTGCGTGAGCGAAACGAAATGAACCTGCGGCCAAACTTCGCGATCGAAGCCGTCGAAATCTTTCAGCAAAAACGCTTGCGACAATTGCCTCGCGCGATCGGCGCGGAAGTTGAAAAACAAAACTGCGTCGCCATCGCACACGCGCTGCTCGTTGGCATGGGAGAAAATCAGCGGCGGCATGAACTCATCTGTCTTGCCAAGTGAGTATCGTCGATCTACTGCGGCCGAGGGCAATGAATTGCAGATTTCACCGCGTCCAAGAACGATTGCGTCCCACGCTTTTTTCGTGCGATCCCACCGCCGGTCGCGATCCATCGCGAAATAGCGGCCAACCACCGTAACGATCTTGGCGCCACTCTTCTCAAGTTCCTTTTCGCACGTTTTCAAAAAACCGGCCCCGCCGGTGGGAGAAGTGTCTCGCCCGTCCGTGAAAGCATGGATAAAGATTTCTCCAACGCCTGCGTCACGCGCTGCGTTCGCCAGCGCGATCATGTGCGAATAATGGCTGTGCACACCGCCGTCGGAAACCAGCCCTAACAAATGAAGTCGATGACTCCGCTCAGCTGCAAAGGTTTCGTGTAATACCTGGTTACGCGTTAGTTCACCCTCCTCGATCGCTTTGTTAATTCGCGTCAAGTCTTGGTCGACGATTCTACCCGCTCCCAAGTTTAGGTGGCCAACTTCCGAGTTGCCCATTTGTCCCTTGGGCAGCCCGACGTCAACGCCGCTGGCGCTTAATCTGGAGCGTGGATAATCCCGATAGAGCTTGTCGTGAAAGGGAGTGGACGCGAGGAGCGTGGCGTCTCCATTCTCGTTGCTCTTGTCCCGGCCGCCCGGATTGATGCCCCAGCCGTCGCGAATGATGAGCATCACCGGACCAGCCATATATCGCGCACTTTGCCGATGAATGAGAAGATCGACAAGCGGTTTCACGTGGATGCGGATTGACAACCCTAAGCACGCGCGCCTAGATCGGCTTCGTGAAATGGCGCAACCAGTTGCTGGCGCTTTTTTGTCTCCTTGTTTTTGCCGGGCTGGGCGTTCTTTATTTTCGACATTGGGTCGTTCGGAAGCCGTTCGGAATTATCTTGTTTATCGGCGAAGGGCTCGCGCCGGATCGACTGGCCACGACGCGCGCTTACGCGGGAGGCGCAGGCACGCGCCTGAGCTTGGATTCGATGCCTCGTATGGCTTTGGTGACGAATTACTCGAAAGATTTCGCGGCTCCAGATGAGGCTGCTGCCGCCACAGCAATTGCCACAGGCACGAGGGTGCCCAACGGCGCGATCGCGATTAATGGCGATAAGAAACCCATACCGAGCATTATTGAGTTAGCTCGCTACTATGGACGCGCGACTGGCCTCGTGACCGACACAAAATTGACCGATCCTACAAGCGCCGCTTTTTATGCCCATCCGGCCGATCCGAACGATATCGAGAAGATCGCCGCCGAGTTTGTCGATGGAGGAAAGATCGACATCGCGATGGGCGGTGGCACGTCGCAATTCCTTCCCGCTGCAAAGGGTGGCGAGAGACAGGATAGACGCGATCTTTTGCTCGAGCTCCGCGGTAACGGTTTTGATATCGTTCGTACCCGAGCCGAGCTAGAGGCGATCCCGGCGTGGCGGCGGCCGAAGCTTTTTGGCTCTTTTAACAATGCGGAGCTGGCGTTCGCAAATCAGCTCGAAGAGCGCGGTCAGCAACCGAATCTTTCAGACATGGTGCGGCGAGCGATCCAACTGCTGCAATATAACGCAGGCGGATACCTGCTCGTGGTTGATGCTGGTCTGATGCGGAAAGCGGCCCGGGAAAACAACGGAGAGAGGACACTCGTGCAAACGCTTGAATTAGATCGCGCCGTCGCCCTTGCCCGACGCTACGCGGGACAAAAATCGACAATCATTGTCTGCGGCGATGTCGCAATTGGTGGCATGAATTTGAATGGTTTCCCATTTCGACAGGACAGCGGCATCGCGTTGCTTGGGCTGAATTCTGCGGGCCAACCCTGGATTACCTGGGCGACCGGGCCGCACGGCACAAGGTCTTATGGAGCAGCGAACGTTCCGAATAACACGTCCGCCACGGCGGCTCCGTCCTTTGGCGGACAGAATGAACAACCGGCAGAAAATTTGGAGCCGGCCGCACTGTACACAAAATCGGCGCTGCCCACCGTGGACGACGTCGTTGTATTCGGCAGTGGCCCCGGGACGGACGTTCTGCAAGGGGTAGTCGATAGCACAGTAGTTTTTAACGTACTCCGCAGTGAGCTGTAGTGGCATTGGCATCCCTGCCAATCCAATCGGCTGGAAGCCGATGCCACAGCACAGCGTATTCAATATTGATTTTCTTGCCGAATTAAGACACACTTGGCGTTCAAACTAATGCAGCTCCTCAGCGCATTCTCACGTCCGCAGACTGTTCCCGCCGTGCAGGTCGCGGCGCCGAAAAAAGCGCTTTGGATTCTCAGTAGTTGGCGCGACCTGATTCTTTACGTCGGGACGCCGCTTTTTCTGCTGCCAATGTTTCTGTTAGCGCAGGCGCGCTGGAGCGCACAAGACATTTACATCTTCGTCGCTGCCTTTGGCGCAATGGGGCACCATCTGCCGGGAATGATCCGCGCGTACGGCGATCGAGCTTTGTTCAGACGTTTTCGCTGGCGCTTTATCTTCGCACCAATTTTTCTGCTCTCGGTTTGCGTCGCTTTTTATTGGTGGGACCTCAAGGGGATCATTCTGATCGTTTTCTTCTGGGGCGTCTGGCACGGGTTGATGCAGACCTACGGTTTCTGTCGAATCTACGATGCGAAGACAGGCTCCTTCGCTGCTCTGACGCGCCGACTCGACTTTGCGGCCTGTGCCATCTGGTTTGCCGCAGCAGTGCTCCTTTCACCGCAACGCATGGCAGACACACTGGAAATGTATTACGCCAGCGGCGGACCTTTTATTCCGCCGTGGCTTCTGCACAACTCGCAGCAAGTCATCCTGGCCATCGCCATTGCCGTCGGCGTCTTGTTCCTCTTCAATTTTTCCCGGATGTGGGCGGAAGGGAAACGTCCCAATCCGGTGAAGATGGCGTTGTTGGCCACGACCATTGCTTTCTGGTGGTACTGCAATAACGGCGTGACGAACATTTTAGCAGGAATCGCTCTGTTCGAAGTCTATCATGATGTGCAGTACCTCTCGCTGGTCTGGATTTACAATCGCAGCCGCGTGGAAAAGGACAGTTCCATCGGCGGTTTTATGCGCTTTGTTTTTCGAAGAAGCGGTTCGCTCGTCGGTCTCTACATCGGGCTGATTTTTGCCTACGGGTCACTCGCCTTTTTTACTTCCCATCTTGAGATCGAAACCATGAAGCGCGTGCTCACTGGTGTGGTGGCTGCATCGGGTCTTCTTCATTTTTATTACGATGGATTCATCTGGAAAGTGCGTGACCGCTCAATGCGCGAAAACCTTGGTCTCGCGGGCGGAAACATATCTGTCCAGTCACGCGAACTGCTGCCCAGTTGGGCGCTTCACGGACTAAAATGGATTGGAGTTTTTGTGGTCCCGCTCGGCGCGCTCTGGATCGGGCAAGCGTTGAGCAGGACACCCGAGGTAGAACAAACAGCGTGGATCGCCGCAGATTTACCTAACAGCGCTCGCGCCCATTGGAAGTATGGCTTTGCTTTGCATAAAGCGGACCGACTTGACGAAGCAGCAGAACAGTACGGCGTGGCGCTGCGTCTCAATCCCAAGGAGCAGGAGGTCCATTACCATCTGGGGCAGCTTCTGTTTGGGCAATCCAACTTCAATGAAGCCCGCAGCGAACTGGAGACAGCTTTGCGAAGCCAGCCGGGCAACGGCGAATATCACTCCGAATATGGGCGAGTTCTGGAGCAGCTTGGCTTGAAGGAACAAGCCCGCGCCGAACATGCAATCGCTCTCCGCCTGGCGCCGAAATCTGGCCGGAACCATTACGAGTACGCGATGTTCCTTTTCCGACAACAGAACCTCGACGAGGCCATCCCCGAGTTTGAGGCGGCACTAAAGTACAACCCCAATCACCCCGAAGCGCATTATCACCTCGGCAGAGCGCTTTATGTCAAAGGGGACTACGAAGGCGCGAAACGGCACTATGAGGAGACAGCGCGACTCGATCCGAAGTCCCTAGTCCACAATGGTCTCGGAGCCGTTTACTTCCGGCTGGGACAAACTTCACAGGCGATCGCTCAGTTCAAGGAAGCGCTGCGTCTAAATCGAGATGACGCAGAAGCAGCAGAAAATCTTCGTTTCGCGGAGGGGATTCAAGCAGGCGACGCCTCAGGTCGACACTGATGGAACATGTCTTAGCCAGAACAGCGTAATCAAAGTGTAGGCGCAATTCAATGGCGCCCCCACATGCCACACAGGCGGGCCGACAATTCGCCGCGCTTGGAATCAGCGGCCCATGAAGCTAAGCGACGGTTCGTTCCCCAAGGCCTGCCGCACCGTTCCACCGCGCGTCTGGTTGATCTGACGTCGATCGTATTCGGACAACGGACTTTGGGTGAGCGTCCCGACCGGGCTAATCTTCACCTTCTGCGGGATCCGGGACCCCGTGAGCCACACGTATGCATACCCTGGCTGGCCTTTTATGGGGACTACTTTCTCCACTCTCTGCGTACCCGCGAGTGCAATTGTGGCCACCCCCGAGAGAATCGACAGCGCGACCATCGTTTTGATTATGTTGGACATTTTCATATTTCGAAACCTCCAGCTAAATTTCATTCTATTTAACTCGTAACACAAGGGCGAGTTTCGCGGGAAGTTTCGGCAAGCCGCAATGTGTTTCGTAAAAGTCTTACCTCGTCACTTCGGACGGCTAACAAACTACAAGGGAGCATCACGCGAAATTGGGCGTAGACCAACAGCCTCAATTCTGCTTTCAATCAACCTGATTGTCGGATGCCCAGGCCGTTTGCGATTTTAATAAGTTTGACGAACTCGACTGTACGCTGAAGCTTCTGTCCCGCGATCGCGGGAGTCATTTTTATGAAGCGGGGTTTGCCTTTCATCGTTGTTGGTGCGAACGCATCGGCCGTGCTCGTTGGCGGCGCGCTGCTCTCTCAAACAATGCAGCCGCCTCGCCTCGATGTCTCCTCGGAGAAAAGAATCTCTGCAAGAGGCGTTGTGAAATCCGTTCACATCCGCGGGAACACGAACGCTCCGGTTACGTTGGAAGAATTCGGAGACTTCGAGTGTCCGTCCTGTAAGAATCTCGCCACGTTTCTCGATCAGGTGACAAAAGAGTATCACCCGAGCGTGCGGGTAATCTTTCGCAATTTTCCGCTCGCGATGCACCAGCACTCGCACGATGCCGCCCTGGCTGCCGAAGCAGCAGGCCTGCAAGGCCGCTTCTGGGAAATGCACGACATGTTGTTTCGGGACCAGCCTGTTTGGAGCAGCTCTGACTACCCGTCAATGCTGTTTGATTCCTATGCGGAAACGCTGGGACTGGATATGCATCAGTTTAGAAATGACTTGAAGAGTGATAAAGTCAGGGAGCGCCTCGATTCTGATCAAGATCGCGCCAAGTCGCTGGGGGTCAAAGTCGCGCCGACACTCTTTATCGATAAACATCAAATGGGAACGAATGAGGCCACCCCTGAGGAATTGCACAGATTGATCGATGAAGCGATAAAAACGAAAACTTCGACATCGGAGAAAAAATGACTGCGTCGCGATCGATTACAAACCTATTTGGCTCCTTGGGACTCGGCACGTAGGCACCCAGGAGGCTCTTCGGGGCATGTGTTGTAGCCGACGGCTGTTACGCCGAGAATCTGCGATGTGGCTGCTGGCCTACCAACGATTTTGTCCTCGACAGGCAAATCCTTGCCCAAGCGCTTCGGCTCGGTTATCGGACTGCGAATTATGGCTTCCGTAGGTTCACCACAGGCTAAGTCATCCGCACGCCGCCAGGTTTTGGGCGTCTGTTTTTTCCTAGTCGTCATTACCTGGCTGGCGTTTGGCCAGACCACCCGCTACGACTTCGTTAACTACGATGACAACGAGTATGTTTATGCGAATCCAAACGTCGCCCATGGATTAACCATTAGCGGTGTCGCCCATGCATTCACCGGCACGCAATCGGCCAATTGGCATCCACTGACGACTCTGTCGCATATGCTCGACTGCCAGCTGTGGGGAGTCCGCGCCGGCGGTCATCACTTTACAAATGTTGTCCTCCACACCATCGCAGTCGTCTTGTTGTTTCTCGTATTACAACAAATGACAGGCGCGGTTTGGCGGAGCGCCTTCGTGGCGGCGGTTTTCGCGATCCACCCACTGCGGGTCGAATCTGTCGCCTGGATTTCCGAGCGCAAAGATGTTCTGAGCGCCGTATTCTTCATGCTCACGCTCGCCGCTTACGCCCGCTATGCCAAATCTCCCTCGATTGGCCGCTACTTAACGATGTCGATCGTGTTCGCGCTCGGCCTCTTGTCCAAATCAATGCTGGTGACCATGCCTTTCGTCCTGTTACTGCTCGACTATTGGCCACTCAACCGTTTCACCGGCCGATCATCAATCAGGCAACTGGTCCTTGAAAAAGTTCCACTGTTAGCGCTCTCCGTTGCCGACGGACTGGCTACTCTCTGGGCACAACATTCAAGTCTGGCCCGCGGCGAACAACTGCCTCTGGTCTCGCGAATCGGTAACGGGCTCGTCTCATGCGTGATTTACGTGAAGCAAATGATTTGGCCGATGGACCTGGCAGTTTTTTATCCCCATCCAGGAGATCAACTGCGGGTTTGGGAAATTGGTGTGGCTATTGTGCTGCTCGGCTTGGTGAGCGCAGGTGCAATCGCGGTGCGGCACAAATCGCCGTACCTAATCACAGGTTGGTTTTGGTACCTGGTCATGCTCCTTCCGGTAATTGGATTGATTCAGGTGGGATCACAAGCGCATGCCGATCGATACACTTATTTGCCCCAGATCGGCTTTTGCATTCTGATTGTCTGGGGCGTCTCAGACGCCTTGTTGATGTTGGCAAAACGTCGTGACGGCAAGGCGCATCATGGTAAGGACGCTCCGCTGGTGAGTCCGGAGAGCGCAACGCGCCGTCCCTACCAAGGGATTCTGGCCCTGTCGGGAGGCCTTGCCATTATTCTTTTGGCTTGGTGCGCTCACATCCAGGCTTCCTACTGGCGCAACGGCGAGTCGCTCTGGGGCCATGCCCTTGCCGTGACCTCGGGGAATTTTATGGCCCATGACGGGCTCGGGGATTACCTGGCTAACCACGGCCACCTGGACGAAGCGATCGAGCAATTTGAGAAGGCGCTCAACATAGCTCCCGGTTATCCCGACATACAGACCAACCTCATTCTTGCTTTGAGAAAAAAAGGACGCACGGACGAGGTGATCACCCATTTACAAGCGTATCTTAAGGAATATCCCAATGACGCGCAGGCGCAGTTCAACCTGGGAAACGCGCTATGGAAAAAAGGAGACTCGCAGGACGCAATCGCCGCGTACGAGAAAACATTATCGATCCAGGCTCGTTATCCCGCTGCGCATTACAACTTGGGAATCGCGCTCGATCAGAATGGCCAAATAGACGAAGCCATCACCCATTATCGAGAAGCTGTACAAGAGCAGCCCAACTATCCAGAGGCATACTACCTGTTGGGGAATGACTTGCTGCAAAAAGGCCGCGTTGACGACGCGATCGCGGCCTACGAACACGCGCTAAAAAGCCAGCCCGCGTATCCGGCGGCAGAAAACAACATTGGTCTTGCTCTTTTCCAAAAAGGTCGCCCGAGCGAGGGAATTGCACATTGGCAAAATGCGCTCGCCGCCGAGCCAGATTCGGTTGATTCTTTGAATAATCTTGCCTGGGTGCTGGCAACTTTTCCAGAAACTTGGATTCGAAACGGAAACCAGGCGCTGTCATTGGCAAAACGGGCGAATCAATTATCCGGCGACAAGAACCCAGCAATCTTACGAACTTTGGGCGCTGCCTATGCCGAGAACGGTCGATTCACCGAGGCGAGAGTAACCGCCGAAAGAGGACTTCAATTAGCGAACGCCTGGCAGAACTCGGCGTTGGCCAATATTCTTGAAGGCGATATCGCTCGCTATCGGATCAACACGCCCCTTCGCACTGCCACGGAACCAAGTGCTGCTGCCGCCTCTCGTTGAGCGCCAAAAACGCTGTGCAGTCTAGCCTGTATCCTGGGGCGTCGTGGCCATCGGTATGACTTATAACCAAATTCTGTTTATCAAATTTAAGGGTGATTTCCTGAAGAGCCGAGAGATAATGAAGGTCGTTCATGGTGCGCGCCAAGGGCAAAATTTTGCGTTCGCCCCCGGATTCTAGCCGCGCCGGAATCTTCGTCGCCGCTGCGCTACTTACCGCCGCCGCACTAGTGGCATGGGCCAATAGTTTTCGCGGGCCGTTTATTTTTGATGATCTCCCCGCCATCGTAGAAAACGCGACGATCCGCACGCTTGCGCTCCCGATCGCACTCGCGCCGCCACACAGCGGTCAGCCAGCAGGGGGACGACCGCTTGTCAATTTTTCCTTCGCGCTCAATTGGGCCCTCGGAGGCACCGACGTCCGCGGCTATCATGCGCTCAATCTTGCAATCCATGTGTTGGCCGCGCTAACACTGTTCGGCGTCGTGCGCCGGACGTTGCGGTCCCGACCGCTCGCTGCGAAATTCGCGGCCGACGCGACCCCGCTCGCGTTCGCCGTGGCCGCGCTGTGGACGCTACACCCTCTCCAGACCGAATCGGTAACTTACATTTCACAACGCGCCGAGTCGCTTGCGGGATTGTTCCTGTTATTGACGTTATACGCGTCGATTCGAGGGGTGGACTCGCGTACACCCGCGCGCTGGCACGCGCTTGCCGTTATCACGTGCCTGCTCGGTATGGCAACGAAGGAAGTGATGTATGCCGCGCCGTTGCTCGTGCTGCTGTACGACCGCATTTTTTTCGCCCGTACGTTTCGGGAAGCGCTGCGTCGGCGGCCATGGTTTTACAGCGGACTCGCGGCGACATGGCTGTTACTCGGTTGGCTCGTCACGCAAGCAGGCAATCGCGGTGCGACAGCCGGCTTCGGCCTCGGCATTACGCCGTGGCATTATCTGCTCACCCAATGCGGCGCGCTCATACATTACCTGCGACTCGCATTCTGGCCCACCCCGCTGGTGCTCGACTACGGCATAGTAACAAACAACTCCCTCACTGAAGTCTGGCCACAAGCCGCGCTGCTGCTGGCGCTCCTAGGCGCCACGCTCATTGCGCTCGCCTGGCGCCCGACGTGGGGTTTTCTGGGCGCGTGGTTATTTCTCCTGCTCGCGCCGACTTCGAGCGTGTTGCCACTTGCGACACAAACCATCGCGGAGCACCGCATGTATTTGCCGCTGGCCGCGATCATCGCCGCCATCGTGGCTGGCGTGTGGCGTATCCTCGGCCGTCGCAGCGTGGCCGTATTCATTGCAATCGCGATCCTCTTCGGCACGCTCACCGCGAGGCGCAACATCGACTACCGCTCTGCCATTTCGATTTGGCAGGACAACATCGCGAAGCGACCGGATAGCCCCCGCCCATACGGTGAGCTGGCCAGCGCGCTCTCTAACGCGGGGCGCGCCCCCGAAGCCCTCGCTGCTTACGAGACTGCGGTGCGTTTCCTGCCGAACTACCCAAAGGTGCACTATAACTACGCCGTTGCGCTCGACGCTGCCGGCCGACTCGACGAAGCCGCTACGCAATTCGAGCTCGCGCTTGCACAATTGCCTACACTCGCCGACGCGCATTATGAACTCGGCAATGTGCGTCATGAGCAAGGCCGCAATGCAGAGGCGCTCGCATGCTACGAAGCTGCGATCCGGCTCCGCCCCGATTTCGCCCTCGCCCATAATAACGCTGCTAACATCCTCGCCAATTTCGGTCAGACCGACGAGGCGCTGGCGCAATACGCGGCGGCAGTGCGCGCGGACCCGAATCTTCCTGATGCCCAATACAACTGGGCCAACGCTCTCGCCCACGTCGGTCGTTTTGCTGATGCTCTGCCGCACTACGAAGCCGCGCTGCGGCTGGCACCCGCGCTTGTTTCAGCGCACGAAAACCTCGGCATCTCGCTGTTCAACCTCGGCCGCTACGCCGACGCGGTTCGCGAATTAGAGATTGCGCAAGGCCTCGCGCCCGACAGCGAAAGCATCCGCGCCAACCTCGCCACGGCTCGCGCGCGTGCCGCGCGCTAAATCGACCGGCGCAGCCTAACACGAAATCGCTTCCTCCGAAGCCTGAACGTTTTTTCCGTTGTCTTCGTCGCTTTCTGTTAACGGTGATTGCGGGAACCAGCGTACAGCAAAAGAGGCAGCCCCGAACGGGACTGCCTCTTTGTAAAACTGCGCTCTGCGATGCTTAGAACTTCTTGATCATCCTCACGTACCAGAACCGCCCGATGTTGTCATAGAGACCACCGGGGTAGCCGATGGAGTTACTAAACTCGATTCCCTGCGCGTATGGGGGCGATTGATCGAAGATGTTTTGCACACCAACGGTGAACGTGGTGTTGTTAAGGATATTCTTCCAGCAAGGCATGACGTAAGGAACCGGTGGCGTTTCCTTCTCCTTGCCTGCCACTTCCTTGCCGCCCTTGGAATATCCAGGCACCGGCGCTGCTTCTACCGGAGGCGTGAAGATCAGGGTGTAGGAGAGCTGCGCATCTATAAAGTTAGTAGGATGCACAAAGTGGTCCTTATTGAAACCATCCAACCGTAGGGCGAAGAGCTGCTCATTGTATCCATCCAGGAAATGCCAAGTCCAGTTCATATCCCAGTTGTGCCACGTCCAGTCGAGCGTGGTGTCCCCTCTCCATTTCAACCAGGCTTGGGGATTAGTTGCGTCTCCGAAAAAGCTGCCAATATACCACTCGGAACTGGATCTGCCGGCTACTTGGTACGGCCTTTGTTGCGGGTAGTTGACCACGAACTCGTTCAGATAAGTCCACCGGGCTAAGAGCGACAATGTACCGAACGGCCAATCTGGACCTTGCCACTGAAGACCGAGGTCAACACCGTTCGCCCGGACACGTCCGCCGTTAGTATAAGGGGTTGAAACCCCGGCGAGGTTGCCTTGTTGGTCAAACAGCACCTGCGGTGGATTCCCAATCCTCGGCTGGTTGGGCGATATGACTGCCAGGCTCAACGGAAAACCGGCGGCGTTGTATGTGTCAAGGATCGAGGTAGGAGCGAAGAACATCGCAACCCCAGAGCGCTCGACATCCCATAAATCCGCCGTCAACGTCAATGTCCCAAACTTGGAAGGAATCCACTTTGGCGTATAAACGACGCCTGCAGTCCAGGTACGATCATGTTCCGGGTGGAGGTCTCTGTTGGGAAGCTGCTCGACGGTTTCTTCCGGATTGGTCACGTCCACGACTGGGTTGCCAGGGCTCCCGCAAGGACCAAACACCGCCACAGGAGCACATGTAGTACCCCCAATTGGCGCCAGAAGGAATCGTTTAGGCCCGTACAACTGCACCATCGACGGCTCAAGGAAGCCTTCACCCCAGGTGCTGCGAATAGTCAGGCTCTCGTCGAACGGCTGCCAGCGAAGCCCAAACTTGGGCACCGCCGCATTGGTATCGTTGTTCAGCCACTCGTCGTACCGGACACCGGCCGACAATTCCAGTGAGTGAAAGCCTGGTATGTTCCACTTCGGGCTGAAAATCGGAATGAGCGTTTCCGCATAAATCCCCCACGATTTGCGCCCGGCCGCAATATTCGGTATACCGTTTTCGATGCGGGTCTGGTCGTCCACCTGGACGTTGTAGCTTTCACGGTTAAACGAGCCGCCAAAAGCCAGACCCACGCCGCCTGCCGGCAAATCGAACAGGTCGGTAGTGTAAATGTTCATGTCCAGCGTTGCAAGCTTGGACGTGGCCCAGCCCTTGTTGTTCTGCGTCGCAAAGGCAACCAGCGGAGTATTGTTCGGGTCCACCACGTGCTGTGTATCCCCAAACGGATTGTACGGAATCGTCTGCCCGATAAAGTCACTCGATGTGGGATCAAACAGCGAGTCGTTCGCGTTCAAAATCCGGTTGACCCGCCCACCATCACTAACTATGGCCCGCGAATACTGCGTGATCTGGCTGTACATGAACGCACCATCGTAGCCCCATGTTCCGTTAAACAGCTTGTCGCCTTTTACACCGACCGTGAAACGCTCGGCGACATTTTCGTTGTCGAATTGGCGGTTGCCAAAATCGAATAAGCGCGCCCGAGTGCCGCCTGTGATGATCTGCTCGAACGGGTTGAACGGATTGAACGCGTCCGCAGGCATCCCAACTTGCGCAGGGGTGAAACCGCCATACGGCGGGTTGTTTGGATCCGGGAACGGATGATTGGGCGGAATGTAGCGCGTCGGGGAACCAGGCGTGATGAAACTGCCCGTAGCGTCTGGCGCAAGTTCATCGTGCGTTTTGGCTTCTACATAATAGAAATCGCCAAATAGCCGCAACTGATCGTCGCAGATTTTGTGCTCGAAAGCCCCATAACCACCCCAGCGCTCCTGTCGCGGCCACGAGCTCGAATACAGGTTGAAGTTAAACCCAGGAAGAATGCCAGTGGACGATCTGACACGGTTTTGGAAGTAGATATAATCGCTCGTCGGGCTCAATCCATTGGAAAAGTCCGGAGGCGTACCGTAAATTGTCGTTCTCGATGCCAGGTTCGGCGGCAGAACGACGCCCGTTGCTTCGATGGCCGCCGTTTGCAACTGAAGGTTCCACGGCACCGAGTTCGAACTCAGGAACGGCGGGTTAAGCGAGTTCTGCCGATCATGGTTGAACATGTCGTGATGTTTGTAATAGAAGATGTCGCCAGTGATACTGGTTGTGTCGTTGCCCACTCCAAAGAGAAGGTCGCCTCTGTACTCGGCGTCGTCTGATCCGTTTCCTGTTGCGTTGCCGGTGGCCGAGTCGCCATACTGGATGGTCACCTGCGCGCCACGATAGTCCTTGTACAGGTTAAAGTTCACCACGCCCGCAACCGCGTCCGCACCGTAGGTGGTCGAAGCGCCGTCTTTCAGGATGTCGATGCTCTGTGTCGCGGTGATCGGGATCGAAGTTAGATCAACGAAAGCGTACCCGGAGTTGGCCGCTCCCGGAAACGGCGCAACGCGGCGGCGGTCGAGTAGCACCAGCGTGGCGCCAGGATCCAAGCCGTGCAGCGCGATCGCGGCAGTACCGGTTGGACCAGACTGGCCTGTTCCGTTATTGTTAACCGGGACATTGGACCCATTCATGATCGGCTGCCTCTGGAGCAGCTGTTCCGTGGTGGTGCCGGTGCCTGATTTGTTAATCAGGTCGCGGTTCAAGCTGAACACCGGATTTGGACCAACTTCTTCTGCAGTCGGAATCAACGATCCGGTCACGATTACTCGCTCAACCTCTGCAGCAGGTGCAGCACCGCCCGCTGGTGGCGGCGGTGGTGGCGCCTGAGCAAATCCGTTCGTTGCTATAATGAATGGAAATCCGGCGCCCGCCACGAGTGCGACGCGCACGAATCCGAGTTTATTTAGCACGTTCTTTATCATTAGTTTCTCCATTGGTTTGGTTAGGTCTAAGGTGGCGTTTATTAAACTTTCCAAAGCCTGACAAGCTTTTTTTTCAATTTTTTTTGAACGCTTAAACAGGCCTTTTTGTCCGCCAGCCTCTCGTCTAAACGAAGGGCAGGGATGGTGGCAAGCTTTTTTTTAGATTTTTTTGGAATTTTTTTGAGCAGCGAAAACGCGGCCTTACTGAACCGATTTCCTAACGAACTACGAATGAAGATCCATTAACCGTATGCAGACGATCAGACGGGGTAACAGTCACGCAATGAACTGGTGCAACGCATCGCAAGATTGTGAGCTCCTTTGCGATTGGCGCGTCTGCAGATGAATCGTTATTTTTTCTTGAAGACTTCCACAGCTTCCCACGCTTCGTCGGGCGGAGCTTGTTCATATTCGAGCGCGCGATCGAGATACATCTTGGCCAACAGATCCTCCGGATAGAATTCGAGAAAGCGCGAGAACAGAATTTTTGCCTGGATAAAATCGCGTGTGCGGAATTTGTCGAACCCTTCTTCGTAAGACTCGAGCCACTTCAGGAGTTGCGGATCGACCTCTTCATTTCGAGCCCCGATAAGCGTGAAGACGTCCACCGGTTTGCTTTTGCCTTTCACCTGCACCCGGGCAATTGAGCGCAGATGAAATTCGTCGCGCACCAATTCGGCGGCGCTCGCGCCAAGCAAAATATCGACGCCATAAATACGCGTGAGACCTTCAAGCCGCGATGCCAGGTTAACCGAGTCGCCAATAACTGTGGGGTCCATTCGCTCCTGCGAACCAATATTGCCAACAATCACTTCGCCTTGATTGATGCCGATCCCCATGCCCAGTCCCATGCGACCTTGATCACGCCATTGTTGATTGAGCTCTCTCAGTTCTCGCCGCATGCCCAGCGCCGCGCGTGCACAATTTTTCGCATCCTGCGCCACGCCAAGACTGCGCACATTCCCCCATACCGCCATGATCGCGTCGCCAATGAATTTATCGAGCGTACCACCGTTGCTGAAAACGACGGAAGTCATTTGCGTGAGATGCTCATTGAGCTGCGCGACTAACGCTTCAGGATCGGCCTTCTCCGACAACGTGGTGAACCCGATCAAGTCCGAGAATAGAATCGTGACAGGCACGCGCGCGCCGCGAAGTGTGCTGTAGTAGCTGTCCGGATTGTCCAAGACTTCCTTGACCAGGTTTTTCGAGACGTAGCGTTCCAATGTGCGCCGGGTGCGCACTTTCTCCAGCCGCTCCAGGGCGTATTCGAAACCGAGCGAAAACGATCCACTCAGCGAGAGGGCGGCCAGTACGGGCACCGTGAGCAGCAGCAGCCCGGTCGTATCGTAAAACAATCGGGCCGTTCCAAGATATGCGGCTATGATTACAATGAGCCCCCCAACGCAAAGCAACGGCTTGCGCAGAAACGAGACGAGCGACCACGCAATGAGCCCCGCCGCCGCCACGAGTGCCAGCTCAACTTTCGGCGGCGTCGCACGAAGAAATTCATGGCCCAATGCGGCAGCCATCGCCTGTAAATGAACCACCGGGCCCAAGGTAGCTGGGCTGAGCGGCGTATCGACTACGTCGTGCATCACCTGCGCAGACGGTCCCATCATGACTATCTTGTCCTTAAAAAACGCGCCGTCGGCGTAATTCGCATGCCAGAGTTTGGGATCGAAAACCTCATACAGCGGATGCGCTTCGAACGCTTCCGGATCGGTGAAACGGATCATGTGACCACGAAAATCACGCGGCACGTCATTTCCGTGGCCGATTTTGGCTAGAGCGCGCGAGGCAAGAGATTCATAAACTTCTTCGCTTGGGTGCGGCGGCAAACCCGCGAGCTGGCGGTCCGTAACCTGATAAACCGCAGCGCGAGTTTTTCCGTCAATCGTATCGGGCCAGAAATTCACGTAGCCGACCCGGTCATCGAGCAGTTGCGGCGGCGGAATCAGCACATCGTTTGGCGTAACCTCCTGCGCGCCATGTTCCATATCGAAATTCGCGCCGAGGACGACTTTGTCGTAGTAACGATCGAGCGCGGCGTGAAATTGCGGATCGCCATCGTTCGGCGGATTAAAAAGCAAATCGAAGACGACCAGGCGCGCGCCCGCCGCAAACAGCCGGTCTAGCAAAACGGCCCAGACTTCGCGGGACCACGGAAATGACCGCGCTGTCATCAGTTCGAACGCTCGATTGCCGGCGATCTCTTCAGGCGTCAGCGGCGGCAATTGCAATGTGCTTTGATCAAGCCCCAGAAACACGAAATCTCGAGGCGGCGCCGTTTTTCGCCCTTCCTGCCGCAGCAAATCCTCGAAGCCTTGTTCGCCGCGCCACGGCGCCGAAAGAAACGGCGTCCTCGGAAAAAAGTGGCCGAGAAAAATCAATCCGGTCCAAAAAACACAAATCATCCCGAGGACCAACAACCGATGACGACCAAGCCAGGGCATGTGCGCGGAATGTAGCACTAAAACGTTAAAACGTTAAAAAGTTGAAGAATAAAATAGCATTTTCGACATCATACTTTGGATTTTCATTTGTCTTTTATTCCGGTGCGCCTACTTTTCTCGCTCTCGATCTGCGCACCTGCCCAGCTACTTCAACTAATTCGATCAAAGGACAGGGGTAGGCGAACGTTTAAAAACGGTGATCACTTGAAGAGGCCACTGAGTTGGTCGAAGTAGCTGGGCCAATCAGCGAGTGAGGTCGCGAAGATCGACAAATGGAACAACAGCTCGCTGAACGAGGGGCCTCGAAGCGATTCGAGGCAGAATAATCATGCCAAGAGCCACGAATGCCCCGGCAAGCCGGGCGCGCCGCAAACGAATCTTAAAAAAAGCCAAAGGCTACCGCGGACGCCGTTCAAAACTTTTCCGCTACGCGAAAGACGCGATCATGAAAGCCCAGTATTGGGCTTATCGCGACCGCAAAACGCGCAAACGCACGTTTCGTTATCTCTGGATTCAGCGGCTCAATGCCGCTGCCCGTGCGAATGGGATGACCTACAGTCGTTTTGCAGAAGGACTTAAAGCTGCCGGTATTGGCTTGGATCGTAAAATTCTCGCTGAGCTAGCCGTCACAGACGAAGCCACATTCAAATCAATTGCCAATCAGGCGAAGCACGCCCTGGAGAAGAAGAACAAAAAGGCAGCCTAGCTTCTTCTGTAGCGGCGGTCTGTGACCCCCGAAACCGCTGGCATCCATCTAGCATCCATCTAGCCATCGGCGCTCACAGAGCGCCGCTACAGCGACAACTTTAAATTGAACGTTCAACGTTCAACGTTCAACGTTCAACGTTTCAATGACTCATCCATTAGAACAACTGCGCGACGATGCGCTGCGCGAAATCGATTCCGCACCCGACGAACAGGCCCTCGAAGCCGCGCGCGTCAAGTATCTGGGCAAAAGCGGCAGCATCTCCCGATGGGGCGAGCAGATGAAAACGCTCGACAAAGATGAAAAGCCGATCGTCGGAAAATTGCTCAATGAAGTTCGCAACGCTGTGACGGCGGCGCTCGAATCGCGCGCGGCAAGTTTTCATTCGCAAAAGGAATCCGAGGCGCTCGCCAGGATCGACGTCTCACTGCCAGGAGTCCCGCATGAGATTGGCGCGCTGCACCCACTCACACAGATGTGGCAACGCTCTATCGAAATTTTTCGACGAATGGGATTCGCGCTCGCAGATGGGCCGGACATTGAAGACGAATGGCATTGTTTCGATGCGCTGAACACCCCGCCGGAACATCCGGCCCGCAACGAGCAAGACACATTTTATTTGCCCGACGGTCGTTTGCTGCGCACGCACACTTCAACTGTGCAGATCCGAACAATGCAGGCCGCGCCGCCGCCGATTCGTGTAATTGCTCCCGGCGCGGCCTATCGGCGCGATGAACTCGACGCCACCCACAGCCCACAGTTCCACCAGATCGAAGGACTCTACGTTGACGAAAACGTCAGCGTCGCCGACCTGAAAGGCGCGCTGGAATTTTTCATGCGCGAACTCATCGGCGCAGGAACCGAAGTTCAATTTCGGCCGCATTACTTTCCCTTCACCGAACCGAGTTTGGAAATCTATGTGAAATCCAAAGCGCTCAGGGGCGGCGAACGATGGATTGAAGTCGCAGGTTCAGGCATCGTACATCCCGCAGTTTTTGAAGCGGTCAACAAGGCGCGTGATGATAACGCTTACGATCCCGAAAAGTGGACCGGTTACGCGTTCGGTCTGGGCATGGATCGGCTGGCTATGATCTTGTTCGATATTCCTGATATTCGGCTTTTTGCGCAAAACGATTTGCGCTTTCTCCGCCAGTTCGCATGAAACAACTTTGTCATTCCGACCCGACTCGAGGAATCTCTGGATGCTTTTGTCGAGAAGTGTCTCGACTTCGCTCGAGATGATACTGAGGCGAAAATGAAATTCTCTGTTAACTGGCTGCGCGAGTTCGTCGAGCTTCCAAAAAATCCGGAGGAGATCGCCGAGCTACTGACACGCGCGGGTGTGGAGACCGAGAACATCGAGACGCGCGGCGCGATCTTCGAGAGGGTGATCGTTTCGCAGATCACTGCGTCATCGCGTCATCCGAATGCGGACCGTCTGACGGTCTGTGAAGCCGATGATGGCAGTGGAACAAAACGGCAAATCGTTTGCGGTGCGACCAATTACAAAGTCGGCGACAAAGTTCCGCTCGCGCTGCCGGGCGCAAAATTGCCAAACGGAACTGAAATTCGAAAAAGCAAACTGCGCGGCATTGAATCGGAAGGAATGCTTTGCAGCCCAATCGAGCTCGGCCTCGGCGAAGATGCGTCGGGTCTGTTGATTTTGTCGCCAGATGCCAAAGTCGGCACGCCAATCTCAGATTTATTTCCAAGCGACACGATCCTCGATGTCGAGATCACGCCGAATCGCGGTGATCTGCTGAGTCATTTCGGGCTGGCGCGAGAGATTGCAGCGCTCACGAATCAAAAAAATGTAGGGCAAGCGCATCGCTTGCCGGCAGGCGGAGCGCCTGCCCTACAAAAGAAGGGTGTGACGATATCCGCGCCGCGTGAATGCCCATTTTTCTCCGCGCGCAGGATCGACAACGTGACAGTCGCCCCAAGTCCACAGTGGTTGCGCGCGAAAATCGAGAATGTCGGTATTCGTTCGATCAACAATATCGTGGACATTTCAAACTTCGTGATGCTCGAGCTCGGTCAGCCGACGCACGCGTTCGATGCAGACGAACTGAAAGGCGCGATCAATGTGAGGCTCGCACGCGACGGCGAAAAATTTCTAACGCTCGATGGCAAAACTTACTCACTAAAGAAGGAAATGTGCGTCGTCGCCGATCAGGAATGCGCTGTCGGGATCGGCGGCGTGATGGGCGGCGAAGAAACCGGGGTAACGGACTCGACGAAAAACATTTTGCTGGAAGCCGCTTACTTTTTGCCGGCGAGCATTCGGCGCACTGCGCGCGAATTGAATCTGCCGAGCGACGCGAGTTATCGGTTCGAACGCGGAGTAGATCCCGAAATGGTGTTACGCGCATCAGCGCGCGCGAGTGAATTGATTCGCGAGATCGCAGGCGGAACTCCGGCAAAGGAGATTAACATCGCTGGCAAACTTCCGGCGAACCCTCCAGACGTTTCGTTGAGTTACGAAAAATGCGATCGCGTAATCGGAGTCACGATCAAATCCAAAACCGTTGACGAGGTTCTGAGCGGATTTGGTTTACGTAAAATGAGCGCGGCCAGAACGGCAAAATGGAAGATTCCGAGTTATCGCCGCGATCTGCAGCGCGATGTCGATCTTGTTGAAGAAGTCGTACGCGCTTATGGAGCCGACAAAATTGCGGGAACAAATCGAAGCCGTTTCACGCCGGCGAGCATCGCCGACCATGCGCATGATTTGGAATCGACGTGGTGTCAGCGCCTGGCAGCACTCGGGCTCGATGAAGTGCGGACTTCAAAACTACTGGCACGCGAACGATTCGCGTTCAGCGAAAGCGCTATCGAATTGCGGAACCCGCTCAGCGAAGATCATGTCGCGCTGCGCCCAAGCATTCTCGTAGGATTGTTAGAAGTACTCGATCGCAATATTCGCGCCAGCGCAGAACGCGTCGCCATTTTCGAAATCGGACGCACCTTTATTCCGCCATCCGGTAAGGAAGAACGGCATCTGGGAATTTTGCTCTGGGGAAATGTTGCAAGCGCCCCAAATTGGCGATCCCCCCAAAGCCGCAGTCTTGATCTATTCGATCTCAAGGGCGCGTTGGAATGCGTCGTTCCGAGTCTCTCATTTCGCCCCGGGAAATTTCCCGGTCTCGCGCTACCGGTCGATGTTTTCTCGGGCGACCAAATGATCGGTTTTGGCGGACAGCTCTCGGCCGCAAAATCTGATGCGCCTGGCACGGTGCTTGTTGCGGAGGTGCACGCGGACCTTCTTTTAATGCGCGACGAACTGGCGACAAAGTTTTGCGAGATCGAGAAATTTCCGGCTGTCACCCGCGATATTGCGATGATTGTTCCCGAGGAAATTCCGCACGAAAATATTTTGCGGGCCATCGAAGAACCGCGCGAACCGCTCTTGGAAGGCGTCGAGCTGTTCGATTTGTTTAGCGGCGGCGAAATCGGCGCAGCGCGAAAGTCGCTTGCATATCGATTGACATATAGAGAGCGAAGTCGCACACTCACAAACGAGGAGGTAACCGTGGCACACGCGAAAATTCGCGAGCGATTGCGGCGAGACCTCGGCGCGGAATTGCGCGAGTAGTTCTTTGAAATTGAGAGCCGCTCGTTGAGGGTTGGGCAGGAAACCAGTGCTTTCCGTTCAACTCTCAGCCAGCGGCTTTCGAATCCCGAATGTTTTTCGGGATGTAAACATTTGCCCTGCGATGTTCGCGATTAAGGTGGCGTCCCCGAACCGATAGTTGACGAAATACGGAGGCTTGGTTGGTGCGGAAAATGACAGGCCTTGATTGGAAGTCAGATTCCGCAGCAACGGTCATCCACCCTTTCTGAAAAGGGAACGGGAGAATTCACCTGAACGGCACCGGCGGGGTAAAATTCAAAACCCGGACCGACACTTCGGTCCGGGTTTTTTTCTTTAGTGTGATATAAGCAGTAAAGCCTTCAACGGATTTGAAAATCGGCCGGCGAGATCAATAGTGCGCAGTGACGTGCGCACACTTCTAATCCTCGAAGACGGTCGATATTTCGAGGGCGACTCTTTTGGCGCAACCGGCACGCGCGTCGGTGAAATTTGTTTCAACACCGCCATGACCGGTTACCAGGAAGTGCTGACGGATCCCTCGTATCGGGGACAGATAGTAGCGATGACCTATCCGTTGATCGGAAATTACGGGATCAATTCGCTCGACCAGGAAAGCCACTCACCACATGTGCGTGGATTCGTCATTGAAGAATTGACCGAGGTCCCGAGTAACTGGCGCTCGGAGATGTCGCTCGACGAGTATTTGCGAAAATGGAACATCTCTGGCGCAAAAGGGATCGACACCCGCGCGCTCACGCGGCACCTGCGCACTCGCGGCGCAATGAAGGCCTGTCTGACGACGGAGGAGATTTCTCCCAAAGAAGCAACTCAGAGAGCGATCGAGGGCGAAGGCGTGATCGGAATGGATTATGTGCACGAGGTTTCAACAAAGAAAATTTATCGGTGGGATCCAGAAGACAAGCTCAGCGCGCCATGGTCGATCCGTCAGCCGCAGAATAAAAGCGGCGAACCGCCGCTCCCGCCGATCCGATTTCGAATTGTTGCGTATGACTATGGGATGAAGGAGAACATTCTGCGCCTGCTGCGCCAGAAAGGCTTTGGAGTTACTGTTGTCCCTGCGACAACAACCGCCGATGAGGCGCTGACATTGAATCCAGACGGAATTTTTCTCTCCAACGGTCCGGGCGATCCTGCGGCGCTTCCCTACGCGCACAAGACCGTGCACGATTTGATGGGGAAAAAACCGATCTTCGGGATCTGTCTCGGCCATCAAATTCTCGGCTTCGCGTTCGGCGGCTCGACATTCAAATTAAAATTCGGCCATCGCGGCGCCAACCAACCTGTAAAAGATTTACGCACCGGCAAAGTAGCCATCACTGCACAAAATCACGGGTTTGCCGTCGATGCGGAGTCGCTGCCGTCAAACGTGCAAATCACGCACATCAATTTGAATGACGGCACGGTCGAGGGAATGCGGCACAAAAAAAGCCGCACCCGGCCCACACGACGCCTCGTATTTTTTCGATCAGTTTGCCGAGCTGATCGAGAAGAGCGCGTGAGGCGGACAATCGTGTCTGCTCGTCTTGGATGTTCAAAAAACTCGCAGACAGGATTGTCTGCTTCACAAGATTGACCAACGCATCAAGCTGCCCAAATTTGTTTCATGTTCAATTCAACAAACAATAGACCTACAGTCTCGAAGGTTGTAGTGACAGCGACGTTCATCGCAGCGCTAGCGATCTCGCCGCTGGCGATCGCACAGGAGCACGAGCACGGTGCAGAAGCAGGTGCTTCAAAGGAGGTCACAGGTGAAGTGGTCGACATGATGTGCTACGTCGATCACAACGCCGTGGGTGAGAAACATGGGCAATCCTGCGGGGCCAAGTGCATAAAGAGCGGCGGTCCGGTCGGCCTCGTTAGTGAAGGCAAAGCGTATCTGGTCGTCGGCGAACACAAGCCAATTAACGATCAGCTCGCCGACTTGTGTGGGAAAAACGTCACCGTAAAAGGCAAGCTGGCCGAGCGCGGCGGCATTGCGATGATCGAGAACGCCGAGGTAGTTAAGAAATAGTTGTAGCCGCGTCTCTGCGAGACGCGTTCGCATTACGAAAAACTCAGAGGCTCGCTTCGCTCAGCGAAGCTTGCAGCTTTCCTATTTGTAGTAAGGCCGCAAAGACGGGCACAGCTTGCCGACTCTAAGGGCGGTTTCAATTTGCAAATCAGACACAGGCGCACCGGATAATTTGCGAACCTCGCCTGCCTCGAGCGCCGCGATTGGCAATCCGTCACGGAACAAAATGCGATTGGCCGTGAGCGCAGCAATCCGCGGTCCGGGTGTCAGTATACCTTGCAAATTCAATGGATCCGCAGCGCTCAGCGTGATCAGTTCGCCGTTTGGCGGCGTCTTGCGAATGGAGCGTAACAAGCCAATCGCTTCAGGAAGCGCGAATTGTTCGCCGCTGATTCCTCCCACGAAATAGCCGCCGCGAATCTCGCCGCGCGCCTCCCACCTGCGATAAATTCGCCCCAGTTCGTACCACGTAATTGACAAACTTTCGCGCTCGAGCAAACGGCGAAACACAACGCCATAGCGGTGCAGCAACGCTCGCGCAAATTTTGCGGCCGCCGTATCGTGCTCAGAATCTTCCGCGCCATTCCCCGATGATTGCAAAGCGGTCTGCCTTCTCAGCAACGACCAGCGCCCTGCAAACTCTATGCTGGCAAGATTCGTCTTGCGTCGACGTTTGCTAATGTTGCGGCCGAACGTCGGCCGCTTGTTCGATGGAACCAGAAGCGCGCGCAATCCATCGAAGCTGTCTGAAGTCACCAAACCGAGCGCAGCCAGTTGCGACAGCGCTTCTTCAACTTGCGATGGTAGTAAACCGCTCCGCCTAACGAGTTCGCTGAAAAACAGCGCGCCACTGCTTTGCAGCGCGTCCAAGGCAGCCCGACTCGTGACGGAAAGCTCGACTGCACAATTTTTCCCAGCCAGGATTAGCCAGTTCTGAAGATTCTCGCGCTGATAAAGTGCGATTGGGCTGCTTCGCAACGGAGCGATCGTGCGCGCACTCGGATTTTGTGGGGCGCTCAAACGTCCCCAGCCGATGCGACCGGAAAAACAAAGACGATCGAGCCATTCCGGATCGTAGTCAGCAACGCGCGCAGCGAGTACCGCCGATTCCCAGGCCGCCAAGGGCAACTCGCAGCCGTCGAGTTGTTCCAGAAGCGATTGCAAGCCTTCGGCGCCCTCGACGCGACGTTCGGAATCGACGCGCTGCCACGCGAAAAGGAATCGATAGAAATCCTGCGCCGAGACCGGCTGAATTTCCGCGCGCAACCGGTCGATGGTGAGTCGGTGAATTCGTGCCAGCAACCGACGGTCACACCATTCCTGTTCGACTGCGCCGGGTTGAAATTTTCCGCGCAGAACAAAGCCTTCGCTTTCGAGGCCGAGCAACCCGGCTTCAATTTCCGAAGATGAAAGATTAAAAATAGTTTGCAACTGGGCGACGGTCACTGGGCCCGAAACTTCCATTCTTCCACGCAGCATTTCGCGGATCGCGTTCGATCGTTCCCAATTTTGCTTCCGGACAGGTTCAGGTGCGCTCAGTTGAGGATCGATATCGGCGCCTGGATAAATCGTTTTCAACATCGGCAAACGCTCGGCACAAATCCAAAACTTGTTGTGGTCGACTCGTAATTGCGCCGCGCGTTTGTCCGCAACGAGTTCGTTCTGCAACTGCTCTGCGCCAGCGCCGTTGCCCTCGTGATGAACAGTTCGCAGCACTTCATCGCGCGTCATGACTGTGAGAAGCATTAGCGCATCATGCAGTTCGTCCGGGCTTGTCGCGCTCGGCCATGCTTCATCCTTCACCTTTTTGATCGCCGCTACGTCGAGAATTCCCAAGTCATTGCTGCCGTTTCTTTCGGAAGCGCGCCGAGTGTAAACCGCCTGTGTGCGGCGTTCCTCCAAAGGTGCATTGTCGAGAAACGCATACGGCCGCGCATTTAGGATCTCGGCGGCGAGCGGCGAGGGCCCGGGCAAATCCCGCGCGATGCAGCGGATCTCGCCCCGCTCGATCTTGCGCAATACTGCTTCCAATCCGTCGATGTCCATCGCTTCCGTCAGACAATCGTCGATTGTTTGTTTCACCAGCGGGTGATCTGGAATTTCGCGGTCGCCAACGATATGCTCGAGGCAGGCGAGTTGGTCCGGGAAAACTGCCGCCAAAAGATTTTCCGATTCCATGCGTTGCAATGGCGCGGCGAGTTTTGCGCCGCCACGAAACCGCGGCACAGCGAGCGACCGCGTCGCGTTCCAGCGCCAGCGAATCGTGAACATCGGCGCATCGAGTAAAGCTTGTACGAGCAGGTCGCGAACTGTTGTGGAATTGAGATAACGAAAAACCTCCTCCAGTGGAAACGAGTGCTGCGTGCCGAGCGAAATCACGATGGCGTCATCAGTCGCCGCTGCTTGCAGCTCAAAGTTAAACGAACGACAAAAACGTTTTCGCAGCGCCAAGCCCCACGCGCGATTGATTCGGCTGCCGAAAGGCGCGTGCAAAACCAATTGCATTCCGCCCGACTCATCGAAGAAACGCTCCATTACCAGAATTTGCTGCGACGGAATTGCGCCCAGAGATCGATACGTGTCCGCGAAATAGTCGGCGAGCTGTTCAGCGGCTCCTTGCGGCAAATGCAATTCGTTAGCCAGCCATTCATTAATTTTGCAGGAGAAACTGACAGCTTCCCCTGCAGACAATCCTTTTTCGATTTCCATCCGCAAATCCGAAACAGCTTGGGATAGCTCGTTCGTGCGCGCTGGAGCTTCGCCGAGCCAAAATGGAATCCCCGGCGGCTGACCTTTGGCGTCTTCGACACGGACGACTCCGGAGTTGATGCGCAAGATTCGCCACGAGGCATTTCCGAGTTGGAAAATGTCACCCGCCAAACTTTCGACGGCGAAATCTTCATTCACCGTGCCGACGAAAGTTTCCGAGGGCTCAAGGATCACACGATAATCGGCATTGTCGGGAATCGCGCCGCCGGAAGTGAGTGCAGTCAATCGCGCACCGCGACGACCGCGAATTCGATGATTCACCGCGTCGTAATGAATCAACGCCGCACGCCGGCCGCGTTTCGTGCTGAAGCCTTCAGCAAGCATCGTGACGACACAATCGAACTCTTCGCGAGTGAGATTTCGATACGGCCATGCAGAACGGACTAGTTCGAAAAATTCATTTTCGTTCCAATCCTCAACTGATGCCGCGGCGACGATTTGTTGTGCCAGAACGTCCAGCGGTTTTTCCGGAATGCCGAGGCGATCGAGCTCGCCTCGACCCACGCAACGGAGTAACGCCGCGCATTCTACCAGCTCATCACGGCTCAAGGGGAAAACGCGACCCTTGGGCAAACCGCCGCGCTTATGTTCCGCGCGGCCGACGCGTTGAAGCAACGTGGCAATCGAGCGCGTTGTGCCAAGCTGGCAAACAAGATCAACTGAACCAATATCTATGCCGAGCTCGAGCGAAGCGGTGGCGACCAGCGCGCTTAATTCGCCGCGCTTCAATCGATCTTCCGCGTCGAGACGCAGTTTCGCGGAAAGACTTCCGTGATGTGAAGTCACCGCGTCCGCGCCGAGCAGTTCGCTCAAATGATGCGTCACGCGTTCTGCCATTCGGCGCGTGTTAACGAAAACAAGCGTCGTCCGATGCGCCTGAATTAACTCAGCGAGCCGATGATAGATTTCTTCCCACACTTCGTTCGACATCACCGCTTCTAGCGGTGACTTCGGGAGTTCGATCGCCAGGTCCATCTCGCGGCGATGTCCGATATCGATGATTTCGCAGTTGCGACTTCTTCAGTTGGTTTCTGTGTCGCAGATAAACCGATTCGCTGGAGCGGATTTTCTGTTAGCCCCTCCAAACGCTCGACGCTCAATGCAAGATGCGCGCCGCGCCGATCGTCAACGACCGCGTGAATCTCATCAAGGATGAGCGTTCGCGCCGTGCTCAACATCTTCCGGCCCGATTCGGAAGTGAGCAGTAGATACAGCGACTCTGGCGTTGTAACGAGAATGTGCGGAGGTTTTTTGATCAGTGCCTGCCGCTGGGCAGCAGTCGTATCGCCAGTGCGAACCTCCGCGCGCACATCAATCTCACGGCCATTTTTTTCGCCCAACAACGCGCGAATCCCAGCGAGCGGTTCTTGCAAATTCTTGCGAATATCGTTGGTCAACGCTTTGAGCGGCGAGACATAAACGACCTGCGTTTCATCCGGCAATTCGGCGTCAACGCCTTCGCGGAACAGCGCATCCAGCGAAGCAAGAAAGGCAGCCAGCGTTTTGCCGGAACCTGTCGGCGCAGAGATCAGGACGTGCCGGCCGGATTGGATTGCCGGCCAGCCACGCATTTGCGGTTCCGTCGGTGATCCAAAGGTTTGCTCGAACCATCGGGCGACTGCGGGATGAAATCGGAACGACTGCATGAAAACGAAAAGACAGCTTTAATTTAGACGCTAACAAACACAGTGCACGCGTTTCTGTTTCCAAGATGGATCAGCTTCTCCGAAGACGATGCCCATTCGCCGAAGGCGCAGTAATCTGGTCCCCGCGTGTGGACTTCAAAAATCAGGCGGCAAAGCCACGACGTCCAACACGTTGAGGACAACGCGTTCCACCTTGGATTCGCTACGCTCGCGCTCGGAGAACGATTACTTCCCGCAGCATCCGCAGGCTGTCGCGGAAAAAGCTAACCTTGCTTCCTTCAGCGTGATTCCACCGCACTGGAATTTCCCGAATTCGCAATCCTGCGCGGTGCGCGAGAAAAAGCAGTTCGACGTCGAACGCAAAGCCGTCGATCTGCGCCGCTTCCAGAATGGGCCGGCACACATCAAGACGAAAAGCCTTGAACCCACATTGGGTATCCCAAAACGGAAGACCGGTGGCGACGCGCACTAGAAGATTGAAAACCCGACCACCTTGTTCCCGCCGCCACGGTTGATGAACCCCGATCAAGCTCCGGTCCAGCGCGCGCGAACCAAAGGCAATATCGACTTCGCCGTTTGCAATCGGCGCGATGAGTTTCGGCGTCTCTTGGATCGGCGCGGAAAGATCCGCATCAGAAAAAAGCCCGATCGGTTTACGAGCAGCAAGCAAGCCCGAGCGAACCGCTGCGCCCTTTCCGCGATTCGGAAAGTTTTCGAGCAAACGGGTCGCGATATTCGTCTCTGACAAAATTTTGCGCGCGATTCCGGCCGTTCCATCCGTTGATCCATCGTTCACCATGATCAACTCACTCTCCGTCGCGTTCGCGGCGAGGTACTCGAGCGTAACGCGGAGCGTTTCGCTAATCCGCGCTTCTTCGTTGAAACAGGGAATAACGATCGAAAAAGCCGGGAGCATCACTTTGTTATTCCGAGCGAAGTCGAGGAATCTCCAATTATAACAGCAAGAGATATCTTGATGAAGCCTGTCCCGAGCGAAGTCGAAGGGCTCGACATGACACTCTCTACCGGTAGATCTGGATCACAAACTTGCCGTTTGGATCGACGTAGCCGCGGTACATCCCGTTTGTGTTAAAGGGCAAAGCTACCGCGCCGTTTTTGTCGATGGCAATCAAACCGCCGCTGCCACCAAGTTTCTTAACCGCGTCCAGAGCTGTCTGCGCCGCTTCCTGCAATTTCATGCCGCGATATTCCATCAGCGTCGAGACCTCATGCGCCACGCCGGCACGAATAAAATACTCGCCGTCGCCGGTGCAGGACACCGCGCAGGTTTGATTGTTCGCGTAGGTGCCGGCGCCGATGACCGGCGTGTCGCCGATTCGCCCGGGTAACTTGTTTGCCATTCCGCCGGTGGAAGTTGCTGCGGCTAAATTTCCGTTCCTATCCAATGCGACAGCGCCGACGGTCCCGTGGCGATCGTCTTCCGAAATGAAAAACTGCTTGCCGCCGACGCCACCGTGCTTTTCCGCTTCTTTGATTTTCTGCAACGCGTCCCAGCGTTCCTGCGTAAAAAAATATTTTTCATCGACAAGCTCGATCCCATTTTCTTTCGCGAAAGCTTCTGCGCCCGCGCAATCGAGCATGACGTGCGGCGATTTCTCCATGACCAGTCGGGCCAGGTCGATTGGATTTTTCACGTGTTTCAAACTGGCGACCGCTCCGGCTTTAAGCGTTTTGCCGTCCATAATTGAAGCGTCCATCTCGTTCGTGCCGGCGCTTGTGAACACGGAACCACGTCCTGCATTGAAGTGAGGATCGTCTTCGAGCACGCGCACGGCCGCTTCCGTAGCGTCAAGGCTCGAACCACCGCGCTTTAAAGTTTCGTAACCAGCTGTCAGAGCGCGCTCGAGTCCCGCGCGATATTCGCGCTCTTTTTCCGGTGTCATCTTGCTGCGCTCAATAGTCCCGGCGCCGCCGTGGACAACGAGTCCAATCTTTTTTGTTTCCATGTCTGGCTGATTTTCAGGGCGCGTCTCCGCAGCAGCCGGTTCTTGGGCGGGCGTCCCGAAAGCTTTCGGGACTGCACTAAAGAGCATGAATGCAAAGAAGCAATTGGCTACGAAAGCCCCGGCGAGGTTCATGGCATCCAAATGTAACGGCTTGCCCGCCATAATGTCGAAGCGTTTCAACGTTTTCACGCCCTCTGCGACCGCAAACTTTGCTCTTTTCCCCAAGGGCAACTAAGGCCACGTTTCCCCGCTATGGCAGAAGCTAATCCGCCAGTTTTAGTTGCCCAGGGAATTGGCCAGCTTACGCGCACTTTTCTCCGCGACGTGGGCAGCGTGTTCTGGTTCATCGTCAACACCTTCGAGGAAACGTTCGAGCGCATTCAATATGGCCGGGTGCCGTTTCGCGCTGTCAGTTTTTTCCGGCACACTGAACGCGCCGGCGTGGACTCGGTGCCGCTGGTGGGACTCGTCTCGTTTTTTCTCGGGCTAACGATGGCGCTGCTCACGGGCTATCAGTTGCAACGCTTTGGAACAGAGCGGCTGATCCCTGGATTGGTCGCGATCGGTTTTACTCGCGAACTCGGGCCGCTTCTCACCGGCATCATGCTGGCCGCGCGGATCGGTGCGGCTTTCACCGCCGAGCTCGGTACGATGCAAGTGTCCGAGGAAGTCGAAGCGATCGAGGCTATGGGCATCGGGCCTCTGCGGTTTCTCGTTGCACCCCGGATGCTCGCGCTGGTTCTCCTGATGCCGTGTCTGTCCACGGTTTCGAACATCGCGGCCATATTCGCCAGCAGCCTTGTTTGCAAAGCCTATTTCAGCATCGCCTTTCCCTACTTTCTCGATCTTGTGAAAGATTCATTACTGATTCGCGACATCATCACCGGCATCTTGAAGAGCTTTCTATTTGGTCTGCTCATTAGCGCGATCGCCTGTTATCGGGGGCTGAATGTGAAAGGTGGCGCCGCGGGAGTGGGCACGTCGACAACTTCCAGCGTCGTGACGGCGATCACCGCCGTGATCGGGTTCGATACCCTATACAACATCGTTTACACCACATTTTACCCAACATGACCACGCCGACGCACATGGTCGAGTTACGCGATGTGTGCATGCAATTTGACGAGAAAAAAGTGCTCGATGGCTTTTCGCTCCATGTGGAGCCGCAGGAGCGTCTGGTGGTCATGGGCCAAAGCGGCAGCGGCAAGAGTACGATATTACGCCTGATCCTCGGCACGCTTCGTCCCAGTGCCGGTTCCATTTTTTTTAAACAATTTGAAATCACGCGGCTCCAGCGCCGAAAACTTCAGGCGGTCCGGCAGTACATGGGCATGGTATATCAATATTCAGCGCTGCTCAGTTCTCGTAGCGTGGGCAGCAACGTTGCCCTCCCCCTCGAAGAGCTCACAGACAAATCACCTGATGAAATTGACAAAATCGTCGATGAAAAACTGGATCTTGTCGGCATGAAGGATTCCAAGGAGCTGTTGCCGGAGGAACTCAGCGGCGGCATGAAAAAACGTGTCGCCCTTGCGCGCGCCCTGGTGCTTGAGCCCGAGTTGATCCTTCTTGACGAGCCCTCGGCAGGTCTCGACCCGGTCATTGCCTCGGTGATCGACGAATTAATTATCAGCCTCAGCGACACCGCGAAGGTCACCTCTATCACCGTCACGCATGAAATGGACAGCGCCTTTCGCATCGGCACGCGAATGGCTATGTTGTATCAGGGGAAAATCATTGAAGAAGCCGAACCCGAGAAATTCAAACAATCCGAAAATCCGGTGGTCGCTCAGTTTTTGAGCGGCAGCACTGAAGGTCCCATTCTGGAAGGCAGCCTCGATGCAATTACAAAGAAATGAAATCATGACCGGCCTGCTGGTGATTGGCACGATCGCCGTGGTCGCCTTTCTTTTGGTTTTGCTCGGCGCGCCGGGATTGTTCCGGCCGCTGGTGACCTACAGGATTTACTTCGACAACGCGGCCGGAATCAAACAGGGCGCACCGGTGATGTTGGCCGGACGCAAGATTGGTCAAGTGCAAAAATTGTATTCGCCGGTCTCGCCCAAAGAAGAAAAACAGGCAGAGCAAGCAGCAGCCGCGATTAATCCGCCAGAAGCGAACGCGAGCCCAAGTCCAACCGTGAGCCCGGGAAAACCGAGATTTGAAGTGCGCGTGGACGTGCAGGTGGACAAGCATGCCAGAGTCTATCGTGATGCTAAGACGCGGCTAATGCAGCTTGGGTTGCTCGGCGACATGGCGATCGACATCACTCAAGGAAACGAAAGTTCCGGCCGCGCAAAAGACGGCGAGATGTTCGCTGGGGAACGCACCCCCGATCTTGGCGAAGCAGCAGCGAAGATGCTGGATGTGATCAAACCGGTCGCAGCCGAAGCCACCAACACCATGAAAGACCTTCAGCAGACCGCGCAAAATCTCAATCGTCTTACCGACAAAGACTCCGAGTTGAACCTCGCTCTCACCCAATTCAAAACTTTCGGCGAACATATGTCCGATCTAACTGCGTCCGATAGCGCGCTCTCACATTCGCTTACCAACATCGAGAAAATCAGCACCGGCCTCACGGAGAATGACAACATCGAGGTCACACTGCGAAACCTGCGCAGCTCGTCAGAGAAACTTAAAGTGGCGACGACCGAGCTCGAGCCAGCCGGCCAAAACATCAAGCAATTTAGCGAGACAATAAAAACTCAACCGTGGCGTCTGATCTGGCCATCGACAAAAAAGTACGCCGAAGTGTCACCAACTCCTGCTCCCGGCCACGGAACGATCACCGTACGCAAAACCGCGAGAGCTAGATCACGTGCAAGCGCGACTCCCAACTCACGAACGAGCAGCCGTTAGGGTGGCGCGGCGTGCCGAGTGATACGACAATCCCGGAAAAAATCGACATCGTGCATTGCGAAATGCCGCGGGCGCGTGCGCAAAGGCGTCCGCTCGACTTTCTTGGCGCTGTTTGGATGACTGGGCTGAGGCGTAGCGGAGTTTTCCTTGCCGATCTGCGGTGCGCCGATTTATAAGTTGGCGCGATGGCTGCGGACGACAGTGCTGAGTCGAGCAACGCGCAAAGCGCTTGGCTGGAGACGCCTGGTCGGGACACCGTCCTGATTCAGGGCAACTGGTCCATCGGGCGATCCGCCAAGAACACGATGGTTTTGGATTCGCCAAAGATTTCGCGTAGGCACGCGATTATTAATGTGCAGAACGTTGGCGAATTTTGGTTGATCGACTTGGGCAGCAGCAACGGAAGTTTTTTGAACAAGCGCCGTGTGCACCAGCCGGTCAGACTTTGCGATCGCGATCAAATTATCATCGGCGACTATGTGTTTACGTTTCGGCAGCCGATCGAAGTAACCGGCGAATATCAATCCACATTTATGGAGCGGACGATCCGGGAGATCGAGAACGTTGCATGTTGGCTGTTGGTGGCTGACATCGAAAACTTCACACCGCTCAGTCGGAGCTTGACGAGTGACAAGCTCGCTACGCTCATCGGTGGTTGGGTCGCCACGTGCAAAGAAATCATCGAGGCGCACGCAGGGATGATCGACAAGTATCTCGGCGACGGATTTTTAGCTTACTGGCGCGAAGACGAGAACGCCGCGAAGGATGTCGCGGCAGCGCTCGATCAATTGAAGCAGGCGCAAGCGAAGGCCGAACCGCGTTTTCGATTAGCCTTGCACTTCGGTTTAGTCGCGATCGGCGGCGTTCCATCAATGGGCGAGGAAAGTTTGATGGGCAAAGACGTCAATTTTGTTTTCCGGATGGAAAAACTCGCCGGCGCCCTGAACATTTCAGCGCTCACCAGCGCAGCCGGCAAAGATAAACTCGGTTCGTTAGTTCAAAGCGAACCAGCTGGCGCGCACGAACTCAAAGGCTTTGAAGGCAAGCACGAGTTCTTTAGTTGCTAGGCTATCGTCGCAAGCGGTACGCCTGCCGCTACAGAATCCCTGCCTTAGTAATTCCAACTAGCGCTGCGCACTCGGGCGCGGTGCGGGAGTAGGGCGCGGCGAACCGGTGGGCGTCGGCGGTGGCTTCAGACGCGGCAACGGAGTGGGCCGCGGCGCTGCGGTGCCACTCGGCGAGGCGGTAGGCAGCGGTGTGAAATGAGGGGGCGAGCGGCCGCTGCCATGGAGTTGGACGTGTCCTCGGTGTTAAAACAAGCCTCGGTGTGGGTGTCGACGTCACCGGTGAATTGGCATCGCCTCTCTTCTCGGAAAAGAGTGGGGAGGGTGAGGAGTTGGGATACGGTGCTCTCTATGGCAACATCGTAACGCTGCCAAACGGGTTGAACGTGGCCGTACCAGTATAGTTGCTGGCGTTCGTGCTGACGTTGTGCTGGAACGTAAACGTCAAGGTTGCGGTTCCACCGTTGGCGGCGATCGTCCGCTGCGCCGTCGTACCGAGCAGCGAGCTCGTGTTAAGCGTGCCACCACCGGTCGACGTGTTATAGATGGTGACCGAGCCCATCGTGATCTTGGTCAGGTTGCCATTAGTAGCCTGCGGCCAGGTCATAGCCAATCCCGTAAGAACTTGGTTGATAGCAGTATTGTTCTGGAAAGTGATCGTGACTTTGTTCGAGCTGAACGTCTTGGCAGTGACGCCGATCGTTAGTGGCGTAGGTGTAGGTGTCGGGGTTGGCGTAAACGTGGCAGTAGCTCTCGCCGTCGGGGTTGGAGTAAACGTTGCCGTTGCAGTAGCTGTAGCTGTCGGCGTAAATGTAGGTGTGAATGTGGCGGTCGGCGTAGATGTTGCCGCCGGTGTAGATGTAGGCGTGGGCGTGGGAACGTCGCAGTCAGCGAAAGAGGCGCCCTCGAAGGTGGCGCCGGGGATCATATCGAAGACAGAGGTAACATAGTTAGTGCCATCGAACTACACCAGACCTGTCCCATTGGCTGCCTCGCTCGGAACCAGAACATTACCGCCCAAGCCTGCGAAGGAGGCAGGAAAATATTGGTAGATCCCGTAGGGCCCCTGCTCATTGAGAGTGATCGCTTGGAAGAGGGCGCCGCCCGAGCAGAAGGTGCACGGAGTCTGTGGGATCACAAGGACGGCTTCGGCACCGTGCCACTCAACGACATCTAAAGTAACGTTGCCGCCGCCGTCGATTGCGTGGATAGCACCGGGGACGGTCGAAACAGTATCGGGATAGTCCTCATCGGTCACCCAGAGCTGGCCGCCAAAGGGCCCGAAGGTACGCGGCACTACAGCTGCATTTTCAATGGTGCGGGGCCGCCCGTTATGGATAACGAACCCGATATTGGTGACAGCTCCGGTCCCGTCAACTTGCCAGACGCCGCCGCTGGCTTTACACGTCACGAGCATGTTGTTCCCGAACGTGCCCTCATGATCGAACGTAATC
>QHRD01000094.1 GCA_003220005.1 Verrucomicrobiota bacterium | reverse complement strand
AAGTCTGCGGTTGGGAAATCTGCGAACCAGAGATCCAGTTCGCTTTGGTGGATCGTCTGCGATTGGTTGGTTCCCGGCCAGTTGTCCGCTAACCAGACGATCGTTGCTTCCGCGGCGAGGATGATCCGCAAGATTTTGCCGCGAGACATACGCCGCAGGGGATGGCGCAGACTCCAAATTTCGTATTGGCTCTCCACCGGATTTACAACGTAGCGTTGGTACGCAGGCTCAACGCGGTAGAAGCAAATGCCATCATGCCGGCTGCGCACCAGCGAAACATATTCAGCGTGGGACCAGCAAAGCGGCATCGCGGCGCCGGTTGGGCAACCGCGTTTCATCCTCGCATGCGGCAGATCGTCTCCATCCCAAACCTGTTTTTCCATGGTTTCGATGATCGATTTTGGGTCGCGCCCGGCAGCCAATTCGTAATCGCCGCGTTCGCTTGTCAAAATCGGCCATCAACGCCCCACGCCCGTCCCATCGAAAGCGCTGCCGTCATCTCTTTGTCCGTAACCGTCGTGATTGTAACGCCGCCAGCCCGGGCCCTGCGGCAGATCATGTTTGAGTACGCGATCGATCACTTCGGTTGAATCGCGAACGATTGGATCGTTCGCGTCGCGAATGCCGAACCGCACCAAGTTAAGGAAATCGCCGCCGACAACATTGCGCGCCGGATGCAAACCGCCGCCGTTGGCGATCTGAATCATCGATGTGTTCGGATCGGCGTGCGGATCAGGCGCGCTCGGGTCGGCCGGAGTGATGCGAATGTAATGGCGTCTAATCCCCTCGACCAGCTCGCCCTCTGTTGTGACCGTCCATTCTTCGACGTGCGCCGCCAGCCAGTCGGCATAGGCAAAAATAAAATCTGCAGCATCCGTTAGCCCGAATTCCCTGGCCCACTCTGCCGCGCAGGCGAGGGCTGCAATCACAACGGCGATTGTCGAAGGTGAGTAGCCGGCGTTTTCTTCCCAGCGGTCCTGACCTGTCACTGGCCCTTGCAAAATCAAATGCGCAGCGGCGCGCACCATCATAACGCGCGGATGAAAAAGGCCGAGCGCGTCGTGTCCGCCGTCGGACGGATTCGCCGTGGCGAACTTGTGCAAATACCACGCCAGCAGGATCGGGGCGGCAACTTGGTCGAGTTGTAACCCCGACCAATAAGCGCGCCCGTCGATCCAGCTATTTTGCGGAAAACTGCCGTCCGGCCGCTGAATGGCCGCCAGCCAGATCAACGCGCGCAGCGGCGTACCCGTCTGGCCGGTAGCGAGCAACGCTATCGCGCTGTGCACGAGGTCGCGGGTCCAAACGAGGTGATAACCGCCGAGATCGTCATCGCCCTTGGTTTCGCCCCAGGGGATACTCATCGACGCTACCATTGCGCCTTGAAAAACTTTGTCCTCGTGCGCCAGCAATACACAACGGCTTAGTCGATACATTCCGCCGCCGTCGCAAGTGTCTGCGTTAAAGTCGAATTTTGGATCCACAACGGCGCGTTGCCACTGACGGACGTAAGCGTCGCGATGCGATTCAAACGGGTTCGCCAGCGATTGAAACAACTTGGTCGCCGCGCTTTGGTAGCTTCGACCAAACGCTACGGCAATTGTGAATTCGCTCCCGTCGCGCAAATCGATTTCGCCGGTCAACGCGATGTTGCCATTCTCTGCTGCGGGAAATTCCCACTCCATTCTGAAATTGCGCATCAGATCCTGCCACCCATCGCTGAAGCCGACGTAGCCAACAGATCGGCGGACGAAACCGCTATCGCATGCGATGACCAGATGAACGTTCTGTCGCTGAGCGTGGATCAGTTTGTTGCCGCCCACTTCAGAACACCACGCTGAATTGCCCGCGCCACGGCCGGCGACGTGAGGAGCCAGCAGCGCGTATAGCCGCAATTTGTGGCGGAGCGATTCATCGAGCACTTCGACTCGGGTATGGAGCAGTAAAACCGACAGATGCGGATCCGTAAGCACGTATTTTACGAGACGGTAGCGACCGTTCGGATCGGAATTCGTGAGACGATAAAAGAGACAATCTCGCTCCGGATATTCGATCAGGTGATTAAGGTCGCGCTTTTCTTCATGACAGAAACTTTCACCGTCGCTGATGAGAAACTGAAAGTCGCGCGTGTTTGGTTGGTCGATATGCGGATAATAAATCTCATTGACGATGCCGTGGCTGAGCGTGAACCAGAGACGGCAACTGGTATGATACGCCGTGCCCACGCCTTCTTTCGCGCTCGAAGTCCAGCGCGGTTCGATTCCAGGCGCGCCAAACGCAACCGAGTTCTCAGCCGGATTCATTCTTGAGCGTTAGCCGAATCGACGGCGAACAGCAAGACGGTCAAGATGGAAAATAGTAGGATTGGTCAGCGGTAGTGGCTCTCGCGGTCAGCGCCCGTGGCTACAACGTCAGCGTTCCGCGGCGAAGACAGATTCGGGATCGGCACCGGAAACTTTTCCTGCCGCGATCCAGCCGAATCGACTTACAAGTGCGCCAATAAGAAATGAGATCGCCGCAAATGGGACCAGGCCGAAAAACCGGAAAACAAGCGCAAGCGGGCCGCTCAAGATTTCGCCGATTCGAATAAGCCAGCCCGACCTGTGTTCGCGTATCGCGCGATCGGCGGCGCCGTGTTTATCCATGGTCAGCCAAACCAGAAGCGCTGTTTCGATTGCGGCTGCGAAAAATCCGATCGCGTTCAGTGCCGCAATTCGGTGACCAAGCATTTCAAGCAACGCCGCCGCGGATCCCAGTCCTGCCACGCCGAAATGAATCGGCAGCAGCACGCGGTGCAGAAACCACGCCGGTATCGCTGTCGCGCCGATCAGCACACCCGTATAAGTAGCGAGCAACATTCCGAAGATCGCCGAGCCAAAAATGAGAATGCCCGCCGCGATGCGAAGACTTTGGTCGAATGCGCCCGGAAAAATTTGATGCGCATGCAGTTCAAGTGCGATCAGGCCGGGAACAACGCACGCGCCGAACGCGGTCAGAATCCAGACGCCCATCGACATGGCCGATTGCGGTTTAAAAACGCGCAGCATGTTGATGAAGAGATGCGGGCGCCCGAGATCCATAATCAGGAGAATTGGCGAGAGTATCGCACCAATTGCGGCCGCCCACATCGCGGCGCGGCCAACATCAAGATGATGGAAAATCGCTGCGGCCAGCGCGATTACCGCTGACATTCCAGCGAGACCCCCTATGAAAAGGTAAACTGGAATTTCCCATGTCCAGACCGGCGGTTTAATAACTGGTTGACCATAGTAACCGGGTCCGCCACCGGATGGACTCGCCGTGGCGAGCTTGCTCTCTTCGCGCAATTCGTCAAGACGTTTCTCGTTAGTCATATCGTCTGGGGAGCGCACGCGTCTCGCGTGCTGGTTTCGGTGTCCCGCCGAAACAGTCTTTCCGAAAACGCGAAGCTTCCGGTTCGGTGGCGTACTCCAGGAAAAGTTCGCGATGGTGAGACACCATCGCGAGCACGCGAGACGCGTGCGCTCCCCAGAATTCGCTTTTGCTCGGTCATAGAAAATAAAACGCGCAAAATGTGGCGAGGGATAGAGCGACCGCGGTCGCAATCGCAGAAGTCCACGCTGACTTCAGATGAATTGTCGGAATCTGCGGCTTTGCCGGAAGCCCATAAGCTTCTGGTTCGCCGAGAATCAAAAAGAAGGCGTGAATGCCACGCACAGATGTTTCCTGCGGATCGTAAAGCTGCGCGTCGCCATAGCCGCTTTGCCTGAGTTGCTGAACGCGCTCCTGTGCGCGCGCGCGGAGATCATCCAGCCGGCCGAATACAATTGATTCGGTAGGACAAACTTTTGCGCAGGCCGGCACGAGTCCGCTCTTTTGTCGATCGTAGCAAAACGTGCACTTGAACGCGCCGCCTGCGTCGGCAAGCGGCTCGGGCCTGCGATCGATTACCCCGAAGGGGCATGAGACGACGCAATATCCGCAGCCGTTGCAGACATCATCCTGCACGAGAACCGAACCGACTTCCGTACGCACGATCGAGCCTGTTGGGCACGCTTCGAGACAACCTGCTTCTTCGCAATGTTTGCAGACATCAGAGAGAAACACCCAGCGGAATGGATCCTCGCCATTGCCTAACGAGTGGGAGCCGACGATTTGGTTTCCTTTTTGACGATCTTGTTCAACGAACAAAACATGCCGCCATGTCGATGCGCCGAGACCCCCGGTGTTGTCGTAAGAATTACCCGACCACGTGAAACCGTCGTCAGGTACCTGGTTCCATTCTTTGCACGCGACCTCGCAGGCTTTGCAGCCGATGCACACGGTTGGATCCGTGAAGAAGCCGACCTCCACATTTTCCTGCACATAATTGTGGCGGCGCTGGTTCGTGCTCTTTGTTCCCTCACCGATCATGACATTTTTTGGTAGGGCGTGACCACCGGGCGCGCCGTACTTCTCCTGTCAACGTTTCGGACGGCCCGGCGGTCCGTCCCTACCATTGGTGCGTTCATTGTTTTCCCTCTTGAGCGTGACCGTGCATCTTTTCTCCGCCTTTAGCTACACCGGGCGGCGGTTGTTCCGGATGTGTGTTCGGCGGCTCCGCTTGCGGCGCGTACGTGTTGAGAAATTCGGCGAATGCTTTTCCGTGCGGAAGTCGGCCAGGCACGACATTGCAAGTGAGCGCCTTAGCTTCCATGATGGTGACATTTGGCTCGCCGGAAATGGTGAGCAGATCATTGGCCGTGCCACCGCGCACGATGCCGGCTGTTCCGTAATGATAAGGCAACGCGACCTGGTGCACTTTCTTCCCATTGATGTGCAATGGCCGAATCCGCCGACTCACGAGTGCGCGCGCCTCAATCGCGCCGCGCAAAGTGACAATGCAAATGTAGTCCCTGTTGTTGACCTTGAGTTCACTCGCGAGCTCGGGCGAAATTTCGGCGAACATTTCCGGCTGCAATTCGGCGAGATGACTGAGAAAACGCGACATGCCGCCGGCAGTATGATGTTCGGTCAGACGATAGGTGGTCAGCACGAATGGAAATCTCGAAGCGGCGGGAGGTGCGTACCGATTCTCGTTGCGCGTAAACCAGTGCACCGCGGGATTCGTG
>QHRD01000093.1 GCA_003220005.1 Verrucomicrobiota bacterium | reverse complement strand
GCTTGGCAATTTCGCTGCGATTGTTCTTGCCCTGCTCACTTGGAGAACGCTCGCCGACCGCAGCACTATACTGCTAGACAAGACGCCGAAGCAGTTCCGGCTGCGTCAGCTCGCCGGGATCGGCATTCTCATCGGTCTCGTCCCGATCGTGTGGCTCATGCTCCAGCGGCCCGGCATGACCGAAACGATAATCAAGGCGATCTGCGCCGCGGTCGCGCTCACACTGATCTATCTCACGGTTCGCCACTCGGATCGCCGCGAGCAGCGCAACATGACGGCGTATCTGATTCTGACCGTCGGCTCGCTGATGTTCTGGTCGCTCTACCAAATGGCGCCGAGCGGCCTGATGCTGTTCGCGGTCAACAACGTCAACCTGATGGTCGGTCCCGTGCAGATTCAGCCACAGTGGATTCAGAACATCAACACGGTTTGCATCGTGCTCGGCGGCCCGGTGCTCGCAACGCTCTTCACCCGGATGCGCGCGCATGGGTGGAGAATCGACATCCCGCAGCAGTTTGCGGCGTCGCTGCTGTTGATGGCGGTTGCGTTTCTCATTCTCCCGCTCGGCATCAAGCTCGCCGGCGTGGACGGGAAAAGTGCATTCGTGTGGCTATTTCTCAGTTACGTGCTTCAGAGCATCGGTGAGCTGCTCCTCATGCCGGTCGGATACGCGATGATTGGCAAGATCGCGCCGAAGCAGTATCAAGGCATCATGATGGGCAGTTGGATGCTCGTGACCGGGCTCGCGTCACTGTTTGCAGGCGAGGCGACTTTTCGGGAATGATCCCCAACCCAACCGGCAGCACGGCGGTCGCCACCAACCCCGGGTACGCGAAGCTTTTCGCGGAGCTTGGCGCCGGCAGCCTCGCGGTCGGCATTGCGCTCGTCGTTCTGATTCCGTTCCTGCGCAAACTCATCACCGACAAGGCGGAGACGCCCCCCATCGAAGTGCCGACTACCGTCGTTCCCGTCGCTGGAAATTAGGCCTGATATTGCGCCTTCGGCGATTTACGCCATCGCCTTACTCCGCGTGCGTTGCCGCTGCGGCCCTCGCCGAAACAAACTTTTTTTGTTAACGTTGATGATCAATGGCCGAAGAATACGCAGGCATCCCTCTCGCCGATGTTTTGCGGGCCGCGAACGAGCTTGTCTCCGCCGGGTTGATTAAAGACTACGCGCTCGGTGGCGCGCTCGCCGCGATCTATTACACGGAACCCTTCACGACGTACGATGCCGATATCATTTTTGTCGCGACCGACACGACCGCGGGAATGCCAGCGATCTATTCGCATTTGCAATCGAAAGGGTGGCGAGTTGAACGCGAACATCTGCTCATCAAAGATTTTCCGGTTCAGTTTCTTGCCGCCTCCGGATTGACCTAAGAAGCCGTGCGCGAAGCGAAGGCGATTCAATTCGAAGGTGTACCTGCAAAAGTCTTTCGTCCTGAATACATCATCGCCATTGCGGCGAACGTCGGCCTGCACAAAGACTTCGCGCGCATTGAGCAATTGATGTCACAAACAAAGATCGACAACGCGTGGCTGGACGACATTCTGCGGCGGTATAACTTGAAGCTGCCGAACAAATGAAATACGAATTCCGCCGCGAACTAGCGAAGCAATCGTTCGAGGAAAAGATTCGCAAGGTCGGCGAACTGATTCGGCTCGCGCGCAGCGTGAAACATCAGCGACTACGCGGCTCATTGAAAGGCAGCAAGACGATGGACATATTCATGTCCGAGCGAGGCCGTGAACGAGAACTCTAATTTCAAAGAACCTGGCGCGAAGACCGGCGAATTCTGGGTAGCGCGCGAGGCTCGCGTGCTAGCGATGGTGGCCTCGCCATCGCGAACTTTCTCCCAAGACCCTTTCACCATCCGCCTTCGGTCGCAGCGGCGACCAACTCCGGGCAGGCAGAGATCACAGAGGACAAGAAGACCGAACCAAAATTGGATGCAACGTCACGTTGCCTCTGTGTCCTGCGTGTCCTTCGCTTGCCACGCCATAGCTTTTCGCGACGGTGGGTGGTAAAAATCTGTTCATAATCGAGAGCAACATGAACATCGAGCGACTCCACATCGGTATGAAGGTGCGCCATCCGCAATACGGCGTCGGGGTGGTGAGATCGCTGTCCGAGAAAACCGCCGAGATCGCGTTCGACGACGCGCCGCGGACAATCGCGCCGGCGTCCAGCGATCTGCAACCGGCGGAACCGACCGCCACTTTGAGCGAGTTAGAAATGCCGCTGGCGAATCTGATCCGCGATACTGCTCACGCCATGGTCGAAGCCCTTGGCTTGGAACCAAAAGATACGCTCGTAGAAGGTCTGGCGACTCGATGGCAGAAAGGGACGCTGGTCATGCAACCTGCGGACAGGCAGTTTACCGGTCGTGGCGGGCTTCAGTCAAAAGAAGTCCCGCTCGAGACATTCTTCCACAAAATTGTCATGATTCGGAATAATCTGCGAGTTCTCGAGCAGAAGGTGAACGCGAGCGACAAACTGAGCGAAGCGGACAAGTTCGACCTCCAACAGTACATCACCCGCTGTTACGGATCGCTCACCACGTTCAACGTCCTGTTCAAAAACAAGGACGACCAGTTCCAAACCAGCGCAGTAGACAGGCCGACTAGCTGAGGAACACTCGCTTAAAAACGCCCCGTTACCGAGGCAAAGACCGCCGAGAAGTTCGACGGGGTGCTTAAAGCCGCTCGGTGGTGCGAAACACGCTTGACGCGTGGATAGAGAATTGGATACGCTTCGACCAAACCATGATTTCTGTTGCTTCCGTAGGCTCTGCTTCGTTTCTAGAAGGCCTTCCTATATTAGACATCATTAAGGCGGGTGCTGCCGGCTTAGCCGTCCTCGTGGCGATTCTAGCCTACCAGATCACGCGCGATGTTGTTAAAGGTAAAGCTGACCCGATACGCGCTGGGCTAGCAAAATTTAGTTGGAAAGCATCGTTAGTGCTCGTTTCAATGATGGTCGTTTCCGAGCTGCTACGCTTTTTTCTTCCGCGTCCCACGTTAGGGATCGAGGCGTCTGGGTGGAACGAGAAAGACTTCGCGCCGCTCAAGCTGCGAATCATTGATCCGACAGCTTCGGACACGGAGTTAAAAGACGACTACTACAGCCACGAAATTAACAGCTCGTTGCCCAAGTTGACCATCCATTTAGAAAATGTGCTCAAGCGGCTGCAAGCACAGGCGGCCGTCAACTCTGAATTAGCAAAAACCGTGGTCAAGGAGACCGCGAGTGCCGAACACGCATCAAAGCCGGCCGACACAGGGCCGGCACCAGCTCCTTAGCGGAGTTCACGCACGTGTCCTTTCGAACTCGAGCCGCAGTAGTGCATTTTGTTGCACTTTTGTTGCCGCTCGCGTACGCATGCGCCGCGCAAGATCAGTTTCAGCCCAACGTTCCATCGACCCTGGTGGACAGATTAGGAACAGCACAGATGAAGCGGGCGCAAGGCGATCTTAGCGGAGCAATAAACGACCTTCAATCAATCGTAACGGAGGATCGTTCCTACTATCGCGCACAATACAACCTGGGTCTGGCGCTTGCAGACGCCTCAGGCGGCGACAAGACAAAGCTCGCTGACGCGATAGCAACTCTGGAAAAAGCGCGCGATATAATGGAACAAAAGCGGCTAAACGACTACTCCATATACAATTCTTTGGGCTGGTTCTACCAACAAGCCAATCGACTGCCTGATGCGGAGAAGGCGTACAAGCAGGCGCTTCAACACGAGCAAACAAATAGCGAGGACACGAATCGCCGTGTTTACACGAATCTTGGGTTATTTTATTTGCAGACTGGCGACATCGAGAGTGCGCGAAAATACTTTGAGGTAGCAGAGAACCGTTACAACAGCGATTCTGCCCGCCAGTTTCTCCAGATCATCGATAAAGTTCATCAAAAGACTAAATTGCCGGACGTGATTGTATATCAGGCAAAACTGTCCGATCAGGATAAGGCGACCTCGAAAGGCTTGCGATTCGTGGATCGCGTGCGTAAAGAGTCGGGAGTAGAGGCTGCAGTGCTTGAAACACTGCTTCAAGATCGCGCGAACTTCTACACGTATAACAGGCGTGACGCTGAGGATCAGCCCTCGCCCGGGCTTGAATCTACTTCTACAAACCGTTTGGAATTTGAGCAGCACAGCCTCCAGTTCGCAGGAATCACCCCGGAAGAATGCTTGGAACAGTCCCCCGTCGTGCAAGTGCGAATAACTAAGGACAGTTTAATCGTATCGAAGGCCGGACATTGACTCGGTTGGGACCACTTTGGTATTGCGTTTCGCTCAACCCCGAAACTGAGCGCGAAATTCGACGATGTATTTAAGAAAGTGCGCGGGCTTTTCGTCGATTAAAGAAGACCTTCACCGCGGAGATCACAGTGGTCATGGAGAGACGAACCAAGAATTGAATGCAACGTCACGTTGCCTCTGTGTCCTACGTTTTCTGTGTGGCGAAAAACCTCAGAAATCCGAAATCTCTTGCCTACAGTTTAGCCGCCGTGGCGGGCCATTCCTCGCCGAACTTCTGTGCTGAAGCTTTTACAAAGGATGCGAAGGCAAAGCACAAGCTGCAGAGTTGTAATTTGTTTGATAGTACCTTTGTTTCCTTCGTTGCCTTTTGTGAAGATTCCTGCAGCCTGCAATTGAACAAAAATCATTTCATTTTATGCCCGGTCTAATCAGAAAATTGTTTCATAAATCCGAAGCGCCGAACGACGGCCTCACCCAGCCGCAGCGTGAGGCGATAGTCGACTTGCTAAACTATTGCATGTACGCCGA
>QHRD01000092.1 GCA_003220005.1 Verrucomicrobiota bacterium | reverse complement strand
CCGGAAGAAGGAATGCTCGCGTGCGGTTACGAAGGCCTCGGCCGGCTTTGGAAAGTGAACGACATCGCGTTTCGCGCGGAATTTTTTCTTAGCCGCCACGATAAATTGATCGCGTGAGATTTCTCGTCACGGCAGGACCAACGCGCGAGCCGATTGACCCCGTTCGCTACATCTCCAATCGCTCGTCGGGAAAAATGGGCTACGCGATTGCCGAAGCAGCACTCGAAGCCGAACACGAAGTCACTTTGATTTCCGGCCCAGTCAACCTCGAGACCCCGCGCGGCGCGAAGTTGTTTTGCGTTTCTACGAGTGACGAAATGTTCAACGCGGTCCACCAGCATGCGGCTAACTGTGACGTGTGCATCCTGTGCGCTGCCGTGGCGGATTACAAGCCGGCGAAAGTTTCCCAGGTAAAAATCAAGAAGCGCGGCGGCAACCTTTCGCTCGAGTTGACTCCAACGCGGGACATACTCGATTCGTTGGGCCGCCGCCAGAATCGGAAATTTCTCCTCGTTGGGTTCGCCGCCGAAACAAATGACGTTGAAGAAAACGCCGCGAAAAAACTCCACGCGAAAAATTGCGACATCATCGTCGCGAACGATGCGCGCGTCGGAATGGAAAGCGACGAAAACGAGGTGGGAATTCTGTTCCGTGACGGTGCGATTCGAAAAATTTCGCGCGCTCCAAAAAAAATTCTTGCGCGCGAGCTGGTAAAGATTTTTTCAAAATTCGCAACGAAAAGGTTTGACAAAAAAAATGAGGCGATTACTGAACGCAATTAAGTGAAGTGAAATCATTCCCAACTCTTCACCCATTCTCCGCGCATTGCGGATTGAAAGGGGGGAATTAGTCGATGGCAAAGAAAAAAGCAGCAAAGAAAAAATCAGCGAAGAAAAAGAGGCACTAAGCCCAACGCTGGATTAACGGCCCCGAATTTCTTCGGGGTCACAACACCTAACTTCAACCCGGGAGGAGAATATATTTTCCTCCCGGTTTTTTTTGCGCGCCTACTCTGTCATTCCGAGCCGAGCGCAGCGGAGTCGAGGAATCTGGAGAAAATACTGAGATGTCTCGACTTCGCTCGACCTGACAAAAGAAAAGCCGTTTTGTTGAGATGTTGAGCCGTTGAGAGGAGCAGTTATCCTGAGGTTACCGTCGCGGTGGACTCACCTTCTCAACCATTCAACACTCAACCTTTTAATGAAGCATTATCTCGATGCAGCTGAAAATGCCGCGCGCGCAGCGGGAAAGCTGCTTCGCCAAAATTTTCAGCAACGCCAGCGCGTTCACGAGGTCGCAGCGCACGACATAAAGCTGCAGATCGATATCGAGGCGCAGGAGCTGATCAGCAAACTGCTTCTCGACGAATTCCCCGCCCACGCCCTTCACGGCGAGGAAGGCATCGTAGGAGATCAATCCAGCGATCATCAATGGATTGTCGATCCACTGGACGGCACGGTGAATTATTTTTACGGCATTCCTCATTTTTGCATTTCGATTGCGTTGCGCCTGCGCAGCGAAATCATGGTGGGCGTTATCTACGACCCGATGCGCGAAGAGATGTGGACTGGCCAAAAAGGCGAAGCGCCGGAGCTAAATGGTGAGGCCTTTCATGTGAGCGATCGGGCAGACTTGGCAGAAGCCGTCATCTCGATCGGGCTCGCCAAAACCGCGGAGACGATCAGCGCGAACTTTCCGTTGCTCCAAGAAATGATTCATCGTGTGCGCAAATGCCGCGTGTTCGGCAGCGCTGCGCTCGACATGGCTTACGTCGCTTGCGGACGATTCGATGCGTATATTGAAACCGGCATCAGTTTATGGGACATCGCAGCGGGCTGGCTTCTGGTTGAAAACGCCGGCGGCACTGTCGATCTTCGTCCACGCGAGAACATGAAAGACAAATACAGCATTGTGGCGTCGAACGGCGTGATCGATTTGAAACTCTGACGCCCATGATTCGGTCCGGCATCGGTTACGACATTCATCGTCTCACGAAGAGACGAAAACTGATTTTGGGCGGCGTCGAGGTTCCGCACTCGCACGGGTTGGAAGGACACTCGGACGCGGATGTCTTGTCGCATGCGATTGCCGATGCGTTGCTCGGTGCGATCGGCGCGGGCGACATCGGCCAGCATTTTCCAAATACGGATGAGTCGCTTCGCGGCATCAGCAGCATCGAGATTTTGAAACGAGTGACGAAGTTGCTGACCGACAAAGGAGCGCGTTTGATGAATGTGGATGCTACACTCATCGCCGAAGCGCCAAAAATCGCCCCACATGTCCCTGCGATGCGGGAAAAAATCGCCGAGGCCATCGGCGCAAGCGAATCGAACGTGAACGTGAAGGCTACGACCAACGAAAAGCTCGGCGCAATCGGGCAGGGAGAAGGGATGGCCGCAATCGCGATTGCAACGGTTGAGATGGAATGAACGTATTGTCGTTCCGAGCGAAACGTAGCGGAGTCGAGGAATCCCTGATCTGAACTCCAAAAAGACATTCGAGATGTCTCGACTTCGATTGACATGACATTCTGAGGTTATGGCGCTGCGGTTTTTTAATACTTACTCGCGCGAACTGGAAGAGTTCGAGCCGTGCGATCCGGCTGCGCGCCCGATTCGCAAGTACACCTGCGGGCCGACCGTTTACAGCCGAGCGCACATTGGAAACTTTCGCGCATATATCTTCGAAGATTTGCTTCAGCGCCATCTCGAACTCCGCGGGTACAAGGTGCATCGCGTGATGAACATCACGGATGTGGACGACAAGACGATTCGCGGCGCGCGAGAAGCCAAAATGCCGCTGGCCAAATTCACGGAGCAATTTAAGCAGGCGTTCTTCGAAGATGGTGAAACGTTGCGGATCAAGCGGGCGGATGAATTTCCCGCCGCTACCGATCAGCGTTACATCGACAGGATGATCGAGATGATCGGCGTGCTTATTTCGCGCGGACTCGCTTATCAGGCCGAGGACAAATCAGTTTATTTTCGCATCAATAAATTCCCGGACTACGGCAAGCTCGCCCATTTCGATCTTGCCCAACTGCAATCAACCGGACGCGTAAAACACGACGAATACGATAAGGAGCACATTGGCGACTTCGCGCTTTGGAAAGCATGGGACGAAGAAGACGGCGATGTAAAGTGGGATTCGCCGTGGGGACCGGGCCGCCCTGGCTGGCACATCGAGTGCAGCGCGATGTCCACCGCGTTGTTAGGCGATCAGATCGATATCCACTGCGGCGGCGTCGATAACATTTTCCCGCATCACGAGGCGGAGATCGCCCAGAGCGAAGGCGTGACGGACAAGAAATTCGTCCACTACTGGCTGCATTGCGCGCATCTGCTGGTCAATGGTCAGAAAATGGCCAAATCGTTGGGTAATTTTTACACCGTCCCGGATGTCCTGGCGAAGGGTTACACCGGACGCGAACTGCGTTACGCGCTGTTGCGGGTGCATTATCGCGTGCCGCTAAATTTCACCTGGGAAGGAATGAATGAAGCGCGCGAATCGCTCGGTCGCATCGATGAATGGCTCGCGCGACTGCGCGAAATCGCGCAAGAAGAAAACGTCCGACGCTCAAGTCCCAGCACTCAACGCCAAATTGAGAAATCTGATTTCGAGAACGCGCTCGATGATGATCTGAACATTTCCGCGGCGCTTGGGTTTTTGTTTGAATCGATTCGCCAAACGAACCGCGCGATGGATGAAAACAAACTGGACGCGGCTGCCGCACGCGCCCTGCTGGACTGGTGGAAACGAATCAACACTGTTCTCGATCTCGAAGCGCAAACCGAAGTCGTCGTTCCGCCGGAATTGATGCAACTGGCAAAGGAGCGTGAGAATGCAAGGCGCGAGAAGAATTGGAAACGAAGCGATGAACTGCGCGAACGAATTTCCGCGCTCGGCTGGGAAGTGCGCGACACGAAAGACGGCCAGAAACTAACGCGGCGTGTCTCGGTATGATCCGGGCACACGCGTCTCGCGTGTTGGCGAGCGCGTCTCGCGATCGCAGACTTTCTCTAACGCTACACAGGATCTGAAAATTCGCTTTTTCACCAAGGTTCGTTTCGGCGCGACGCCGAAACCAGGTCGCCGCGGCGACCGCTCCCCAGAAAAAATGCGCTCGCAACCGCGCACTCAACTCGTCATCTTGAGCACCGAAAATGTTTGCGCCCGCGGATTATCTCGACCTCGAACACACGGCTCACCCGAAGTTGTTCGAAAACCAGAACTACGTCTGGGACGCGCTCAAACAAATCGCGAGCTACCTGCAATTTCGCTTAAAGCCAGCGATCCTGGGCGAGGTGATGGGCAAGCCGTTCATCAGTAACCATGTCTTCATCGGCAAAGGAACAATTGTTGAGCAGGGCGCGTTTTTGAAAGGCCCGGCGTGGATCGGTGAAAATTGCCGAATCCGCAGCGGCTGTTACGTGCGCGAAAACGTGATTGTTGGTAACGGCGTGGTTATGGGCAACTCGTGCGAGTTCAAGAATTGCATTCTGTTCGATGAAGTGCAGGTCCCGCATTTCAATTACGTCGGCGATTCCATTCTTGGTCATCACGCTCATTTGGGCGCAGGCGTAATACTCTCGAACGTGAAACTCGATCACGGTGAGGTCGCGGTCATTACGCCAGACGGCGACATCCCAACTGGCCTAAGAAAATTTGGCGCGATCGTCGGCGACCGCACCGAGATCGGCTGCAACGCTGTGATCAACCCAGGCTCGGTCATCGGACGCGACTGTATGATCTATCCCGGCGTCAATTTCCGCGGCGTACTTTCTCACGGCAGCATGCTGAAACTACGACAGGAACTGCAGCTAATAGAGAAACGCAAAACTTAACGGAAGCGGTCAACAGGTAGAGCAAGAAGTCCGAGCCAAGGCCAGCGGATGGGGGGGGATTCGAACCCCCGGTGCCTTTCGGCACACACGCTTTCCAGGCGTGCACAATCAACCGCTCTGTCACCCATCCAAACTGTTCTTCCTCTTCCTCTGCATCTTAATCTTAGTCCGGCTGGAGACAATCGGAACAGAGGAAGAGTAGGAGGAAGAGGGAGAGGAAGATCTTACAGCTGCAAGCGGCGAAACAATTCGTCGAGAGGCAATTGGATGCCGATGTAAAATTCGCCGAAGTCCGCGTACTCGGCGCTGACCGGATCGAAACGCATTTTGTAAACGATCGCTTTGATCTGAAACGTGTCGCGGGCAAACAGCGTCACGCCCCATTCGGCATCATCGAGACCGGTGGAACCGGTGATGAGCTGTTTCACTTTGCCGGCAAATTCGCGCCCCACACTAGCGTGACCTTTCATCAGTTTGCGCCGCTCATCATACGGGAGCGCATACCAATTTCGCTGTTCGCCGCGGCGTTTGCTCATGTTATAGAAACAAACCACCGGCCAATCGGGCAGCGTTGGATAAACGCGCTCCTGCCGGTAATGTTTCATTCGCTCGCGAAACGTCGTGAGGGCCTCTTCAAGCTTTGCGGGATCCTTGCGCACAGTTGCCTCGAGTGTTTGGGCGTACTCCTCCTCAGTCGTGATATATTCGCTTTCCTCGGTCAGCGACAAATAACTGTAAACTGGCATGAGCACATCGGCTCCTAACGAGAGCGACAGTCGTTTTTCGATTCTGTTGGCGTCGTGCAAATCGGGCGTGATCAACATGAAGCCGACGTCCGCCTTCGGCGTGACCATTCCGAGCGTGAGCAACTGAGTTGACTCCATCGCGCGGACTTCCTGCACGAGCGAGGATAAATTTGTTTTCGCAGCGTTTTGTTCGTCGCGACTGAGTAATTGCCATTGGCCGTATTCGATTCGGTAAAACAGATGCAGGCAATGCCAGCCTTCCTCGGGAACAAGCGCGGTATTTTTATCGGTCATTGGATTAGCTTAAACCGCGAACAAGAGATGTCGATATTGGCAAACCGCACCAGCACAGTCGTCATCCCGAGCCGCACAGACGGCGAGGGACCTCACAATAGTGTTTGATCACGCAAAAGTACTTTGTGTGCCGACACGAGTTTATGCGTCGTCCTTCGCTTCGCCTAGGATAACACTGCAGTTTTAGTTTGGGGGACTGCCCGCCTTCGACAGATGTGCCATGCAGTATTCCTCACCGTCGCGCGCGACGCGAAAATCGAGATTCGGATCGGTCAACTCCGTGGCGCCGCACACCGCGCAACGATGCAGCGCTTCGTCGTCGCTGCGAGAGTGTGCTTCGAAACGTCTCCGCCGCGTCGAGACTTCATGGCGATGTCGCGCCTGGTGAATGATTTCCGGGCCGAAAAAGATGAAGTAATTGGCGAAAGCAGCAATCAGCGCCGCTCGATAGGAATTTGAGTTTAAGACAAATCCAACGAGCAAAAACGCGGCGAAGATCCAGGCCAGCCACTTGATTTTCACCGGCAAGATAAACAGAATGTAGATAATTTGGTCGGGATAAAATCGTGCGAAGGCGAAGAACAACGATGCGATGAGCATGCCGTTTGAGAAATTGCTCCCGAAAAAAAATGCTGCGATCGTTGTGCCGATCATTCCGACAAAAAAATAAAGCGTAAGCCGGAACGAGCCCCACGCGCGTTCGAGTCCTTCGCCGATGAACCAAAGGAACCAGAGTACCAGCACAATCCAAAAGCTGAGCGTTTGCGGCACAAAGATATAGGTGACCAGTCGCCAGACCTCGCCGTGGCGAATACGCGCCGGATCCAAGTCGAGGGCGAACCGGAAACTCGGGTTGAGCCACATCAACGCCCACGCCAGCGCGGTGAAGCCGATCACGATCCGGATCAGCCCCGGGATGCCGAGAAACCCAAAGTGGCGCTCGAGTTTGTCCAGCCAGGTCATTGCTGGCCGAAAGTAGCCCAACAATCCCTCACCTCAATGCTGTCCCTTTGCAAAAGAGAGAGACAGACGCTCTCCACTTCGACGATTTGAATGCGCCAATGTCTCCTCTCCTCTTCGATCGAGAAGAGGATGAAGCTAAGGAGTCGATATCGAGCTGACCTGTCGATCCTCCGCGCTCTTGCGCCACATTCCTCTGAGTCTAGTTTGGACGCATGACTGAAGCTGCATCGCGAAAGACGCCGCTTTACGACGAGCACGTGCGGCTGGGCGCGAAAATGGTTTCATTCGCCGGCTGGCTCATGCCGGTGCAATACACCGGCATCGTGGCGGAGCATCAAGCGGTGCGAAATAATGTCGGCATCTTCGACATTTCGCACATGGGACAATTTATCGTAGCTTCGACGCCCTCGTCGCAGAAATCCGGCGGCGAGGGCGCCGCCGCCACATGGCTCAACATGATGCTCACAAATAACATCGACAAACTGGATGTCGGCATGGGGCAATACACGTTTCTCCTTAATGAACGAGGTGGAATCATTGATGATCTGATCGTGTATCGGATCGGCGATCAGAATTTTCTGCTCGTCGTCAACGCAGCTCGCACGGAAGAAGATTTGGCATGGCTGCAAGAACATTTTTCCGTGCCCGTCCGCATCGAAGACCGCAGCGCGAATTTTGGCGGCGTAGCCATTCAAGGGCCGCGCATCGGGGAATTGTTTCACGCGCTGTTCGGTAAAGATGTCGAGCTCCCGCCGCGGAATGCAATTGCCGATCTTCCATTCGGTGAGACCACTGTTTCAGTCGCGCGGACGGGTTACACAGGCGAGGACGGCATTGAAGTTTTCTTTCGTGCGACGAACGCGGTGAAGTTTTGGAACGCCGCGCTCGAGAAGGGCAAACCGCTGGGAATTAAACCGTGCGGCCTCGGCGCGCGCGACACGTTACGTTTGGAAATGTGCTATCCACTAAACGGTTCCGATCTTTCGCCAGAACGCAATCCGATCGAAGCAGGGCTCGGGTTCTTTGTTGATCTGAGCAAACCAAATTTCATTGGACGCGATGTTCTGTTGAAGACGAAAGAAAACGGACTGTGCGAAAAACTCGTGCCGTTTCGAATGAAAGAAAAAGGGCCGCCACCACGACCGCACTACGCAGTTTTTCAAAATGGCCAGCGCATCGGTGAAGTTACAAGCGGCACGCTTTCTCCGAGCTTGAATTGGGGCGTCGGAATGGCTTACATCGATGCCGCGCACGCGAAGATTGGCGCAGAGATCGACATCGAAATTCGCGGACAGAAATTTCGAGCCACCATCGAAAAGAAACCGCTCTACAAGAAATCAACATCATGAATATCCCAGACGATTTGTTTTACACCGAAACACACGAATGGATTAAACGCGAAGGCGAGAATGTTCGCGTCGGCATCACCGATCACGCGCAATCCGAGCTGACCGACGTGGTTTACGTCGAACTGCCGAAGATGGATCGCCACGCGAACGCGAAAGAAGCCGTCGCAGTCGTCGAATCAGTAAAAGCTGCCAGCGACATCTACGCGCCGGTGAAAGGAACAGTCGTCGAAGTAAACAAAGCGCTCGAAGCCGACCCGGGCCTGATCAACCGCGAACCCTACGGCCAGGGCTGGATTTTCGTTCTCAAGATCGACAACGTCGACGAGCTTAAACAGCTGAAAGACTCTGAGGCATATCGAAAGCAGATTGGTTGAAACTTGCTTCAGCGGCCCTTTTCTCCTGGCTAACCTATGCTTAATTCCTCCGTTGCCCCATGAGCAGCAAATCGAAGCCACGTGAGGCAGAGCTTAACTTCGAAGGCGCGATGGATCGGCTCGAAAAAATCGTTGAGCAGATGGAGTCCGGCAAATTGCCGCTCGAAGATTTGATTGTGCGTTACGAGGAAGGAATGAACCTTGTGAAGATTTGCCAGGAACGGCTTGCCAAGGCCGAGCAGAAGATTGAAATCATTGCTCGCAATAGCGCTGGCAAACCGATAGTTAAGGACTTTGAGCCAACACCGGAGACGACCGCACAGGCGGTCGTTGCCGATGACTCCCAGGATGCAAATGACGAAATCAGACTCTTCTGAAACTCCTCAGACGGCCGAGGCGGCAGTCGCCCCCGAGCGTCTGCTCGACGGGATCCGCTCGCCAGCGGACATCAAGGCACTGCGCGAACAGGATCTGCCGCAGCTCGCGCAGGAAGTGCGCGATGAGCTGATCAAGGTCCTTTCCCAAACGGGAGGACATCTGGGGCCAAACTTGGGTGTCGTGGAGCTGACAATTGCGCTCCACCGTGTTTTCAACACGCCGCGTGACCGCTTCGTGATGGATGTCAGTCACC
>QHRD01000091.1 GCA_003220005.1 Verrucomicrobiota bacterium | reverse complement strand
CCGGTCCTCCCCCGATAATCGCGACATCGTACATGGGGTTGCTCATCGTCGTTGATGTTAGCAAATTTTCGAGCTTTGGGTAGCGATGTCGCGCTGGGCTTTTCGGAGGTAGGGCGCGTCACTCCGTACGCCCCGAGCGGCAGACGGCGTGCCCCGATTCGTCGGGGCCTGCCCTACCGATTTGTGCTAACGTGTGTACCGGAAAGTGAAACTGATCGATCGATTTGTTAGCCGCGAGTTACTGGTCAACGTGGCGTTTGCGATCGCCGTGCTAAGCCTGGTTCTCGTCGTGGGGAACATTTTCCGGAAACTGCTTCCGCTGCTCGTAAATCACGATGTTCCGGTGGAATACCTGATCACGTTCATCGCATATGTGTTGCCGTTCTCCCTCATTTTCACCATTCCCTGGGGATTGTTGACCGCAATTTTGTTGGTGTTCGGACGGTTCTCCGCGGACAACGAATTGATCGCGCTCCGCTGCAATGGCGTGAGCATTTCGCGTATCTGCATTCCGCTGGGCGCCATCGCGGTGATGTGCACGGGGATTTGTCTCTGGCTCAACGTGCAGGCTGCCCCAGCTGCGCAGGAAAAATTGCGCAGCACCATTTTTGATCTGGCCACGCGCAATCCGATGGCGCTCTTTGGAAGCGACCAGGTCATCGACCAATTTCCCGGGCGCAAAATTTACGTCGGCAAGAAGGAGGGCAACAAGCTCGAGAACATTACGGTGTTCGAGCTAAACCAGAATTCGCTGCCGGTGAAGGTCACATTCGCGCGGACGGGGATGCTCGAAGCTGATTTGGCGAACAAACAGATCCTCATGCACCTGTATCAGGCGCGTTACCAGGAGCGCGACTCACAAGACCCGTCGAATCTGCGCAAGATCAAGGACGGCATTAACATGGTGGAAGGCACGTTGCCTATCAGTCTTGATGAGCTTTACGAGAAAGAGAAAAAACGGCCAAGCCGTTCTGCGTTGTCGATCGAGCAATTGCTCGAGCAATTGAAAAGCGAGAACCCGGGAGAACGCAGCGCCAGCCGCACTGAAATAAACAAACGCTTTTCATTTCCGTTCGCTTGCATGGCTTTCGCAATAATTGGGGTGCCGCTTGGTGTCACGGCGCATCGCCGCGAGACTTCAATTGGCTTCGCCATGGGTTTGATTGTTGCTACCAGCTATTTTCTCTTTGTCATCATTGGCGATACCTTGCGCGGCAACCCGCACGTGCATCCAGAGCTGTTGGTCTGGTTTCCGAACGTTCTCTTTATCGTGCTGGGCGCGTTTTTGTTTCGCCGACTGGCCCGCCAATAGGTCTGGTTTCAGGCTCCCCATTTACGGATTCCTGTTACCGCTTTCACGCTAACCTCCCTTTGCCGGTCGCAAAATTGACAGTTGATGAACCTCGCGCTGCTCCGCGGTCGCCGCCTGTTCTCGGCGTTTTCCTATCGTTCAAGAAATCTATCCTAATCTCCAGACGCGGTTCACTCGCGCGCAGTTCATTCTCTGGCGAGTGGACGCAGAATAAGTCGGCAGACTAACATGGGAACAGTATGCTGAAGCCTATGATCGAGCGCCTGTTCAAGCTGTCTGAGAACAACACCAGCGTGCGCGTTGAAGTGGGCATGGTTCGAGCGTGCGGACGGCCGATGTCTTCCAGTTGTGTCCATACCTCGCCGTTCCATGCCCACGTGTCGTTCAACCCGGCAGCTTTCACGCCGCCAAAGAGCACGACTTGGTGGCGCGCTGTGTCAAAGGCCATGGCGCTTTGTTGACGGCATTAATTCGCCGTTGTCAGCCTGAACTCTTCAGGCTTCTTCCGGCTCCGGTCCCAGCGAGAGGGAAGGCGCCCGAGCAGCTTTCGCCGATCCACGTTGAAAAGTCGGAAGCGGTATTGCAAGCGCGTTCCAGAGATAGAGAGCCACACATCCCAACACCAGGACGGCTGCATACGGTCGAATGCTGTGGAGTACGTCAATGGCCCGCAGCGTAGAGTCGAGTTTCTTATCGATCAGCATTACGTGCATGATCATGGCCGTGCTGGCAACCGAGATGATGAAATGAACGATACTTAATCTGACGCTAACTCCGAGCGCTACAGCGCTGACGACTGCGCCCCACATGAGATAGCGCTCGTGCATCTGACCAAGTAGCCCGAACATCAGCAGCCATGGCGCGGCGATGGCAATCAGCGCACGCGGGTCGCGAGCGCGAAGATGTCGCGTCATGCCGCGCGCGCATAGTACCAGTGCGCCAAGATAGAACAGACGCAGCGCCCATTGCAGTGTCAGTTGCAAATCGACCGATCCCATATGCGCCGACAGAAGAGAATCTTTCAATGACCAGCCAAGCGCGGCCAGAAGCGATGCAAGATTATAGCACGAGCTGATGAAAAGATACGGATAATGTTCGCTGCCGTAGATAAAGCCGACTTGTAACCAGCTGAAGCTGCCGCCGGTGACCGCGCCGGCCACGAATACGGCGCCGCCTGCGATTCCCGCGAGCCACGCGCCTGAATGGCCATATTCATAGCGGCGAAGCAATAAGAAGGTGACGCCGGCCACAATAGCAACGGACATCCAGGCCTGCGGGTTGCGCAAGACCCACGGCGAAACAATGAGCGCCGTCGTTGCCGTGAATCCGGCGAGCACGTGCAGCGCGCGAGTCCACCTTTTTTGCCACAACGGCCAGAGAACAAAAAACGGCGCTACGAATAACAGTTGTCCTTTGAGCATTGCGCCGGCTGCGAGCAAGCAGCCGCACCAGAACCAGCGATTTTTCAACGCTGCCAGTGCAGCAAAGAGATAAAAGGGCAGCACCCAGACGTCCCATTGTGGCCAGCCGTGTGCGTCGAGAATCATCGACGGTTCAAGCCATGCGACGCTTGCGGCTGCCAGACCGCGAATTGAAGCGCGATCGTTCAGCAGGAAATTAGGCGGGAAGGTTGACCTTGTTGTGCGTGATGACCGCTGCAGACACAAATGAACCAGGAAAAAAATTGCTACAGCGGATAGTAGTTCGCACAGGAGATTGATCTTCAACAGCGGGTTGACGAGCCTCGGGTGTCCATCATCGACTCCTGGAAATTCGTGGCGCACATGTTTGGCCCAGATCGACATGGCCAGAAGTCGCAACGGTGGATAATCGAGACCGTAATCATTTTCGTACGCCTCATCCTTTACGCGATCGTAAAGCCCGACATAACCGCGCCAAAATGCTGTCCATGAATTGGCAGAAGCGTCATCTGGCGACAAGCGGCGCGCCTCCGCTACAACCTCGCTGCCCCAGTAGAATCCGTTGACGATGTCATGCTGATAACGCACGTGCCTCGTGTTTTCCGCGATCCAATGGCGCAGTTGAATCCCAGCAAGTAGAATCGTTACCACCAGAAGCGCGACCAGAGCACCTCGGATAAATTCCCGACCACGCGGCGAAGTTATTCGGAGACGCAAAAAAGATCGGATGCCCATTAGCCCAAAGAGAAGACAGAAATTCCTTTCGACAGGTTACAGCAGTTTTTGTTCGAAACTCTGCGCTATCTAATCGTTCTCCAGTTCAGCAGCAGCCGTATGAGAACGCGGATTGATCAGCGCGCGAATCGAGTGTAATCGGCACGCTTTGACGTTGCCGATCATGTCACAACTGAGTGTGCACAGCGTACGTCTGCTGTGGCAACCAAGCTCCGAAGAATGCCGCGATTTATGGAGTGAAGAAACTGACCACTCTGTGGACGGCTCTTCGTGTGCCCCTCACAGCGCTATGCGCCACATTCTTCGCTGTAATCGCACTGTCCCTCGCCACGTGTCGTGCGGTGCGAACAGGCCCAGCCTGTACGCTGCCAACGCAAACAGCGAATGCGAGAATGACTGAAAATAACGCTTTCATTGTACTTAAATTTCGTAACTGACATGTCGCGTGCGCTTATGGCTCCGGCGGCAGCAAATGGAAGTTGCCTCCATTTCCTGCTGCCGCGGTGGGGCGACCATTTCCTCGCCCTTGACGATCGGTTATCACCGGTCACCTGGCTACCATCGCTCTCCGGCGTCAGTTCGGCGTCGAGTGTTTCTCGCCTCGATTGCGCTTCCGCAAGCTGACCAACAGGGGGCCGGTCTGGTTTGTAGAAGCGATGTTTCCCGGTTATCTGTTCACGAGATTTGTGTATTCGAAGCAGCATCGCGCTGTTGAAGCTTCTCACGGCATCCGGGGATCGTCCGCTTTGGGGATCGCCTGGCGACCCTACCGGAAAATCTCGTGGTCGGGCTTCAATCGAGAGTCACCGGGATGGGGACGATTACCGGCAATGGTTTTACCGACACGCCTGGCTCGTGGAGGTCTAGCACCCATAACTTAGACTTGAAGTTAAACTTTGACCTTAAACTACCTACTTAACTTCCCCCTTCCATCTCCAGCTTCTTGATGGTATCAGACAATCTCGTAACCGATCGCCTTCAATGCAGGAACGTTCGTAAAATGCTTTGGGTTGCGCGTCAGGATGGGAATTTTCCTGGCCACGGCGCAAGCAGCGATCCACAAATCGGGATAATCCGCTGCATGACCGGCCCGCGCCATTTCCACCCACAATCGGCAATAGGCATCCATTACCGCTTGATCGAGCGGCACGAGATGAAAGCTCTTGTAAAATTCAGCCACCCTTTCCAGCGAGACATTTTTGAACAGCGCCCCGCGCGAAAATTCTGCCTGCGTGATCCACGGCACGAGAATCGCGGCTTCACCTAGCTTGCTCGTCAGATCGCCCAGACGTCGCGGGGTTTTGCCATAACGCCAAATGTCTATCAAGACCGTTGTATCGGCCATTACTTCCATGACGCACGCAGTCTTTTCCGTGTGGCGTTCACCGCCTTCTCGAGCGATTCAAATTCTTTGGAAGGCAAGACTGGAAGCGATTCGGCTGCTTCCAAAGCGGCATCCAGCGTGCCTTTGGGCGGGATTAACCGCTCAATCACTGCTGAAAATGTATCGTCCCGGCCCGTTTTCCACGAAGCCAGCCGTGTATAAGCCTTTTCTGAAACTGCAATTGTCTTCATCACTGTGTCACACAGTACACAGAATACAAGCTGTGTCAAGTGACGGCAATTTTCATCGAAGATGAAGGAACAAGTTCAAGTTGAAGTTCAAAGCATTCGTTTCGCTCTTTTGCACAAACTCAACCTCACCGCTTAAACTTCACTTCCGCTAATCGAACGGATCAATCCCAAAGCATCCGAGATAACTCGCGACATTCAGCCGCCATTCGGCTAGTCTGGTCAGCGGTCAGATACTGAAGGTCCCCCACAATTAAAATCTGCGTCCGAAGTTCTCCGGCTGTCGGAATTCCGCGCGACCGGGCTTTTCCGCCCCTTCACTTATGTTGGACGAACCGAAACAGCGCTGCGAGTTATTTGATCGCGAAACCCATAATCGTGACAATCACGAAGAACGATGCATATCTCGACTGCGAGAGTTTTCGAGCGTTTCCAGACTTCCAAATCTTCAAAGCTACCGCTCCCACTCATGCAACCTTGGGCTTATACTTACGTCTTAAACTACGATTCTTTTCAGCACGCCAGCATTCCAGCTTTTCCTGCTTTCGATGTTGCCACGTACCACTCCAGCGCCTCGTCCAAGCCATCTTCGATACGATGCGTTGGCTCGTATCCAAGCAGAGTCCGGCCCCGGCCAATGTCGGCGTGCGAATGGCGCACATCCCCGGCACGAAAATCGCGGTACTGTGGCTCGGCAGTGGCGAGATGGGGAAACTCGGGCAGCAATCGCTCCCGCAGCAGCTCGAATAATTCGTTCAGCGTTCTTCTTTGGCCGACCGCTATATTATAGACCTTATTGAAGGCTTCATTGTTCTCGACCGTGGCCGCCAAAAGATTCGCCTGGACCGCATTGGCCACGTAACAAAAGTCGCGGCTGGTCTCGCCGTCTCCGTTGATTTCCACCGGCTTCCCTTTGATCATCGCGGCGATCCATCTTGGAATGACCGCCGCATAAGCGCCGTTGGGATCCTGCCGCGGACCGAAAACGTTGAAGTACCGCAGGCCGATGCATTCCATCCCGTAACAGCGGGAAAAAACCTCGGCATACAATTCATTAACGCGTTTCGAAACCGCATAAGGTGACAGGCAATTCCCAATCTGGTCCTCCACCTTCGGCAGCGCAGGATGATCGCCATAGACCGAGCTGCTGGAGGCAAAAACGAACCGCCGAACGCCGGCGTCCTTTGCCGCGTAAAGCATGTTTACGAACCCCTTGACGTTGCTTTCGTTTGTCGCCACCGGGTCGGCTAACGACCGCGGGACCGATCCGAGCGCGGCCTGATGCAGAACGTAATCCGCGCCGGCACAAGCATTGCGACATGTTTTCAGGTCGCAAATATCGCCCTCGATCATTCGGAACCGTGTCCACGCTGCCGTCTCCACGCTTCGACGTACATCCTCCAGGTTCGCCCGGGAACCGGTCGCGAAATTATCGATCCCCGTCACTTCCTGTTCGTGCCGAAGTAATGTCTCTAGCAGGTTGGACCCAATAAATCCGGCCACACCGGTGATCAGCCATGCCCGCGGGTTCGCCTTTAAAGCGGCGATGATTTCCTCAGAACGATTCATTTCGTTTCCGATTTGGATTCCTGTGCCGGAACGAAAAACAAGCGGGCATAACAGTAAGCCAGGGCCTCGCTGATCGTTTCCTTGACTCCTTCGCTCGATTCCCACCAGCGATCAGGGTCGTATTCGCGGTTCTGGATCGAGATGAGCCGGGACCCTCGTTGTCCTAAGACTGCTTGTAAAGGAAAACTACGGATTTTGACGTAAGGGACTTTCCCTGATCTTTTCCCTTAGGGGGATTTGTGAATGGATGTGAAACGATTTGACCTTCTTCGGCTCGAAGGTTGCCTTTGCGTCAAGCCAAGCTGCAGAAAGATATCGTGGGGCGTTTGTGTCAGACGCCACAGGGAACATTGCCTTCCTCGATCGCGACGGCGGTTCAACCATTGGCATAGCCGATGTCGATCTCTTGGTTCGCAGCGAATCCATTGCCAGAATTCAGCAAGCCTACCAATTCTGCTCCACGTGCTATGCGAAACGATTGAATCCCGTTTGGCAGAAAACAGTCTGTAGAGCCGGGCGTGTCGCCTGCAATTGCATGAGAAGGAAGTAGCCGGCACGGCTCGCGCCGCATCGTTGTATTAAAACAACATCCTTGCCTCTATCACGCGGATTCAAGGGCGACGTTGGCCCGTTTCTGGCGCGAACCGCAAGCAGTTTAAAATTGGCTCCAGCGGTAGGATTCGGCGGTTCCTTCCCGGGGAGAACCTGCCGAACTTCTCTGCGCCGAATGGGTGGCGTAGTGCACTTACTGCATTCGAAAAGAATCGGTTTCGCATTTCGGACAGCGGTCTGCGACTGCAGCAGAGACCGGCCGCGTGAAATGCTTGACGTGCCCGCACGCAGTGGCATTTCCAGCCGAGAGACCGCAATCCGGGCTCGCTCGGGAGAAGTGCTAACGCACGTTGCGCGTCACCTTTGATTTTCTCAAGAAGGTCTCCGAGATGGTTGGTCGTTTGGGCCATAGATTTAGCTCCAACTGGTGCGGCCGGGGGTGGCGTCTGCGTCTTCGATTGTT
>QHRD01000009.1:1998-12063 GCA_003220005.1 Verrucomicrobiota bacterium | reverse complement strand
CAGTGTCATCACAGAGAACATTTTTCCGCAACGCTACATGCATGTCGCGGAGTTAACGCGGATGGGCGCACATGTCGATCTTGAAGGCGCGACTGCGGTGATCCAGGGCGTCGATCATCTCTTTGGCGCTCCAGTGATGGCGAGCGATCTGCGCGCCTCGGCCGCGCTGGTGCTTGCGGGATTGAAAGCAGATGGAACTACCGAAGTGAGTCGGGTGTATCACATCGACCGAGGCTACGAACATCTCGATGAAAAATTGAGCGAACTCGGCGCGCACATCGAGCGCGTAAAAGCAGCGTAGTCCGATCTTTTTTTTCTTGCTCTCCTCGCGGCAAACAGGCAGTCGTTGTCTTAACCCAAACGAAAGGTCACAGCATGGATCAACCATCCCCGCCAACCCCATCCACTTCATCCGACGTCCGCACGTGGTGCGTGCTCTGCCATGCTAGCGCATTACTCGGCTTGTTTTTCCATTTCCTTGGTCACATTCTCGGGCCGCTCATTGTTTGGCTCATGAAACGCGGCGACTCGCCTGAGATCGACGCATTCGGAAAAGAATCGCTCAATTTCCAAATCTCGATGCTGATCTATGACGCAATCGCCGCGATCCTTTGCATCGTGCTTATAGGCATCCCGATTTTGATCACGCTTTGGGCGTTGAATACGGTGCTTGTCATCATTGCATCAGTTAAAGCCGGTCAGGGCCAGTTCTATCGTTACCCGTTTACAATCCGGTTCATCAGCTAGGTCCCATGCTGTCATCCCGAGCGGAGTCGAGGGATCCCGTTGCGCTGCCCTTGAGATAACGTTAGCGGGATTCTTCGACTCCGCGTAGTTCACCCTGAGCGAGCAAAGCGAGTCGAATAGGCTCCGCTCGGAATGACACCGATGGTTTTCGCCAAGCGGCGCAACGTCTTTAGATTCATCACATCTTCGCGTAGGTCCTTTCCCTTCGGCGTTTCCAGCACTTTCGGGATTTTACGGAAACGGCGGTCGCGCATGATGAAGCGGAAAGCATCCAGACCAATCTGGCCTTTGCCGATGTGTTCATGTCGATCGACGCGCGAGCCGCGCGCGGTTTTAGAATCGTTGAGGTGAATAGCACCGAGACGATCCAAGCCGATCACGTGGTCGAATTCGCGCAACGTCTTTCGCGTCGAATGTTCGCTGCTGATGTCGTAACCCGCGGCGAAAAGATGCGCGGTGTCAAGACAGACACAAACGCGTTCTGGCTCGCGCACATTGGCAGTGATGAAAGCGAGGTGCTCGAACCGATGACCGATGCACGAACCTTGTCCTGCTGTGGTTTCGAGTGCGATCTTCGTTCGCACGTGCGGAATTTTGCGAAACACTTCGTCGATCGAATCGACGATTTTCTCTAACCCGGCTTCTTCGCCTGCGCCGAGGTGCGCGCCCGGATGCAACACCAGAAATGGCAATTCAAGCTGGTCGGCCCGGGTGAGTTCCTCCGAGAGTGCGCGAATCGAATTTGCGTGAAACTGTGGATTCGTCGCCGCGAGGTTGATGAGGTAATTGGCGTGCCCGAAGATTGACGACAGCTCACCCCGCTGGACATGATCAAGAAAGGCGCGGATTTCGTCTCGCGTCAGCGGACGGGCAAACCATTGCATGTTGTTTTTTACGAAGATTTGCATGGCGGTGCAGTGGATCGAACGCGCCCGCTCAATCGCCATGCTCACGCCGCCACGGATAGACATGTGCGCGCCCAGGAGAATTCGACGAGCCGAAGAATCCGTGAAAGGGCGAATCCGCGAAGCCTCTGGTTCGTCGTCTTCCCCTTTCGCCGTTTCGTTTTTGCTCACTACAGGCCCTTCAGAACCGCTGGACGCCAATCGGGTTTTTTCATACCAGGTCCTTTCATGTTCAAGCGCATACTGAAATCGAGTTTGTCCTCAAGAAAATGAATGTCGCCGTGACCCAACATGCTGAAAAGCGCGCCCGCTGCTTCGAAATCATCAGTATGAATAATGCCGTTCCCGACCTTAAAATTCGCGGTCGCATTGCGCGCGATGCTGTATCCGCTGCCGGGGACGATGGCGTTTAGAATTCCTGAGAGCGGGCCGAAAATTGGGATGGCGAAAACATTGCCATTGCTTACTTCCACTTTTCCATCACCGCGCATCGTATGCCAATCAGTGCCCAGACCGGCGAAATCATAGGTGCCGTTCAACACGCCCTGCGCGGTCTTGTAGTTGAAGTACAAATCAGTCAGCGAGGGGAAATTGAGCGCGTTTACCGAGATCCTTGCCCGGTAGCGGGGATCATTTCGCGCCAGGGAGATGTCAGCATTCCCTCGCAACGTGCCGGCGAGAAGAACGCCGCGAAGATCAGTGATTTGCAACCGATCGTTTGTGTACAGCAACCGACCGGAGACGCGATCGAACGACAGCGTTTTTCCAAGAAAGACGTAGTCCATCCCACTGCCGCCATCCACCTTGATTTCCAGACGCGTGTTTTTCCCGCCGCGAAATTGATAAACGCCATTGGCGGTAACTGCAGGCGGGCGCCGGAATTTGTATGGCGCCACAGTCTTCGGAAGCTTCGGGTCGATCCAGAGAATCGCCTCGGAGGGAGTCAACGAGCTTTTGATATTTGAGACGCGCACCTCATGGTTTTTAAAATCGTAGGTGAAACTGCCCGTGCCGGTGCCTTCATCACGTGCCACATGAAAGTCGTCGCAAGTAAGCGCGCCATCGGCGAAATGAATTTTGGTGTCGGCGCTGTTCATCCATGCGCCTTGGAACTGGCTGCGCCCCAAAGCAACCGTTCCCTGGCCCCGCCAATTCTCTGGATTGCGATCTGTGCCACGGATTTCGAGCCGGATTACAGGCGAGCGTTGCCACTGCCATTCACGCATAAATTCACCTAGCTCGACGGAAACAAGCGGACGAACTGCATCTGGAGAGATCGTGCTCTCAATATTCAGCCGAAAGTCGGACGGCGCATCGAAGAGTTCCGCCCTGAGCTGGCCTGTCTGATGGCGCACCCGCAAATCCCGAACCAAAGTGCGCTCGCCGTCCCAGGAAAAATCGGCAGCGAGATCAGAGAAGGAGGCCTTCTTGTATGTGAACTGGCCAAAAGCTGCGTGCCCGATGATTTTTGGCCGAAATCGATCCCGCCCGAAATTTACCGAGCCGGAGATATCGACGAGAGGCGGCGAGTGAAATTCCGTGCCGGCGAGCGACCCGCCCAAGCCAAAAGCGTCGAGAAACGCCTTCAGATTCAAACTACTCCGGGCTTCGAAATTGGCGGTGTTAGTCTCCGCGCTCCAATCAGCACGTCCAGCAAAACTGCCCTTGCGGTCGTTCCATTCACAATGTGCGATGTTCAAGTGCCGATTATTCCATTCCGCAGCAACGGACAGATCTCGCATTTCGTAGCTGCCGCGTTGCAATCGGTCCCCGTTCAGCGTCGCCTCTATATGCGCCTTTTCGATTTCCGCGATGTCTCCGCTGAATTTTAACTGCAACGACGGAACCGCACCGGGGAACCTGAACTTTTGCAATTCATTCAACACGCGCTGAGCAAGCAACAAATGTCTTTGCCATTCCTCGCGTGAAATCGAAGGCGATGGTTGATAATTCTCGCGCTTGATTAATTGCCCGGTCGCAGAAATCCGAATTCCGCAAAAGATTCCCTCAGCCTGACTCACATAAATTTGTTCGGGCGGAAAATAAACATGAGCGCGGAAGTCGGTGAGTTGCGCTCTATCGGCTTTCCCACCCACCGTCTTGAGAGGGAAGGTGATTTGCGCATCGCGCACATCAAGCGCGTTGAGAAACGGCTGGTGATGGATGAGCGCAGCGTAATTGATATCGAGCGAGACTTCGCTGATCAGGGCAAGCGTGTTTTCGCGATTTTTGTAGTCGAAAATTCTTACGTTCTTTGCGACCAGACCACGGAAGGGATCCAGAGTGAGGCGTCCTATGTAAGCTTCGACACCGCGCTTGTGTAATTCCTCAACGACCCGGGCGCGCCATTCCCGGCCAAATCCCCTCTTGGCGAGATAATAGCCGCCGCCGATAATCCCAAAAGTTGCAGCGAGGACCGCCAGGCGCATGACACCCAGAACGATTCGACGCCCCACTGCACGTCTTCGACGGCGTGCGGAAGTTCCAAAACTTCTCCGAGGTGGCTCAATAACGGCGGGCATTAGTTTTCCTTGAAGCGTTAAAGCGTTGCAGCGTCGAAGCGATAGACCAACTTAACGCTTTAACGGTTCAACGTGATTTCAACCTCTGACCTGCCCGCTCTCAACGCGTCATTTAATGTGGTCAGCACCATCTTCATTTCAATGGGCTGGTACTTCATCCGCCACGGGGCGTGGCGGCGTCACATGGCATGCATGATCACAGCTGTAATCTCGTCGGCCTGTTTCTTGGTCGGTTACATTATCTATCATGCCCGGGTCGGCGAAAAATCTTCCGGATATACGGGCTGGATCGCCGCTATCTACTTTCCGATACTGGCTTCACACGTTCTGCTTGCTTTTGTGACATTGCCCCTGGTGATCTTGACGCTTATCCAGGTTTTTCGACGCCGATGGGACCGGCACAAGCACATCGCACGCTGGGCGATTCCAATCTGGTTGTACGTCTCGATTACAGGAGTCGTTGTTTATTTGATGCTCTACAAATGGTTCCCTCCAGGAACGTGACCCAGACAAAATCTCTGCGGCACGATCCCAGTCTTGCGCCCGGCAATTAATTGATGTTTGATCACACGATGCGCTCCTGCGCAGGCGAAAAAAATTATGGTGACTATTGCGACGTTCAATGAGCCGGTTAAAGCGCGGCAACTCAAACGACGTTTCCACGATGCGGGGCTGCAGGCCGATGTTCACAATGAAGCGCCGCTGCAACAGGTCGGTTTCATGTCGCGTCCACAAGCAAATGCGAAAGTGATGGTGGAAGACAGCGATTTCGAAAGAGCCCAGGAGTTTATGAAGGAATGGGAGGCCACGGATCCGGAAATCTCTGCCGCTCTCATTCGCTGTCCGCAATGCGGCTCTTCCAACATCGAGTATCCGCAGATGACCCGAAAATTTCTGACGCCGGCGCTTGTTGGTCTATTTTGTGCCCTCAAAATCATTCCGAAGGAGTTTTATTGCCAGGACTGCCAGTTTACCTGGACTAACCAGGAAGAGCCTACCATCGGACGGCTTTGGCACCGATTTTTCCCCGGTGGGGAAACGAGCTAGTGTCCTGTCAAAAATCCGAGGCGGCTGCGGCGAAAAGCAAACTCGGATGAAGAAAACGCTCAACGCTGAACGCTCAAACAGTTGATTCTCAATTGAACGTTGGACGTTAGGCGGTGGGCGTTCGACGTTTTTGTTCTCAGCCATGAAATGGTTGTTCGTATTACTGCTGGCACTGATCATCTTCGGCGGGGCCGCCTGGTTCGGTTACAACACCTTTGTCAAAGAAGAGATCGCAGTGAAAAAAGAGCAGCGCGGCGAGGTTACTCCGCCACCTGCGCCGGACATCAGTCTTCCGGAATCTCAAGCGGCGGCCCAGCTGCGACAGGATGGAAAACTAACAGAAACTCGCGACGCGCTCATCGCGTTCGTGCAAAAATATCCCTCTGGAAAGCATCTTGACGAAGCGCGGGATTTCCTCGGGGAAGTGAACATTGACATTTTGTTATCGCGTTATCCTTCTCCGGAAAAAATCGAGTACGTTGTGAAACCGGGAGACGTGCTTGCGAAGATTTCGCGGAAGCTAAAAACGACGCCCGAGTTGATCATGCGCATGAACAATCTGAGCGGCACGATGCTACACATTGGCGAACATCTGCTCATTTCGCACCCCGATTTCTCGATCGTTATCCAACGCAAAACGAACCTGGTTGTGCTGCTTAATCACGGCGCGTTTTTCAAGCAATATCATGTGCGTGAAGCAAAATTGCAGCCCAAACAGCCTGCTAAAGTCACGGCAAAAGTTGCTGAAACGATGGCTTGGAAGGGCGGAAAACGTGTCGGCCTCGGCAGCAAAGAGTATCTTAGCAGCACCCGGTGGATCCGACTCGCGGGCGCCCCAGGTTACACTCTGTATTCGCTGCCGGATGCGGCGCATCCCAATCTCGAGCAACCGCCACCGCCGGCGGGCCTCGGTCTGGCGGCCTCGGACGTTGAGGAGCTAAGCAGCCTTGTAAACAACAAGACCGCTGTCACCATTATCGATTAATTGTCGAAGTAAAAAAGTTAAAAAGGTTACAACGTTAAAACGGGCATGGAGGGACGCGGGCGAGGATTGCCCAACCTTGTACCCTCTTTAACTTTGTAGCTCTTCTAACCTTGTAACTTTCACATGGACTGGCAACCGCTCGATTTTGAAAGACCGATCTTTGAACTGGAACGGCGATTGCAGGATTTAAAGAATCACTCCGACAAGCACGATGTCGATCTTGATTCGGCCATCAAAGAACTGGAGACAAAGCTTCGCGAAACGAACCGCCAAATTTATGGCCGCCTGACGGCCTGGCAGCGTGTCCAAATTGCGCGGCATGTACAGCGGCCGTTCGCGTTGGATTACATCGAACGGTGTTTTACAAATTGGGTCGAGCTGCATGGCGATCGGCGGTTTGCGGATGATAGAGCCATGCCGTGTGGTCTGGCCACGCTTGGCAGCCAGCGTTGCGTCGTCATCACGCATCAGAAAGGGCGCAACACCAAGGAGAACGTGCTGCGCAATTTTGGCTGCGCCCATCCTGAAGGCTACCGGAAAGCACTGCGATTGATGCGGCTGGGCGAAAAATTTGGCATGCCGGTGATCTCATTGATCGATACGCCCGGTGCTTTTCCTGGGATCGGATCAGAGGAACGTCACATTTCAGAGGCAATTGCTGTCAATCTTCGTGAGATGATGCGGCTGCGTGTCCCAATCATCGCTGCCGTCATCGGTGAAGGCGGATCCGGCGGCGCGCTGGGCATTGGCGTCGCAGACCACGTGTCGATTCTCGAGAACGCTTACTACTCAGTGATCAGTCCCGAGGCGTGTTCCGCGATTTTGTGGAGAGACCGGCGGCATGCAGCCGAAGCAGCCGAGGCGCTCAAGCTGACGGCGCAGGATTTGTTGAAACTTGAAGTTGTGGACGAAATTGTCCCAGAGCCGCAGGGCGGCGCGCATCGGGACTATGATTCCGTTACCGCGAATCTTGGCGAAGCGCTGCGCCACGCTCTCCAGCAGACTTCGCAGGTTCCAGTTGCCGATCTGCTGGAAAGGCGATATCAAAAATTTCGCCGGCTGGGTGTCTACGCGGGAGGAAAAAGCGTCGGCGTCTCAGCTCGCGCTTGATGTAATGTTTGGGACTTCGGGAAAATCAGCGGCTGTTTGCTGTCTCAGTGTAGTCGCTGCCGTCACGCTAACGGGCACGAGGGTTATTGCGTCGGATTTTCGTTTCGATCGCGACACGTGCGCATTCGCTAATCAGACCGTATTTGAATATCACGAAGGGCATCCTTCTTTACGCAGAGGTTCGTCGGTAAGACGTGACATGTACAAGCGCCACTGTTTTGTGCTGTGCCGCACTGCCGTCCAATTTAAGAAGTTCGCGCGCTTCGAGTCGCGCGGCACTCCTTTAGACGATACGTCATTGACGGCCCGCATTCGCGCTGTGACACACCGACAGCCCTGGGCAGAGCCCTTGCCGAAAGATCAACGAATTGTTTTTCCAGGCTACAAGGACCTGCGAGAAATGAGCAAGGCGCGTCGCGAACTTGTGCAGTTAAGTATTGGTCACGGCTGGCCCAGCTATTTCCGAATCAGCAATGTCCGCATGATTTTTCAGCAGGGCGCCGGGTATCAGGAGGAGACCCACACTCATTTGAACGCAGCTTTGGCCCGAGGGCAGTTGTTTGCTGCCTTCCTTACTACTTTCCCCCGTTTCACTATCAATCACTCCGTCTTGGTTTTTAAGCGGAAGTCGTTTTCGCCGAATCCGGGAGTCGAACGCTACCTCGTTTATGATCCTAATCATCCAGAGTCGCCACGCGAGCTTACCTGGTCCCCCCACACTCGCAGTTTCTCCTATCAAAAGGATTGGGATTTCGTGGGCGGCTATGTGCGCCTTTATCAAGTTTACGGCAAATCGCTGCAGTAAGCGCGATTCTTTTAGAGGGAGTATCGATGACAAATCAACCCTCGCCGCCAAGACCGGCTCCGCCTACACCGATGCCACCTCCTGAACCGTTACCTCCTAACCCCCCGCCGGTCCCACCAGTGGGAAGGTGACAGCTTATTTCGCAGGCGGAAACAGAAATCGCAGGGCCGGTTCGACGCGCGCTGCCCACGCGGTTTCGCTGTGGTTGGCGCCTTCGACTTCGAGATAGCTAAGATCGACATCGGACTGCCAGCCTTTGTCGATCAAGCAATCGCGTAAGTAGCGCGTCAGTTCCCAAGCGGGCTCGCCCGTGCCCGTGTCGAGCCAGATTTTCAGCGGCGGCTTTTCACCGAGAATGCCCACCAGCCGGAAGATCGCGTAATCGTCCCACCAAATTGATGGCGACATCACTATTAAACGCGTGAACACCTCCGAATAAAAAATTCCGATCGCCAGTGTGGCCAAGCCGCCGAGCGATGATCCACCGAGCCCCGTAAATTCTGCATCTGGCTTTGTTCGATACTTTTTGTCGATGAAGGGTTTCAGTTCCTGGATCAAAAATTGCCCGTAAATGTGGGCCAGGCCGCGGCTGCGCTTTCTCGGATAATCTTTCGGTTCGATTACGCCGGGCGTCGGCGCATATTCATGAACTCGTTCTTCGCCGATGTTGGCCACTGCCACGATGATGATCGGCTCGATCAGTTTTCGATGAATCAATCGGTGTGCGGTTTCATCCATTCCCCACTCGACTCCGGCAAACGACGTAGCAGCGTCGAAAACGTTCTGCCCGTCGTGCATATATAAAACCGGGTAACGTCTCGACGAGAAGCGCGAATAACCAGGCGGCAAGTAGACGAGCACATCGCGCCGGTTTCCCAACACCCTGGACTGAAAAGCCCGATGCCGTTTGATATTGCCAGTCAGAGTGTGTTTCGGCATCGAAACCGAGACGCTTCGCGAAGATGAAATGTAGTGCAAGCCTTTCGCTTGCGATTTCATCGGGTCACCATCAAGATGCTCGCTCCAGATTCATGAACGAACGCTACGTCAAATGGTACACACCCTCGCTCAGCCGCGAGTTTGAGATGCTCGTTTTCGGCAAAAAGCGCGGACTGCCGCTGATTCTTTTCCCGACTTCCGGTGCCCGTTACTATGAAAATAAGGACTTCGGGCTGGTCGGAGCCATCGCTTGGTACACCGATACCGGAAAAGTCACAGTCTACTGCCCCGACGCGATCGATCTCCAAAGTCTCTATAACAAGTCCATTCATCCTGCCGACCGAATACGTGCTCATAACGCCTACGAAAACGTGATCGTTCGCGACGTGTTCGACCTCGCGCGTCGGGAATGTTCTGTCCATCGCGTCGCAGTCTGCGGCGCGAGTCTCGGCGCTTATCATGCAGCAAACATTGCCTTCCGTCACCCCAACGCCGTCAGCCATCTCATCAGCTTGAGCGGCTCGTTCGACATCAGCTCATTTTTCGACGGCTATCACGACGACAATATTTACTTCAACAGCCCTTACGAATATCTGCCGAATACGACCGACCCGTGGAAATACAATCACATGAGCATCATTATCGGCACCGGCGAATGGGACGTTACCCGGAATGAATCCTATCGTCTGTCTGAAGTTTTGAATTCAAAAGAGATCAACCACTGGCTCGATGACGGAAAATGGCGCGGCCACGATTGGAACTATTGGCAGGACATGCTGTCGTATTACTTATCGCTCTTATGAAATTGGTAATCGCTGCGACCGGCGCAAGCGGGGCGATTTATCTGCAAAGATTGCTTGAGCAGATCGATTGCGCCACGCATGAGGTTCATCTGGTCATGAGCGCGGCCGCAAGCGAGGTTGCGAAGCAGGAGATCGATGATTTGAAAATCCCTCCGGAAGTCTCGCAGCATTCTGAAAGCGACATGAACGTGCCGTTCGTGAG
>QHRD01000009.1:0-1981 GCA_003220005.1 Verrucomicrobiota bacterium | reverse complement strand
TGCTTCCGGTTCCAGCGACAGCGTGCTGTTGCGCGCCGCCGATGTTTTCTTGAAGGAACGGCGCAAATTAATCCTCGTGCCGCGCGAAACACCATGGAATTTCATTCACGCGCGTAATGTGGTGACGTTGCTTGAAGCCGGGGCAATTGTACTCCCGGCAATTCCCTCGTTTTACAGCCGCCCAAGTTCCGTAACTGCCGTGGTGGACACAGTCGTCTGGCGCATTCTTGACCAAATTGGACTGCCTAATCCCGCTGCATATCGTTGGAGCGAGGAAAGCGCTTCGCCGAAACGGAAGAAAAGTTGAAGATCAAAGGCAGGCTTGCGGGATGGTTAGTCGCGTTTGGATTTCGTTTGTTGCAGCTCTGGGGACGTACGCTGCGTTATGAAATCGACGACCGCACGGGCGTTGTGGGCCGGCCGGTCACGGAAAATTACATCGGCGCGCTCTGGCACAATCGGTTGCTGATTTTTCCATTGGTCTTGCGCCGTTTTTTTCCGGAACGGCATGGCGCAGCATTGATCAGCGCCAGCCGCGATGGCGATTTGCTGGCCGACGCCGTTCAGCGGTTCGGTTACGATGTGGTTCGCGGTTCGAGTTCGCGGCTGGGCGCGAGCGCAATTCTCCAGTTGACGCAGGTGCTGGCGTCCGGCGGCGATGTAGTGATCACACCGGACGGTCCGCGTGGCCCGGCCTACGAACTCGGGCCGGGCATCATTTTCCTCGCACAAAAATCAGGCGCGGCGGTGTTGCCGATGAATCTGGAATATTCGCGCTGTTGGCGGCTGGGAAGTTGGGACCGGTTCATTGTGCCGCAGCCATTTGCCAAAGTACGCGTGCTAATCAACCGCCCGCACAACGTCAAATCGACAACTACGCCTGAGGAATTTGAGGCCGAGCGCCTCGCCTTGCACAAGGCAATGATGGAACTGGTCGAAATGCGCTGAGACACGAATTTCACGAATTTACACGGACCAAATTCAGCTGTAGCGGCGGTCTATGACCGCCGTCAGATCTGGCAGACGATTTCCGTGCTCATAGAGCGTCGCTACATTGGGATTCGTGACAATTCGAGTAATTCGTGTCTCAATTGCCTGCATCGCTATGGCGAAATTGATCGATGGACGCGCAATCGCGGAGAAAGTGTATGTCGATCTTCGACGCGAGATTGCGGAACTGAAGGAAAAAGGCGTTACGCCGGGCCTTGCCGTCGTTCTCGTTGGAGACAATCCGGCTTCGCGCGCCTATGTACGTTCGAAAGACAAGATGTGCCGCCAGCTGGGATTGCACTCGGTGAAACTGGAGCTTCCGGCTTCGACCACACAAGCGGAGCTGCTTGCGCGCGTTGAAGAGTTCAATCGCGATCCGAGCATTCATGGCATTCTGGTGCAATCGCCGCCACCGGAGCACATCGACGAGACCGCTATCGTGCGCGCGCTCGATCCGCGCAAGGACGTGGACGGCTTCCATCCGGAGAACGTCGCAAAGCTTGTGCTCGATGATCCGAGCGGCTTTGTCCCGTGCACTCCACTTGGTGTGCAGCGTTTACTTCTCGAAAGCAACATCCACATTAACGGCGCGCACGTCGTAGTCATTGGTCGTAGCATGATCGTCGGCAAGCCGCTGGCTTTGCTTCTCATGCAAAAAAATAAGAACGGCAACGCCACTGTGACAGTAGTGCACTCGCGCAGCCGCGATCTCGCGGAGATTACTCGCTCGGCAGACATCGTTATCGCGGCTATTGGCCGTGCGGAATTTGTGAAAGCTGATCACGTACGCGAAGGGGCGGTGGTCATTGATGTTGGCATCAATCGCGTGGAAGACGCAGCAAGCGAACGCGGTTATCGCCTCATGGGCGATGTTGCATTTAGTGAAGTATCAAAGAAAACCAGCGCGATTACGCCCGTGCCGGGGGGCGTTGGGCCGATGACCATCGCGATGCTGATGGCGAACACGGTGAAGGCGGCGAGCCAATCGCTG
>QHRD01000090.1 GCA_003220005.1 Verrucomicrobiota bacterium | reverse complement strand
TAATCAATATTGTCGAGACCGGGTCCGGTGGTGATTGAGTCAATCACTTTTCCGCCGTGACCGGCATCGATACTCACGACGTGATCCCCGCACGCGACGAATAAAAACCGGCGCGTGTTATCTAACCCTAAGCCCTGCAAATCGCTGCTGCCGGGATGGTATTTGGAGACAATTTTGTGTTTTTGCACATCGATCGCGACTGTCGTCCCAGTCTCTTCGACGTTCGTAAAAAATAGTCCGCGTTCGTTATCAACTGCATAGCCTTCCGCTAAGTTCTCCAGCGGAATTTTCGTTTTCCATTTCAAATGGCGCGGATCGGAAGCATCGAAAACTTGAAGTGCCTTGGCCGCATCAACGGTCGCGCTCGAAACAGGTCGTGTTGTCACCCAGAGTTCTTTCGTCTTCGCAACGTAAACCACACCGTCGGGCGTCACGGAATGATCGCTTGAAGCAGGAAAACATTCGCCGCGGTCGAGAGTTTGCGGGTCAATCACGCAAAGCGTCGCGTTCCCACGGTTGCCGATGTAAACAACGCCGTCGCCAATGCTGGCAGCGGTTGGTCCGACCGTTATCTTCCGACCATGCCGCTCGATTTCGCCAGTTTGGAAACCGGTGATCCGCGACACAGCTTCGGTCGCTTCATCAATTATATCCACGCTCTCGGTATCGCTCGCTGGCACCCATAGTTTCCCCGTTGCACGATTATAAGCGAAGTAATCAAGCGCAACCGCTCCAGTCGCGCCCGGCAGGCTAATTGGTTTGAGCTCGTAATTGGTGTCGGCTGCGTGGGCGACTGAAGCCCAAATGATTTGGATCAATGCGACTGCGCTGACTTTTGCAAATTTCGAACTACGGCTCATTGGACAACTTCAGCGCCGGTGAAGAACGGGCTTGGGAAGCAAGTATTCTTTGAATCATTATGCAATTACAAAATTATTCGACATGATAAGCGCGAACCTCGGCCTTTTGCGATCCGCGATGTCGAACAACCACGAACAACGCGTCGCGTTCCGAAACGAAAAGCCCAGTGCGAGCGCCGTCCGTTGTGTTCACCTTGGCTGAGACTGCATAGGTATTTGGATCAGTCTGCTCGATGATGTCGACCTTTCCTGCGCCGCAGATTGCGTAAATGCGATGGCGCTTGGCGTCGTAGAAAAGGTCGTCTGGATCGCCGGAGATGTCGATCTTTGCGGCAACCTCACCCGATTCAGTGTTGAGGACGACGAGCTTTGAGGGAAGACGGCATCCGACAAATAAACGATGATTCGCTTCATCAAGAGCCATGGGAAAATTTCCAAATGCTAGATCTGTCTTCCACGTGGTGACGACTTCGCCCTTCTCGCGATCGATTACTGCCACGTGGTGAGAATCGGGGACGTTTACAAAAATTCGTCTGCCATTCTTCTCTAGCTCGAAAGCTTCAGGATGCGCCGAGAGTTTGATTGAGCCGATTTGCTTTCCATCTGCTGCGTTGATGACGGCGATTCCGCCGCTGCCGAATCCAACATAAATCTTTTTTGTCGCCCCATCGTAACGCACATTATCCGCATCATCCTTGAAGTTTAGTTCGCTGATTTTCTGAAATGATTTTCCATCGTAAATCTTGCAAACACCGCCTTTATCGTTTGCCACGAAGATGCGGTCCAGCTCAGGGATGTAGGCGATTCCTTGCGGTGCACCGAGGCCGGTAATCGAGTGAATTCGCTCGCCCTTGCGCAGATCGAGAACTTCAACTGAGTTGTTGCCAAGTGCGCAGATAAATAACCTTTCACCTGCGGCATCGAATGCAAAATGGTCGATCCGCCCTTCTACCCCTGGCAACGCAATGGTTTGTTCTAATTTGAGTGATGCGCTCTCCACCGCTGGCATTGCAACGCCTGTGCAACACAGCGCGATGGCAAGCCGAGTTGTATTAGCGGCAAACGACGCGCTCAATTTTGCAGCGGCGAGCTGATCTTAAGTAAGCCGCCCACCAAGAGTCCGCCTTTGACGGCATTCGCCAAATCTTTTGCTGGGCCGCGGCCCCAGTAATGGAAAAACATGATGCGCGGTTCCTCGTGCGTCATGTGCAGATGGATCGCCACGATGTTGATCTTGTCCTTGAGCAATGCTTTCAAGACCGGCTGCAATTCGTCTTCGGTCACCGCGAAGTCGCCATCAACTACGGCGTTGCCATCGTTGCCGGCGAACGCCGCCCATGTGTTCACGCCCATATCTTTGTCGATCGGGACGCCGTGCATCTTTGCCGGGCGACCGATCGTGAATTTCACCATTCCGTCTTTCGATTCGCCCTGCGTTCCGAAGATTTCGTTAAGAGGCACAGCGGTGATAGAATTTTTTTCCGGCAACGACTGAGCACCGAAAGAGTCTTTCGGCTTTGGATTTGCGGCTCGAATCTGTTTGGTGGCGTCGTAGACTCTTTTGACCGCGCTCGCCAGCTTCTCAGCTGCGCCTTCGCCCTCGATATGCATGAAGAAAACTCTCGGCTGATCGAAGAAGAAATGATTGTGGAGGGCCGTGACGCTCAGGCCGTTATCGAGCGCAGCGGCCATCGTGGCATTCACTTCGTCCTCGAACAGCACGGTGTCGCCCATTACCATCGCGCCGTTTGGTGTCGCCGTGAACGCTGCCCAGGTGCCGAGGCCCATGAATGGCGGTATTTTCCACCCATCCACGACGACCTTCACGTCGTCGCGCGGAAAGGTGACTTTATAAACGCCTTCTTTCTCATTCATTTTTCCTTTTAGCCCGGTCAATTCGTCGATGCGCGCCGTGTTGAGATCGGCTGCTGCCGATAGGCAAAGCACGACGGAAAAAACGAATATTACTGCGAAAGTTTGTTTCATGGTGGTTACACTAATACGCATCGATTTTGGAAGTTGGATGTAAGACCAAGGACGACGTGCTATACGTATTTCATTCTAGGCAATGATCGTATGCGCGCAACTTCCTGGCTGCTCCTTCTCTACAGCCTTCCCACCGGGCAAAAAACCGAACGAGTGGCGATCTGGCGGCGTTTGAAAAAGATGGGCGCTGTCCAGATCAAAACATCGACATATCTGCTGCCCGATGAGACCGCGCAATACGAGCAGTTCCAATGGCTCGCGCAGCAAATCCGCGATTACGGCGGCGATTCCACGCTCGTTCGCGCGCAGGAAATAGAGGGCCTAACGAAAGAGAAAGTCACCGCCATGTTTAATGATGCAAGAGCAAAGGATTATGCAGAGCTGCGAAGGTCGCTCCAGAGTTTCATTGGCCGCCGGAAAAGAATGGACGCCGAAGAAACGGCGGCAGAGCTCGAGCGGCTTACCCGTCAGTTTCGGGAGATTCGTGCGGCCGATTTTTTCGACAGCCCGCGCGGGCATGACGTTGCCATGTTGCTTCGGCGCGCCGAAGGCCCAAAGCGCGCTCGGCAGCTCGAGAAACTGGAGGTGAAGCACTATCAGGGCAAGACATGGCTGACTCGACCGCGGCCAGAGATCGACCGTGTCGGCTCAGCGTGGCTGATCTCGAAGTTCATTGACCGCAAACCGAAATTCGTCTTCGCGCCAACAGCTGATGCTGTCCCAGATGCAATTCCGTTCGATATGCTCGACGCCGAGTTCTCGCACCATGGCAATTACTGTACGTTCGAAACGCTCACAAAGCGCTTTGCGATTACAGACAAATCAGTCGTGAAGATTGGCGAGATGATTCACGACGCCGACCTCGACGATGCGAGATTTCAGCGCGTCGAAGCGGTCGGGATCGACCGGGTGCTCAAAGGTTGGGCGAAGGAGGGCTTGCCGGATGAAGAAATTTTGGGGCGCGGCTTTGAGTGCTTCGACGCGCTTTACACGTTTCTGCAACGCCGATGAACTCCGATCGACAGAACGAGTCCAACCAAGACCATCAGATGCCGTCGTGGCGCGAAGTGTTTCTTTATTTTCTGTTCCTCGGTTTTGTGAACATCGGCGGACCGGTCGCGCAGATCACGATGATGTTCAATCACATGGTAGAAAAGCGCCGATGGCTATCCAAAGATCGCTTCGTCAAAATCATGGCCTTCTGCCACATGCTCCCCGGACCCGAGGCGCTGCAATTGGCCATCTACGTTGGCTATTTAAAAAGAAAACTTTTGGGCGGCATTTTGGCGGGTCTCACTTTCATTATCCCGGGCGCAGTCGTGATGATCGTCCTGAGCTGGCTGTACGTTAAATACGGCCAACTGCCGCAAGTGATGAACGCCCTGTACGTTCTGAAACCGGCTGTCCTCGGTATCATTGCTGCGGGGATCATTAAACTCGGTCGCGCTGCCATTCGAAATTTTTTTCTGGCAGTCCTACTCGTGGGAGCATTCGCCGGAATGCGATTCGCGGGAATTAACTTCCTGTTAATTCTCCTGATCTCAGGGTTGTTGAATCTGATCGTCGACCGTGGCTGGCCGATGGTTAAAAAAGCTGCGCCCACCTTGCCGGCGATAATCGGCGGAATCGGTCTTATCCTTCCATTCGGCGATTCGCGGTTATTTCAAGTGGCGTGGCTCTTTCTCAAAACAGGGCTGCTGAGTTTTGGCGGCGCGTATGCTTCGCTTGTTTTTGTCCAGCGGGGTGCAGTTGCCGAATATCACTGGCTATCTGACGGACAATTACTGGACGGCGTCGCTCTCAGCGTTGCTACTCCTGGGCCGTTCATGTTGTTCACCGCGTTCGTCGGATATATCGCGAGCGGAGTCATTGGAGCAGTCGCAGCGACGTTCTTCGTCTTTTTGCCGTCATTTGTTTTTGTCATGGGCGGTGTGCATTACGTTGAAAAAGTTCGCGAAAATCGCGCGGTTCAAGCATTTCTTGCCGGAGTGAGTGCCGCGGTAGTTGGCGTGATCGCCGTAGTGTCTCTAGACTTGATCCCTGCAGCGCTTGTCGACTGGCCAGCCATTGCGATCTCGGTCGTTGCTTTTCTTCTGATCGTATTGGTGAAGCGAGACGTTGCTTTGGTAGCCATTGGCGCAATGCTCGGCGGAATCATTTACGCGACTGTTCGCGCGCTTGCATGAGCTGTCGCCTGTGGTCGAGCTATTCTCTGCGGGATTCGCCACAGACCACTTGTTAGGCTCAACTTCGACAGGCTTCAGATCACCATTTCGATGCGATCGGCGACCCGACCGAACGCCGTGCTTAGAACGCACCGAAAGAATGTTGTAGTTGCTGACGGCGTGAAAGCCTAAGGTCAGAGGCTGATGGCAGAGGAAGAAAAGACAAAGCAGCGCCTGGAGATCGCGCATGTGCTCTTCATGGACATCGTCGGCTATTCCAGGCTGTTGACCGACGAACAATCGGAAGCACTTCAGGAGTTAAATCAGATTGTCCGCAACACCGAGGCGGCGCGCGAGGCCGAGGCTACAGGGAAGCTTACCATTTTACCGACCGGCGATGGCATGGCGCTGGTTTTCACCGGGTCAGTGGAAGAGCCGGTCGAATGCGCGTTGGAGATCAGCCAGGCTTTGCGCGCGCAGCCAAGTCTGCCGGTCAGGATGGGAATCCACAGCGGCCCGGTCCATCACGTGAAGGACGCAAACGAACGCGAAAACATTGCTGGCGTAGGCATCAACATCGCGCAGCGGGTGATGGATTGCGGCGACGCCGGCCACATTCTCATTAGTAAACGCGTCGCTGACGATCTGGCACAACAGCGTCGTTGGCAGCCATACCTCCATGAACTCGGTGAGGTGGAAGTGAAACACGGCGTTGTTGTCTCGCTGGTTAACCTTTATGCGGAGACTATTGGTAATCCCAACCCGCCGGCGCGAATCGGGAAAGTGCGCGCAGCCGTTCGCTCAACTACGATGGCGACGCGTAAAGGACTTTCTCCACTCGCACGCGCGATCTTCATCCTGGCGGGCTTACTCATCATGCTTGCCATTGTGTCGCTGATTTTCGCGCCCGCAATCATGCGCACGCTCGGAAAAAACCAGGCGATATCACCACCGCCGGTCCCCGTCATCCCCTCATCTCCATCGTTTGCCGATACGATTAAGAGCCAAGTCGCCAAAAAGGTCGCCGATGAGTTGCAAAATGCATTCTCTGCGAAGGACAAAGCTACGGTCGAGCCACCTGCTAAAGGTTCAGCGATTCCGGAGAAAAGCATCGCAGTGCTACCGTTCGAAAATCTGAGCGACGACAAATCAAATGCCTACTTCACCGAAGGTATTCAGGACGAAATTCTGACGCGCCTGGCAAAAGTGGCTGATCTAAAGGTCATCGCGCGCACCTCGACGCAGCGTTTCGCCAGTAAGCCAGAAAACTTGCCCGACATAGCAAAGCAGCTCGGTGTCGCGAATATTCTGGAAGGGAGCGTCCAAAAATCCGCTGACCAAGTAAGGGTGAACGTCCAACTCATCAATGCGATGACCGAAGCGCACCTTTGGGCCGACACCTATGACCGCAAGCTGACCGACATATTTGCTGTCGAAAGCGAGATTGCGAAAAGTATTGCTGACACTCTGCAGGGAAAGTTGAGCAGCGCTGCGAACCATGTGTTAGCCTCGCGGCCGACCGAAAATCCGGAGGCGCATGAGCTCTACTTGAAGGGCCGCTACTTTTGGAACAGACGCACCGGCGAAAACCTGGAAAAGGCGGCGGATTATTTTCAACAGGCGATAGAAAGGGACGCCGGCTATGCACTGGCCTACTCGGGGCTGGCTGACTGCCATGTGCTGTTGCCGCTTTATCCAGGGGTGGGAAGCAATCCGCGCGATGAATTGCCGAAAGCGTTGGAAGCAGCGCGCAAAGCAGTCGAGCTCGATGATAGCCTGGCGGAGGCGCACACTTCACTCGCCCGCGCGCTGGCTTCCGATCTGCAGCTCCCGGCCGCGATGTCAGAGTTCAATCGCGCTATAGAACTCAATCCCAACTACGCCACGGCGCACCAGTGGTTTGGAGAATGTTTGCAAAGCCAGGGACGCGTGCAAGACGCATTAGCTGAGCTAAGGCGAGCGCAGGAGCTTGATCCACTCTCGCTCATCATGAATTCGCTTTTGGGATTTGCGCTCGATACGGTCGGGAAAAGCGATGAAGCGATCGAGCAATTGCATAGAACGATCGAGATCGATCCAACCTTTGTTTACGTGCATGCGCTTCTAGGCAATGTGCTGGAGCACAAAGGCCGCATCGGGGAAGCGGTGGTCGAGTACGAAAAGTCGGCGCACTTGTCGGTGACGGACCCCACGGTTCTTGCCGAGCTCGCGCGCGTTTACTTTCTCGTCGGGAGAAAGGCAGAAGCGCAACAGCTTTGGGATAAGCTAAAGTCTTTGTCCGAGCGGCAATACGTGCCGGCTTATTCTCTCGCCTTGGTTCAATCCGCCTTCGGCGACAAAGCTGAAGCCATTCGCCTGCTTGAGAAGAGCTATGAAGATCACGCGCCTTTCGATTCGAGTGACTTGGGCTGGATACTTGTCGACCATCGGCTCGACCCGTTGCGCAGCGATCCGCGGTTCAAAAAACTAATCACGCGCATCTTTTCTGGCGAACGACGATGAACAACACCAACTCTGAAGCGACGGAACGTGCCGGTGGAACAGATCTTGGTTTACGATGAATGGCCAGTCGCAACTTGTGACAACAAAACATAGATCCGAACGCGGCGGAGACGTCGCTCCTAAGAACGCCACTCCGCCGCGGTTTCACCCCTGATCGCGCTGAGCAGCTCGACAAGCTGCCAGTCAACGAATAACGCGATTCAGCCAACAATTAGTATTTCGCGCTTTTTTCCTGGTGTTCTTTGGCTTCGTTATGCTTGCTCAGCACCTTGCCGTTGGCGTTCATTTCAACGCCCATCTGCTTGCCATTCTTCTCGATGACAGCCTCAAAGTTGGCGCCCTCTTTTTCCCAACGAACGATTGTCCCGCCTTTAGCCTCGACGTTGGCAGCTTGTTGCACCGCCGCAGGGACGTCGGAGCTCTTGATGGTTTGTTCTTCGTGTTTTTCTTCATTCGCTTGTGCAGTAATGCCCAATGCAAGGCCGGCACTGACCGCAGCTACTGTGACTAGGTTTTTTGTTTTCATGTCTGTTAAGTTTTGACTGTTACCTTTTCCGTATTGTTCGAAACTAAGCCGTCATT
>QHRD01000089.1 GCA_003220005.1 Verrucomicrobiota bacterium | reverse complement strand
TACTTTGAAAATAAGGAGGCGGTCATTTCCGCGATGGCGGATCGCCACAAGAAAGAGATCGGCGAAATGCTGGAGCGCGCACGGCGGGCGCCGACGCTGCTTGAATCGTTCGAAATCCTATTCACGGCCCATTGTTGCGAAAACGAGCCCCGAGTTATCTCGGCGTTCGTCGTTGATCTTTATGCCGAAGCATCGCGCAATCCCGGCGTGGCCGATCTGGTGCGCGATGTCTTGAAGACCGCGATGGATGGCGTGACTGATCTCATTCAGCGGGCACCCGAAACTCAAAACGCCACGCACGGTCTTTCTCCGATCGAATTGGCAGAATTAATTTTCGCCGTGGCGCGCGGAATGTTGATGTTCGATGTGTTGCGCCCTCAGCAGATGACCGCGGCGGAGCGGCGTGAGCGGCAACTAGAAGTAACGCGGAGGCTCTGGCGCGTGTTGTTCAAACCAGAGGCAGAACTAGCTTATGCATAACGTGGCAAAAAGTATTTCAGATGTTCCAACGCAATCGACTGTGAGGCCACGGCGACGTCGGGGTCTTGGCGTTGCGATAGGCCTGCTCGTCGCCATTGTGGTTTTTGTTTTCGGCATCAAAGCGCTGCAAATCGGCAAGATGATGAGCAGCCCGAAGATGATGCCTGCGACGACCGTGACGAGCGCCAAGGTGACAGAGGAAGATTGGGCGCCGATGCTGTCTGCCGTAGGATCTGTGAGTGCGGCGCAAGGTGCCGTGGTTTCTGCAGAGCTCGCCGGCACTGTGAGCGAAATCAGTTTCGAAAATGGCGGGGAAGCAAAGAAGGGCGACGTGCTCATGAAACTCGATACCTCGCAAGAGGAAGCACTTTTGCGATCTTCAGAAGCTGAAGCGCAGCTGGCCCGGACGGACCTCGAACGGTCCCGCGATCTTGCCATGAAGAAGGTCGTTTCAAGCTCCGAGCTCGATTCAGCCCAATCAAAATTCACGCGACTGAACGCAGTTGTCGATCAGATGCGCTCTAACATTGCAAAAAAAACCATTGTCGCGCCATTCGACGGGCAACTTGGCATTCGGCAGGTGAACGTGGGACAGACGATTAACGCTGGTCAGCAGGTTGTCGCATTGACCGCGCTCGATCGGGTGTATGTCGATTTTGCGTTGCCAGAACAATATGTTTCAAAGTTGACCAAGGACTTCGAAGTGCGGGTGCGCGCTGATGCAATCCCCGGACGTGAGTTCAAAGGGAAATTGACTGCGTTTAATTCCATGGTGGACGCGATTACTCGCAATGTGCCGTTGCAGGCGACGCTGGAAAACCCCGATCACGCATTGCGACCCGGAATGTTCGCAAAGGTGAATGTGATGTTGCCTGAGACAAAAAGGGCCATTGTGATTCCGGGCTCGGCTGTGTCTTATGCGCCGTACGGCGATTCGGTGTTTGTGATCGAAAAACAGAAAGACCCGAAGAGCGGGAAGGAATTACTGATGCTCCGTCAGCAGTTTGTGCGGATTGACGAAGTGCGGGGGGATTTTGTTTCAGTTACGAAAGGCCTGAAGGCAGGTGAGGAGATCGTGGGAACCGGAGTGTTCAAGCTACGCAATGGAATGGTGGTAACGATTAATAACGACCTGGCGCCCAAACCCGAGTTGAACCCGAACCCGGCAGATACGTGACATGAATGACGAAGCACGAATGACGAATGACGAAAAAATGGAGTCGGCTCTCCCCCGAGCCGAAGACGCGACGAAGGCGTCGAGTCTCCGGTTCGGATTTCGAATTTGGATTTCGAATTTTTGCGATGAAATCTTTCACTGATCTCTTCATCAAGCGGCCGGTGCTGGCGATGGTGGTCAGTTTTGTGATCCTCATTGCTGGCTCGAAAGCGATCTTGCCGATTCTTTTTCCCCAACTCGCGGGCTTGGGCGGTCTGAATGTGCGGCAATATCCGCGGAGCGATATAGCGTCGATTAGCATAACTACAGTTTACGTCGGCGCGGATGCGGAGCTGGTTCGCGGTTTCATTACAACCCCTCTGGAGCGGGCAATCGCGGCAGCCGACGGCATCGATTACATCCAGTCGCAAAGCAAACAAGGGCAATCAGTCATCACTGCGCGTCTTAAACTAAATTACGACGCGAACAAGGCATTATCTGATATCAGCTCCAAAGTTGACGCGATCCGGCGCGATCTACCTCCCGAAGCTGAGATTCCCGTAATCGAAATTCTGTCGCAGGATTCGCAGCGAGCCTCGGCTTACTTAAGCTTTACCTCAGACATTCTTCAGCCAAACGAAGTCACCGACTACCTCGTGCGGTTGGTGCAGCCGCGATTGACGGCCGTCGGCGGTGTGCAAAAGGCGGACATCCTCGGCGGCCGCTACTTCGCGATGCGAATCTGGATGAAACCGGATCGCATGGCTGCGCTCAACATCGCGCCGGCGCAAGTCCGCACCGCCCTTGCGCGCAATAATTTTCTCGCTGCGGTCGGAAGCACAAAAGGCTCGCTGCTTCAGGTGAATCTCACGGCTAATACTGATCTGCACACGGCGGACGATTTCAAAAAACTCGTCGTGCGCCAAGACAAGGGCACTCTCATCAGGCTGGGGGACATCGCGGACGTCGTTCTGGGTGCGGAAGATTACAACGCCGAAGTGCGGTTCTCCGGGCAAAAGGCGGTGTTCATGGGCATCTACGTTCTGCCGAACGCGAACTCCGTGGACGTGATCAAGCACGTGCGCATCGAGATGGAGCAGATCAAGCGCGAACTGCCCTCGGGCCTGAATGCTGAAATCGCCTACGACTCGACCGCGTACATCAACGATGCGATCCACGAAGTCGTAAAGACTCTGATCGACACGCTGCTCATCGTCATGTTGGTGATCTTCTTGTTCCTCGGGTCGTTCCGTTCCGTGATCGTCCCCGTGGTGGCGATCCCGATTTCGCTCATCGGGGCGATGTTCCTCATGCAGGCGTTCGGGTTCTCGCTGAACCTGCTGACGCTGCTGGCGATCGTGCTTTCCGTCGGATTGGTGGTGGACGACGCGATTGTCGTTGTCGAAAACGTGGAGCGTCACATGCGCGAGGGAATGTCGCGCATGAACGCAGCGCTGAAAGGCGCGCGCGAACTGGTTGGCCCCATCATTGCGATGACACTCACACTGGCCACCGTTTACACTCCAATTGCGCTCCAAGGGGGATTGATGGGCGCGCTGTTCCGTGAATTCGCGCTAACGCTAGCCGGTGCGGTGTTCATCTCGGGCGTCGTCGCGCTTACGCTTTCGCCGATGATGTCGGCGCACTTGCTGCGTCCCGAACACGTCGATCACGGATTCAGCGGTTGGGTGAATCGCACGTTTGATCGTTTCCGCGACTGGTATGGCAGTCATCTCGATCGGACTCTCAACGCGCGACCGGCGGTCTATCTCGTTTGGGCAGGAGTAGCGGCACTCGGGATCTTCATGTTTGTCATGACTCCGAAGTTCGCCTCAAA
>QHRD01000088.1:6533-11846 GCA_003220005.1 Verrucomicrobiota bacterium | reverse complement strand
ACCAATGACGAAGGAATGACGAAGTCCGAATAACGAAATTTCGCTGTTCCTCATTTTTGCATTCGCGCTTCCTTCCTCATTTTTCGGCTACGCTTGCGGCTCCGGCAGGTTAAAGCTCTGCGCACGCCGCAGACGCCTTAATGCGACTTCAATCGCGCAAAGAAATCCTCGAAGAGCGAGTCGTAAAGCCGGCTGCGCTCGGGGTGATACTGCACGGCGCGAGCGAATGGATATCTTTGCAGGTGTACCTGCTCGACGATTCCATCGTGCGCCGACCAGGCTTCAACTTCCAAATTGTTCCCGAGCCGTTCGATTGCCTGGTGATGTGCGCTGTTCACTTTTGGAATTGATGTCGAGCTTCAGTGTGCCGCCAAGGGCGACATTGAATACCTGAAGCCCCTTGCAAATAGCGAAGATCGGCAGCCCGCGCGAGAGCGCTTCCTGCACGGCAGCAAATTCCCAGCGGTCACGCGCCGGATCGACCTGTTTGTCCAAGAGCGACGGATCGACAATTTTTTGGCGCAGAAATTCCGGCGAAATATCGGAACCGCCTGTGAGGAGGAGACCATCCATTTGGTCCAGGCGAATACTTCGGCTTCGCGCATTCCAGACGTTGATTTCAGGATGCTTACGGAAAATCGGGCGAAACCATTTTGCATCTTTCGCTCGTATCCAGGTTGCCAGATTTGGCATCGGCAAATTTGCGACTTCTCGCTGGGTATGTAAAGAGCACGTCGATGTCATCCGTCGATCTTTCCAGCACGTTCAATGAGGAAGTGGAAAGATTGAGCGCCGAAAGCAAGGCGCGTGCGATCGCAGTAGCGGCGCACGATTTCGAGAGCGGTTTAGGATTTTCTCTGCGTGGCGACCGGTGGTTCCATGCTGCGAGCACCATCAAAGTCGCGGTGCTCCTGGCGGTTTTTCGCGCGGCAGACGAAGGCCGGCTTCAGTTGGATGATTCGTTGCACGTGCGAAATCGCTTCATCAGCGCAGCCGACGGATCTCCTTTTCGCCTGAGTCCCGATTCGGACGCGCTGCCTGAGCTCTATCAAAGCATTGGACGGACAGCGAAAATTTCCACGCTTGCCGAAGGAATGATCGCCTCGAGCAGCAACCTTGCGACAAATTTGCTGCTCGACTTTGTGGGCGTGGAGTATGCGCGCAGAGTTCTGCGGGATGCGCAAGTGGACGGAGTGGAGCTGCGCCGAGGCGTTGAGGACCACGCGGCACATGACAGGGGAATAAACAATGAAGTGACTGCCAATGGCTTGGTGAGCTTGTTGTCCGCCCTGCGCGGTGATTTTCTTCGTAACGAAAGCAAGGAAAAAGCGATTCGCATTCTCCTGGAACAACGATTCAATTCGATGCTTCCTGCGCGCCTTCCACCGCATGCGGCAGTTGCGCATAAGACCGGAGAAATTTCCACTGCATGCCACGACATGGGGATTGTGTATTTGCCCGAACGCGAGCCGTACATCGCGGTCATCCTGACCGAATTTGATTCGGAAGGAAACGGGCGGCGCGAGATAGTCGCAGCGATCTCCGAGGCGATTTATCGATTGATTTTGGGAGGGGAACCGAGACCGAATGAACGCTGAGCTGTTGCGCGCGGTTGACGGTTTTGATTTGCCTGAAGAGTACCGCGTCCTACTGCGGCCGGGCGAAGCGGAGACAGATTTCCAGGGCAATACTCACGGACTCCCGCGGTTCTTCTATGAAATCGGCAGCTGGCAGGAGGCACACGAGATCAGGCTGGCGCCTCACTTCACGCTCGCGGAATTGATGCTCGTTGATTGCCGTGAGGCGCGGCTGCTCCTGAGCCAATTTCCGCATTATGTGCCGTGTGCGATTGTTTTACTGGCGAGATTTTTGGAAGACTTTCGTCGCGAAGTCGATGGGCCGGTTTTCATCAGCGCGAATGGTGGCTACCGGTCGCCAGCGCATCAGATCGGCCGCGCGCAAAGCGTTCATACCTGGGGTAGCGCCGCAAATATTTATCGTGTCGGCGATATTTTTCTCAATGACGCAAAATCCATTCAGAAGTTTGGATCCATCGCGGCATCGCTCGGCCCGGCCGTGTTTGTTCGGCCGTTCGGACTCGAAGCAGGGCAAACCGATGACCATCTCCATATCGATTTAGGATTTGTGAGCTTAACTCCGCGGGGATGCAGCGAGGCGCTTTGAGCTCCTCTCACACACATGAAGGATCTCGGAACAGAACGGGGCCGCTTTTATCACGAGCGCGCGGTTGTCGCGACACCGCCGCGCGCCGTGATCGGCTTGGAAGCGGAGTTCAATCTTTTGGTCAATGGACACAGACGACGTCCGGAGAAAGTGTTTGGCGATCCCAGCCGTTTGGTGCGCCGGCGAATGATTCCGCGAACCGGCAAATCGTTTCAATTGCCCGCTGGCGGCGCGATTTACTTCGACACAGGAGTGATCGAAGTCGCGACCCCGATTATTGAACTCGAGCCTGGCTGCTGTTATCGCGCGACGCGCCTACTTTGGGAGCAAATCCGCTATTTACGAAAGGAACTCGACCACTGGGCCAGACGAAACCGCTGCCAATGCCGCCTGCAAGGTTTTAGCGCGCACTACAATTTTTCATTTCCGAATGCGCGCAAATCAAAACTGCGTAATGCAACCAAGCTCGCGTATTTGCTGGCGCACATTTTGCCAGTGCCCGTGCTTTTGCTGGCCTCGAACCGGCAAAGCAGCGCCGTTGGCGTTCGTCCGCGCAGGACCCGAGTCGAAGTGACGGCTGACTTTACGCCGGACCCGGCGTTAATGCTGGCGACGTGCGCTTTCATCGCTGGTGTTGTGCAAAGCGTTCTGCGCTGGGACGATTTTGGCCTGCGGCAATTGAACAGGCATGCGATTTCTCGAATCACGCCGTTTCGTCTGCGAAAACATTCTTCGCGCCGAGGTTGGCGCGTCATCGCGGATTCGTTAGGCCGAAATCCATTCACGTCCGACATTAACGCTCCGCTTTGGAAATTGCGCGATGGCCGAACGCTGAGCTTGCGTGCAATTGCGGCAGAAATTTTGAAGGCATTTCACGGGCGAATCCGGCGGATTAGCGACTCCAGCACGCTGGAGCACATCACCGCGGTTTTCGATGGAGACGCGCGCTCACTTTTGGATTTCGCAGAACGGCCTCAGGCGTATGACGATGTTGGGCGAACGATTGATTGGGGACGCCGTCGAATGCGACGTTGGTCCCCCTCCAAATATGAAAAAATCATTCATCGTATGATTGCACGCGAACCGGTGCGCATTGGTCAAAAACGGTATCGCGTGGATCGAATGAATGGCTGGTATCGGGTGGAATTTCAAGAAGTGGGAACCAAGCGGCGTCGGACATTTAATCTCGATGAACTGATGCAGTTGTCGGATGGAAAGAAGCTCCGTCGCACCGCCTCGCGCAAACTGAAGGCTGCCAGAAAGCATCGTGTTAAGCTGAAGACCGCCGACGTAGAAACCAGACGACGTAGATAAAGGTTCCTAACACTGCGGGAATCATAAAGAAGCTTGCCTCTGTGCCGAGTTGCCCGCCTGTTGCCCAGGCAGGCCCAGGGAAAGTCACGTCGAACAAGCGCCCTTCCGGTATTTGGCCCCCATTTGGCGTCCCGATGATGAACAACTGGCCACAATCAAAAGCGGCGTGCCAGCCGACCGCCCACCAGAGCGATCCTGTAATACGAACGCTGATACAGATGATGAGGCCTAGGGCGAAAATCATGCCGATATCGATGGCGTTTTCGTGTGGTTTCACCAGATGCAGGCCAGCAAACAACGCGGTAGTGATCAGCGCCGCGGGCCAAAAACCCGATCCCCGCCAGAGTGACTGCAAGGCATAACCGCGGAAAAAATATTCCTCGGTAAGACCAATAAATAGCATTGCGACCAGCCACAAAAGCGGCGATGAGATGAGGTCGCTGCCCTGTAACGCGAGCCCGTGAATGCGCATGCTGCCGGTCACGAGCATGCCCGCTGCAACAAAGGCGACTGCAGCGAGACCGGCGATTGCGCCATTCCAGAATAGTCCGCCAAATGCTTCGTCAATCGGCAGGCCGTAACTGTCGGTGCGCCGTCGTTCGCAAAGTGCAAACACGCCAGTCACTATTAGGACCACAATCAAATCGAAGCCGTCGCCAAGAATGAGCGACGGCGCGCTCAACGCACTCCGATCGACATTCAGTTTCGCCTGGAGGAATGTGATTGCCAGTTGTTCCAAGAATTGAGCTACAAGAACAATTGCCGCGACGAAAATCAGAAATCGCCAGCCGTGGCGCAGCCCATCTGGACCGATGAAGATTGCTTTAAGCTTACTCATTGCTGAAAACGCCCTGGTTCAAGGACATCGAGAACGAGATACCGGGGGACGTTGCGTCTGGACTCAGCAAACTTCAGGCACCAACATTTCTCCGTGCCTTCTTGCAGATCGACAAGGATAACAGGAACAAGATCTCAACTCGGCGTGCCGCCGTGAAGAATCGGCTCCGTGGCGATTTCGTCTGGCGTCGGCTGCTGCGTTTGCAGGTACGTACGATATTTGTAAAAGCTCGCGACGATTGTGAAAATGATAGCGGCTCCGAACATCAACCAGGTGAAGAAAGTAAAGTACTGATAAGCGCTGACTTTTTGACCGCCGCCCAGGATAAATTTATTGACCAGTGCAACGAATCCTTCCCCTGATGCGACGGTGAGAAGCCACAATGCCATGATCGAGCTCTTCATCGAATTTGGCGACTGAGTGTAGGCAAATTCTAATCCAGTGATCGAAACCATCGCTTCGCCAAGCGTGAGAATCACGTAGGCGAGCAATTGCCAATTAATGCTTGGTTTAAGTCCGGTATCGATTTGACCTTGAATCCACACGATCACCACAAACGACAGCGCGGTAATAAAAAGTCCGATACCAATTTTGCGTAGTGGCGTGAGCGGAAAAACTTTATCGATCGCCGGATAAAGCGCGTAATTGACGATTGGGATAAAGATCAAAATGAGAATCGGATTTGCGGTCTGCACCTGCGCTGCGATCAAATCCATTCCCATCCAATGCAGATTCATTTTCTCGGCCTGCAAAGTCCATTCCGCACCGTTGCTCATTCCCCACAGCCCCCAAAAAAACAATATGAAAAAGAAAACCATTGCAATTCGGAGGATCGTGAGCAGTCCTTCTTTGCTAAACGTTTCTTTCAGATAACTAAGTCCGGCCGGCGCGACATGAACCATTTTGTTGCGGCCGCCCCAGAAAAACAGAGTCGCGATCAGCATGGCGATTCCGGGAATTCCAAACGCCCAACCTGG
>QHRD01000088.1:0-6423 GCA_003220005.1 Verrucomicrobiota bacterium | reverse complement strand
CATACGTTGGCCGACGGCGATACCCCATGCGGTAGCCATGCATGCAAGCGTCAGATTGCCCAGACAGTAAACAATGGACAAAGAAAGAATCGTCCAATACTTGCCGAGAAAACCGTCGGCGAGAATCGCGCCGAGAATCGGAAGAAAATAAACGCCGAACACGAACAGATGCGTGTACATGTACGACTCGTTCTCATTCATCGGCGCCAGCACACCCGATTGATTCAGGATGTAATGCGCCATGAAAACGGTCAGTACCGATTTCATTCCGTAGTAGGAGAAGCGCTCCGCCGCTTCGTTGCCGATGATGTACGGCACTCCCGGCGGCATCCCGGTGAGATTCGGTGGCGAGGTTAAGTATTTGTGTTTAGCCATGTCACCTCCTTTAGCTAACGAGCTTTGTGGGGATCAACTTTGGCCGGACTGGCGGAGGTCGAAGGTTCGTCAGAATCTTTCTCTGTCGCGTGCGACCAGACCTTTTTCGCGGGATCGGGCTGTTCCCGCTGGACGTCCGGCATCTGGCCGAGAGGATGTTTTTCGCAGGAGGTGGAAAAGAGAAGCATGCCGAGCGCGACGGCGACGACGCCACGGCGGAGGAAGCGAGTCATAATGCGCTGCCACAGTTATCAGTCTCTGCTGTCGCGCGCAAGGATGAAAGCGCACAGGTAGGGCGCGACCGCCGGGGCGCGCCGAATCGTTCGATCACGAGCATGAGCAAGAGAATAGGCGAGCGCCTCTACAACGAGATTGAAAGACGCCGCCTTGAGGTTACTATCAGACGCGGTGGCCCGCACGGACAGAAACAGCGCCTGGAACGAAGTCTTCGCTCTCGTTTTGCTTTTTGTCGGCACGCTGCTGTTTTTTGCGCTGATTTCCTACACGCCAAAAGATATACCGTCGTGGATCTGGTTTAGCCGCGTTTCGCCGGCGAATCATCCTGCGCAAAATTTTATCGGGCCCGTAGGCGCAGTTGTGGCGGGCATTTGCTATCAGACCATTGGTGTTTTCGCTTCGCTGTTGCTGGCGGCGGTTCTACTCGGTTTCGGTGTCGCGAAATTGTTTCATCCCCGCTTGCGTGTAACGCCCCGAATCCCATGGATCGTTTTGTTCATCGTTTCGGGTGCGTGCCTCGACCAGCTATGGGACATCAGTCACTTGCTCGGGATGAAGGTGCCGGTGGATATTCAAGGGCCGGGCGGTTTGATCGGCTATCGCCTGGCTGACGAAGATCGCGGCGTTCTCCGCGCCGCACTCGGCCCTGTCGGCTCACTTGTTCTCCTGATGGGCATTTACGCGACCACGCTGATTTTGGTTACGGGCCTACGCCCGATTCACCTGATTCGTGAAACGGTTGCCACCACGCGACGGATTGGGGCGGGGCTGCAAGAATGGCAATTGCGCCGCAGGCTGCGCAAAGCCGATCTGAAAGAAAAACTCGAGATCAGGGGGAAGCAGCTGGCGAAAGAGCGGCGCATGTACGAAAAAGCGTTGAGAAAGAAAGGCATGCCTGTGTCCGAGCCGGGCGGCGCGACGATTTCACCGGAGGAACTGGCAGATCGCCCCGAACCCAGGGTGGTGGATACAACCGCGTTACCGAGCGAGCATGTCCGGCCGGTTGGCCGGAAACCGTCTCTCGCAGAATTGCGCGCCAGCGATGAAAGGGCAAAAGCGGCTTCGAGCGTGACCAGCGGTGCTTCCAGCTGGGAAGATTATGTGTTGCCAGGATTGGACTTGCTCGACGAACACAGTTTCGAAGGCCGCGGGGCTACCGATCCTTCTGAATTGGAAGAAGTGAGGCAAATCCTGATTGATACATTAGGGCAATTCGGGATTGCCGTGGCGCCGGGCGACATTACCAAAGGCCCTACGATCACGCGCTACGAAGTATATCCGGCAAAAGGTGTGCGTGTGGACAAAATTGTAAGCTTGGAACGAGACCTCGCCCGAGCGACGCGCGCCGAGCGGATCAATATTCTCGCGCCAATCCCGGGCAAAGACACGGTGGGCATCGAACTGGCGAACAGTCGGAAAGTGACCGTGAAACTGCGCGAAATGTTGCAATCACCCGATTGGGAAGAAGCAAAAGCGCACGCGAAAATTCCGCTGGCGCTGGGCAAAGATGTTTACGGTAAAGCAATCATCACCGACTTGGCGCAAATGCCGCACCTCTTGGTTGCCGGTACTACCGGTAGTGGCAAAAGCGTTTGTATCAATGCGCTGATTGCCAGCATGCTCTTTCGGTTCACTCCGGAAGAAATGCGCTTCGTATTCATCGATCCAAAGATGGTCGAGCTGCAGGCATATAATTCGCTGCCGCATCTCGCCTTTCCGATTGTAACGGATCCCAAAAAAGTTCTGCTCGCCTTGCGGTCATTGATCGACGAGATGGAGCGCCGCTACAAAATGTTTGCGCGCGTAGGTGTGCGAAACATCGTCGGTTTCAATGGGCGCCCAAAGAAAAAAACTGTGACCGCGGGCGCTGACCCCGGTGGCGAAGAAACTTCCGACGAGCGGCCGGGGTCAACGCCCCCGGCTACAGAAGAAATTCCCGACAAATTTCCTTACGTCGTTGTTATCATCGACGAGCTGGCAGATTTGATGCAAACTGCGCCGGCGGACGTAGAGACCGCAATCGCGCGCATCACACAGATGGCGCGCGCGGCAGGCATTCACCTGATTGTGGCCACGCAAACTCCACGCGCGGACGTAATCACCGGCGTCATTAAAGCGAATATACCTTGTCGAATCGCGTTCCAGGTTGCCTCCAAGATCGATAGTCGCGTCATTCTCGATGAAAACGGAGCCGATCGTTTGCTCGGACAAGGCGACATGCTTTATCTCCCACCGAGCACTTCGCGTCTGATTCGCGCGCAAGGCGTGCTGGTGACCGATGATGAAATTCATCGCCTGGTTGAATTCGTTTCGAAACAGAGCCCGCCCGCCTTTGACACGGCGATGCATGAGAAGCTTCAGTCCACTGCAGCGCCCGAAGAAGAGGTCACAAGCGAGGATGAAGAGCTGGTGGAGAAATGTCTTGAAATAATTCGGCAGGAGAAACGCGCCTCCACTTCGTTGCTTCAGCGCCGGCTCCGGCTTGGTTACACACGCGCGGCGCGCATCGTTGATATTCTGGAACAGCGCGGTATTTTGGGTCCCGGCGAAGGCGCCAAACCACGCGAGATTCTAGTCGATCTCGATGCTGCCGTTTAGCCGGCATTTTCGCGTTCATGACGATAGAAGGGCTCGGTAAAAAATTTAAGGAAGCAAGGCGCACGAGAAATCTCACGCTCGATGAGGCGGCGCGGATGACAAAAATTCGCCCCGCCCGGCTCGCGGAGATTGAGGCGGATGATTTTTCCCAGTTTCCGAGTCTGGCGTACGCGAAAGGATTCCTGGTTATCTACGGGAAATTTCTCGATGTCGATGTCACGCCATATCTTGATGCGTTCGAAGATTCCGAGCGCGTGACGGTCGACGGCTACTCATATCTCCAGGAGAATCGCCCCGAGAAACCAGTCAGCGCGCCAGTCGTTCCGCGCCGTTCCGTTACGAACGGCCGCGGCGACCGAGTTTCGCCAATGCCACTGATTATCGGGATTGTGGTGTTGGTGTTCGGCTTTTTGCTAATGAAATTGGTCCTCAATGTGCAACGGCTGGCCCCGGGGAAAGAACAGCGCACCGCGCAGGTATCACCAAGCGCACCGCCTGTTTCGCCTGCACCGACTCAAGCTTCGCAAAGTAATGTTGCGGCCGCTTCATCGGTCGCGACGACAGCATCGCCTGAGCGGACGACCGCACCGAATCCGGTCGCGGCGGCTGCCGTGATGCCCAAGGAGCCGGAGGTGCGTCGCGCCAGGCCTGTGACTCGAGAGGACGTCGCCAAAGCACAAGAGCCAGAAAATCCAGCGCCCACGGAATCTGGTGAAAAGAATCGAGTTGCGATTCGCCCGCTAAAAAGAACTTACGTGAGAGTGACCGTTGGCGATGAGAAAGGGAAGCCCGCGTTCGAGCGTTGGGTTTCGCCCACTGACGGGACGGTCGAATTTAGCGCTAAACGCATCTCCATTCGAGTTCTCGATCGTGAGGCTGTTGCGATCACGAAAAACGGCAAGGCACTGGAAGAAAACGACCAAGACGTAACGGTCAACTGAGGGTAGTCGGAGGGGTCTTAAGAAAACGGCCAACGTCGAATATCGATCCCTGCGATGGAAACAAAAGTGAACCGTGTTGCTTGGAAACCGAAGGTCGGGATGATCAGCCTCGGTTGCGCCAAAAATCTGGTCGATGCAGAGATCATGCTGGGAAGTGTTTTACAGCGTGGGATGGAAATTACATCGCAGCCGGAGGACGCCGATGTTCTGGTCGTTAATACCTGCGCCTTCATTGATTCAGCCAAGGAAGAGTCGATCGAAGCGATTCTGGAAGCGCATCAGCAGCGTGGTTTAAACCGACGGCCGGATCAAAAACTGATCGTCAGCGGCTGCATGTCACAACGCTTCGCGAAAGAACTACGCCAGGATATGCCTGAGGTGGATGCGTTCATTGGACTCGATCAGGTGAGTGAGATCGGAGCGATTGTTGAGAAGCTTTTAAGAAAACGCCCAACGCCGAACGCTGAAACGCCCAACATTGACTTGGGCAACGGAGATCTCGCCTTCGCAGACACGCGCCCCACTTACATTCCCGATTACGACACGCCCCGCTTCAGGCTCACGCCGGCGCATTTCGCTTACGTAAAGATTGCGGAAGGCTGTAATCATCCGTGCAGTTTTTGCGTGATTCCGCAAATGCGCGGAAAACATCGCAGCCGTCCTCTGCAATCTGTGCTGGCAGAAATTCGTGGACTCGTTAGGGAAGGCGTGCGCGAGATTAACTTGATCAGCCAGGATACCACTTATTACGGGATGGATTTATGGCCGGCGAAACCGGGCCCGCGTCAGCCGGTCGATTCCGCTCGCGGACCAACTCTCGCGGTACTGCTTCACGAAATTCAAAAGATCGAAGGTGAATTCTGGGTGCGCTTGCTTTACACGCACCCGGCGCATTGGAGCGATGAACTGATTGAAACCATCGCACAATGCGACAAGGTCGCGCGCTACATCGATATTCCTTTGCAGCATATCGATGATGCGATGTTAGTGCGGATGCGACGAGAAACTTCGCGCGCACACATCGAAGATTTGGTTTACAAACTGCGCACTGGGATTCCCGGCGTCACGTTGCGAACTACTTTCATCGTTGGATTTCCCGGGGAAACCGATGCGGAATTCGCGAGCCTTCTCGATTTCATTCGGCGCACTCGGTTTGAGCGGCTGGGGATATTCAAATATTCGCAGGAGGAAGGCTCGCGCGCGGCGAAAATGCCGAGGCAGATCCCTGCAAAAATTAAGAACGCGCGTTACCGGGCAGCGATGTCAGTGCAGCAACAAATTGCGCACGGCCTCGCCCGCGAGAAAGTTGGAAGCGAACTGAAGTTGCTGGTTGATCAGCCGCATATGGCCCGAAGCGAAGGCGATGCTCCAGATGTCGATGCGCGCGTGGTTTTGTCCAAGGCCGCTCCCGTTGGCGAGTTTATTTGGCGACGAATCACCGGCAGTCGCGGCTACGATCTACTGGCGTAGGCGCAAAGGATTTCCCGCCTCGAGTGTGAAAGGAAACTGATGACAAGCCCGCGATTTTTGATCAATTAACTCCACGATTGATTTGTTTCGCTCCATGGCCGGCCCGAACCAATCCAAAAAAGAAACCGTTGGCGTTGAGTTACCGGTTTCTCCTCCAGAAAGACCGCCGGAGCCAAACATAACACCGGGCGAAACGGCGCGAATCGACGTACCGGTTCGTGAGGCCAGCAGCAAGACGCATCCTCCCATTCCAATTCCGAAGCCGATACTTGCGCCGCTCGCACACCCGCCAGACTCTTCAGTTCTAAGAACTGAAACAGTATCCGTTTCCGATATGCCGGATTCGCCTGCGGCTCAGATGAAAAAGGCCGACGATCCTGTCGCTATGCCAGATGTTGCTGCACAGAATCCTTCAATTCCGCTCGCGCCTGCGGAGAAAAATTCAATGTTGCTGATGTGGATCCTGCTCGGCGTATCCGCTTTGATTTTGATTATTCAGATTTGGACTTACTTTTCTTAAGCCATGGAAAACTCTGCCGTTATCAAGCTCGATGAATCCAATTTTGACCGCGAACTCACGCAAGACGATAAACCCGTGATCGTCGATTTCTGGGCGGAATGGTGCGGACCTTGCAAAATGATCGCACCGCTGCTGGACGAGATTGCACGTGAAAAAGCGGGCGCGGTCAAAGTAGCGAAAGTGAACGTGGACGAAAGTCAGAGTCTCTCGTTGAAGTACAACATTCGCGCCATCCCGGCTCTTCTCTTTTTCAAGAACGGCCAATTGCGCGATCAAGTGACT
>QHRD01000087.1 GCA_003220005.1 Verrucomicrobiota bacterium | reverse complement strand
CGAACGTCCGGTTAGGCGCCGTGCCCGTGACTGAGGTGAAGACGCCGCACGTGGGGCAGTGGCTCGGGAGCGTGGTCTGGTCCACCCACATGGGGCCTATGGTATAGGTAGCCGAGTCCACCGGCATACAGGTAATGCCGAAGCCGGCGTAATCGACGCCGAAGCTCAGTTCACCGTTCGAGCCAGCCAGGGCGCTCGTGAAGGGGGTGTCATAAATCTTGACCGTGAATGGGAATGGAACCGGAGTAGAGCAGTCGTCGCAGTGGACGCCCGCGTCGGTGGTGCCGGGCAGATACGAGCCTATGGTCAGGGTGTAGGTATAGTTCTGCGCGGCGGGGCAGGTCGGTGTTGGCGTTGCAGCGGGACTTAGGCTCTCCTGACAGAAGATGTTCTGGTTGAAAGTGAACAGTGAAAGCAAAATGAGCGCGCTCCGGAGAAGGTACGCGTTAATGGAAGGATAAATTTGTTTTTTCACGTCGCGTGTCTGGGTGCACACATCCCCGCGGGAACACCCTTTTGCCGCGAAATACGAAATTGCGTCAAGACTTTTTTGGGGGAACCCTGGAAATTTCTCTCCGGGGCGATTGCCTCGACGTGGGTTATTACTGGCTCCAATCATTCTTGAAGTCATTACGGCGCGACCAGGCTCCAGCCGGCCGGGAGAGTAGGGCCGACCGCAGAACTGACGAAAACGTTATCGTTCAAATACCAGATCGCTGTCTCCCGGGTGCCGGTGTTGAAAAGCACGTAGTCCGGATAACCGTCACCATCAAAATCGGCTACCGCCACCAGCTGCCAGCCGCTGGGAATAGTCGGGCCCAACGCGACGTCAATCACCATTGGCCCTGAAAGATAAGCTATGACGGTTTGTCCAGTCCTCGGAATGAACAAGGCATAATCCTGTTGGCTGTCGCGGTTAAAATCTGCCAGGCCGATCACCTTCCAGCCGGCGGGAAGCGTCGGGCCGAAAGCGGCGCCCACCACCATGTTGTTGTTCAGATACCCTATTACGGTTTGATGCGTGCTGGCTTTGTAAATCACGTAGTCAGGGTAGCTGTCGTCATCAAAATCTGATGTGGCCACTAACTCCCAGCCAGCGGGAAGGGTCGGGCCATAGGCGGCTCCGATGAACATCGGGCCAGACAAGTACCAGATGGCTGTTTGATACGTACTCGGGGCAAACAGAGCATAATCTGGATGACCCTTGCGATTGAAATCCGCCGCGCTTCTCAGCTTCCAACCAGCCACCGTACGCGCCGCGGATGAAAGCATTATTATTGAGGTACCATAGCGCTGTTTGGCGCGTGCCTGAGTTCTGAACCACCCAGTCCGGGTGGCCATCGTTGCCGGTGATGTTTAGGCGCGATCCAAGACCAATGATCTCATCGATCTCATGTTCTGTCCCACTCTGCGCGTCCCAGCTGCCACTGCTAGGAGGCCGGGTGAACTGAAACGGTTGCGCGGAATTAAGCGTGACGATTCCATCATACGGTGCGCCGTTTCCTGTACTGCCGTTTGCGAACATTGCCGGTGGCGTATCCAACCCGACCGATCGCCCGTTCGCACTCGATGGCTTGAAGTTTGTAGATAAGGCGCTGCCCGGTAGACTCGCGTTCGCCAGATTATCGTTGCCGGTTCGCGCATCCGCTTGCAAGGCGCTGATGAAATCGTTCCACGGCACGCTGTAAATGACGTACTCACTCTCTGCGAGAAGCCCCGATGGCAAAGGAGTGCCGTCTGGTTCAGTAGTCGAGTAGCGAAAAAGAATCTGAATCGTGATCGGATCGCTAAACAGCGACTCGTAAATCCCAACGGCCCGGGTAATCATCGCCTCGATCGCCGCCGCGTTAGGGTTGCCTGTGATGGAGCTGTCGAAAGTTACGTTAATGATGAGCCCGGTGGGACTCGCAGCCGTGGCCGTCGCGGCATTTGAGTACCCGCCTGCACCGGCGGCAGTGTAAGGCCGCACCCGATAATAGTAGGTCGTCCCCGGATTCAATCCGTTTACAGCTCGGCCATTGACGTTGCCGACATCCAGGTTGTGGTATCCGGCTACGTAACTGCTGAACGAGCGGCTGGTGGCGACATCCAGTAGGTAGCCTTTCGCCCCGCTTATGCTGTCCCATGTGGCCATAAAGCTGCTCCGGCTTGGTGGCGCCGGCGAAAAAGTTTCAATTCGAGAGGCCGCTTCATTCGCACCCGGAAACTCGACGGCGCTTTGCGACCGTGCGTGTGTCTCGTGCTTCGCGGCACCCAGCTGAACCGGCGCGCGGGAAACGAGGTTGTGCTTCGGCAGATTGTTATCGCCGAGCGCAGCGAGTTGCAGTGCGCAGCCAAAAACAATTAGACCAACTAGGGGAAAACTCCGACGCCGCATCATTTCGTCACCAAAAACCGCCAATAGATCGACATTCTACTCCAAAGTCGAAAGACGCGCCGTAAATAAATTGGATTATGAGCGCCCGCAATTGTTTCACATTCTGCCACGGCGCTGATAGAATTGGTAGCGATCAATAATCGACTCGACGTACTTGCGCGTTCCGGGAAAATCGATGTTTCGAAGGAATTTCTTCACCGGGATGTCGGCCACTCCGCTTCCGCCGCTCCATCGTTGAGCGCGACTGGCACCGGCGTTGTACTCCGCCAACGCGAAAGGAAGCGGCTCGGTCTGATGTTCCCAATGTTCGACCGCGCGATGTAAATACCAACTGCCCGCCTCCAGGTTCGTTCTCGGATCGAAAAGCTGTTCCACTTGAAACCCGGCGATCTTGTTTTCGCGCGCCCACTCGTTCGCCGCTTTTTCGCTTACTTGCATAAGCCCGCGTTCACGGTGGCTGCCATTTTTTGCCGCATCGAAGCGGCTTTCACGCCAAACGACCGCTTTCACCAGCATGGGATCGAGGTGATGTTCAACCGCGACGGCGCGAATCAGAGGATCGTATTGTTGAAACCGCGCCGGGCTCATCCATTCGTAGAACGTATAAACCGGATCGCCCGATCGCACTGCGAGATAAACAAGTCCTGCAGCTAGTGCCAGCAGCACGCAAAGGACCAGTTTGAAGAGGAATCGGATCATTCAGTTCGTGCTACAATAGCCGATTACGATTACGAGCACGAGCACCAGCCTTCGGTCGCGCGGCGATTACGGCCTGGCGGGCGAGGACGAATCGCAATCAGCGCACAATGAAAGCCAATTACGTTCGGGTCGTTGTTGATCGGGCGATCCATCGCGAACTCGATTATTCGGTGCCGGAAAGTTTGGCCGAGCGAGTCGGAGTTGGCTCCCGCGTGCGCGTGCCATTTCGCGACAAATGTGCGCTGGCCACAGTCGTGGCCGTTCCGGAGTGCAGCGAAGTGAAAGGCATCCGGCCAATCGAAGCAATAATCGGCGACGCACCGATTTTGAGCGAGCAATTGCTCGAGCTGGCGAGATGGATCAGCGCCTATTATTGCTGCCCCATCGAAATCGTCATGCGCAGCATGTTGCCGCAAGTGATCCGGCGCGCGGAAGTCGGATGGAAAAAACAGTTGTTCGTCCGGCCCGCGCGCAAAATCGGAAGCGACGAAATCGAGAAGCTGCGAAAGCGCGCCCCGCGTCAGGCGGAACTTCTCGAAGCAATCTCGCGATTAGAATCGCCCATGCGCGCGACGCAGCTTCTGCGACAAACGTCTCTCGATAATCAGACCCTGCGCGCGCTGGTGAAACGCGGTCTCGCCGAGCTGCGCGAAGAAGCAGTGGCTCGCGATCCGCACGCAGACGAGCAGTTCATCGCGACATCGAACCTCGTCTTGAACGAGGAGCAAACGCGCGCCCTCAAGGAAGTCACGCACGCGCTGGCGTCGCCAGAGAACGCGCGCCCGATTTTGCTCCACGGCGTCACCGGCTCCGGGAAAACGGAAATTTATTTGCAGGCGATCCAGGCCGCGCTGGATCGCGGACGCACTGCGATCGTTCTCGTCCCCGAAATTTCGCTCACGCCACAGACGGTGGAACGGTTCAAAAGCCGGTTCGCCGACGTGCAGGACGCGGTTGCTGTGTTGCACAGTCATTTGTCCGAGGGCGAACGGCACGATGAATGGCACAAAATTCATTCCGGTCGCGCGCGCATCGTGATCGGCGCGCGCAGCGCCATCTTCGCGCCGCTGAAGAATCTCGGCCTTATCGTCGTCGATGAGGAACACGAGACGACCTACAAACAGGAGGAAGCGCCCCGGTATCATGCGCGCGATGTCGCGATCGTGCGCCGTGGTTCTTGGTAGCGCCACGCCCTCGCTGGAGAGTTACCACAACGCTGCCAATGGGAAATATCGCCTGGTCAGGCTCACCCAGCGCGTGGACGAAAAGCAGATGCCGCTGATGCGTATCGTCGATCTGCGCCAGGAACGACGAAAGGGAAAGAAAGCTGCTATCCTCTCGGAAAAGTTGTCCCAAGCCATTGCTGATCGTCTGGAGAAACGCGAGCAGACAATTTTATTTTTGAATCGGCGCGGATTTTCCACGTCGCTGCTTTGCAGCAATTGCGGCGAAGCCCGCAACTGTCCGAATTGCAGTGTGGCGCTTACGTTTCACCGGGAGCCCGCAGTCGCCGGACGATTGAGCTGTCATTTGTGCGGGCATACGGCGGCCGTCCCGAAGAAATGTCCGGCGTGCGGACAAGATGCGCTGATCTATTACGGCTTCGGCACGGAGAAGGTCGAATCGACGGTCGCGCAGATTTTCCCGAAAGCGGTGGTGCGCCGCATGGACGCCGACTCGATGACACGAAAGGACGCGTATCGCGAAACACTGAGAAATTTTCGCACTGGGAAGATCGACATCCTCGTCGGCACACAAATGATCGCGAAAGGTCTGCATTTTCCGAACGTGACGCTCGTGGGAATCATCAACGCCGATCTCGCCCTGCATCTGCCCGATTTCCGCGCAGGCGAGCGCACGTTCCAGCTTCTCACGCAAGTGGCCGGACGCGCCGGGCGGGGCGAAACAGCGGGAGAAGTCTTCGTGCAAACTTACACGCCGTTTAGCCCATCGATCCAGTTTGCGCGCCACCACGATTTTGCGGGCTATTTCCAACAGGAACGCGAGTTCCGTGAGCGCTGCGACTTCCCGCCGTTCAAACACGCGATCTTGATCACGGTCCGTTCCCCTCACGAAGGTCGCGCAAAACTTTCGGCCGAAACGTTAAAGCGCCGTTTGAAAGAAGCGCTGCCAGAAGAATTCATCTTGGGCGATGCAACGCCCGCGCCGCTGGAAAAATTACAAGGCCAATTTCGATTTCACATCTTGATCCGCGGTGAAGCCATCATGCGCCTCAGCCGGCTCGTCCGCGAAACGCTCGACAAACTTCCTTTCCCCGAAGATGTCACCGTCACCGTCGATGTCGATCCTTATCAGTTACTGTAAGTTACCCTCAGACGAAGTAGAACAATCCGCTTGAGTAATTTATTTTCCCGGTGTGCCCGGTGGCAAAATACGCCCGTACTCGGAGATCTTGCCACGCATCTCGAAGTAGTGAAACGCTTCGAGAGCGACCTGGCCGATGGCGCGCTCGGCGGCTTTCTCGTCGCGGTCGTAAGCTGTCATCACAGTGATCGCGAACGGCCGGTTGGGCGCAAAAATAATTCCTGAATCATTTCGTATGCCGTCCAGACTTCCGGGCTTATCGGCGAGTTCGACGTCCGCCGGCAATTCGTACGACAGATAGCTGTCCTTCTTCAAAGTCTTCAGTTGCTTGATGAATTGGTCGGTGACTTCCTTGTTCAACGCTTTGCCTTTGTAGATTATTTCCAAGAGCCGCGTCATTTCCTGCGAAGTGGCGACGTTCTCGTCGCCGCGTCGAGCCGCGGCGATGTCTATCATTTTTCGACGCAGCATCGTTTTCGTTAGGCCAAGGCTCCGCAGGGTCGCGTTCGCGTTCTGCATTCCAACGCGATCAATCAGAACGTTCGTCGCTGCATTGTCACTCACAGCGACCATGAATTGCGCCAGGTCGCGATTGGTCACGCGCGTCACAGCAGGAGTGAGACCCGCCATGATCTGGCTGTCTTCAACGAGGTCTTTGGGATCGAAGGTGTAAATGTCATCAAGCTTCACTTTGCCTTTCGCTCCGGCGCGCGCCTCCTGATCCTGATGATACAATTCCAGCAGGATCGCGATTTTGATCGAGCTGGCGGTTGGAAAAACGTGATCAGCATTGCGCAAGAGAATTCGGCCGTCAGTGAGATCGAGAATGGCCACGCCCATCACGCCATCGAGACGCGTCGCGATCTCTCCGACGCGCGCCTCCAGCTTTTTCCAAAGCAAATCGCTGCCCGTATCGCGCGGCGTCTCGGGTTTCTGTTGGCCGAAAGCAGTACTCGATAGCGCGAGCGTAACAGCGAATGCGAACAGTCTCATGGCTTGATCAGGATTTGAGTATTTTGCTATGGAGATGCAAACTCCGCGAGCCCTTACGCGCTAAACAGTCGTTGAACGCAGGGCTGGCAGGTTCAATAGTCGTGTTGGAAGATGTAGCTGTGAAAAACATTCATCATGGCAGCAATTGCGCCGCCCTTAATTTCGGACTTTCCAGGCGAAACTTATCGGGGTATTTCCAAAAACCTTTGATAGCTACAAAATGACTTCGAAGCTCATCACCGCCGCTTCGCTGAGCGTTCTGCTCGTAGCAGGCTGTAATAAAAACTCCAATTCCACCGTTCGGAATTCAAACAAAGTCCGGGTCGGTTACATCGGTCTGACTTGCGAAGCCCCGATATACGCCGCGTACGAGAAGGGTTTTTTTAAGGAGGAGGGACTCGAGCCTGAACTGGTGAAATGCAATTGGGCAACTTATAAGGACGCACTGGCCCTTGGCAACTACGATATCACTCATCACCTCGTGATGTACTTCCTGAAGCCGATCGAACAGGGTTTGGACGTACGATTCCTTGCCGGAATTCACCGCGGATGTCTGCGCGTCCAAGCGGGGGTAAAAACAAACATTCACACGATTGAGGATCTAAAGGGCAAACGCATTGGGGTGCCCGGAATGGGCACGCCGCCCTTCGTTTTTGCAAATCGGGTTTTCGGAACTCACGGCATCGATGCTGGCAAGGACATCACTTGGAAAGTTTATCCCGCAGGCGAACTGGGCTTGGCAATCGATAAAGGGGAAGTGGACGCAGTCGCTAACGCCGAACCGATCGGCAGCTTACTGATCGCGCAGGGCAAGGTAAGAAATATTGCGGATCAGATCATGGATGCACCCTACAAAGACGAATACTGCTGCGAGGTCATCGCCAACGGCAAGTGGGTAGACGCGAATCCCGATAAGGCAGCGAGAGCAACGCGCGCTCTGCTAAAAGGCGCGAAGTGGGTGGAAACGAATCCCCGAGCTGCGGCAGTAATGGCCGTGGAGAAAAAATATCTCGCCTCAACACCTGAATTGAACACGGCGGCGCTTGCCCGTTTGCGCTATGTTCCAAGTGTCCAGCTCGCGGAGGAGTCGGTTCACACTGCCGGTCGGGAAATGAAAGTTGCCAAGATGCTTTCTGCGGACACAGATACCGAAGCTCTCGCCAAACGTGCCTTCATGCATCTGGACGGTGTCACGGATGAGTGGATTAAGACTCTGGAAGTAGAGAAAATTGCTGGAGCCCAAGTCTCAGCCGACGAAGATATCCGGCTGATCGCCGAATTGATCGAGAAAGACAGAGGAGATTCCTGCTGCCGAAGAAAGATGTTCGATCAACCGGATCAGGACGCGCCGAATCTGGCCGACCCTGACGCGCCGTGCATTGGAAAAAATATGATGGCTGTTGAGCAGTGAACCGGGCCGCCATTCAGTCAACTCTCGCGGGAACAGAGCCGGAGCGCGACGCCACGGAGCTCACCAGGCATGGATCAACGCTCAGTTGGCGCGTGCAGTGGGCTGTGCCCCTCGCAGCTTTGTTTGACCTCGCAATTCATTTGCTCTTTTCGAAGCGCGCGCCAGCCGTCGAAACGCATTCTTACAGTCTGCTCATGTACGAAATCATCGGCGTATCGATTGTCCTCAATATTGTCCAGCGATTCTGGATGCCATTGCGCTCCTGGATGCGGCACATGTGTCCGATCTTTACGGCCGCAATCTTGTTATTCGGTGTTTGGGATGTGGTTACGCTGGGTTTCCAAATGCTCCCGCTGCCGTATTTTCCGGGGCCGGCGGCGGTACTGCGCAGTCTAATCAGTGATCGCGGGCTTTTGCTGGATAGTACCTTGCACTCGCTTGCGCTGCTTGTAAGTGGCTACGCCGTCGGTCTGCTTGTGGGTCTGGTCAGCGGGATTTGTATCGGATGGTCGGGCCCGATTCGTTACTGGGGGATGCCACTGCTCAAGGTCGTCGGCCCCATCCCAGCCACCGCGTGGATCCCGCTTGCAATGGTGATCTCACCTTCTGCTTTTGTATCGTCGGCAGGATTGATCGCGCTGGCGGTTTGGTTTCCTGTGACGATGCTCACTGCTTCCGGTATTTCTAACACTCGCGCGTCTTACCTGGACGTTGCCCGCACTCTTGGCGCGGGACGCACTTATCTTATTTTTCGAGTAGCCATTCCGGCTGCGGTTCCGAATATTTTTATTGGTCTATTCATGGGGCTTGGTGCGTCTTTTCTGACGTTGGTGGTCGCAGAATCGGTCGGGGTGAAATCCGGCCTTGGCTGGTATGTCAGCTGGGCGCAGGGCTGGGCTGAATACAGTAAGGTCTATGCCGCACTCATCATCATGGCCGCGTTCTTCTCAACCGTCATGACTCTTTTGTTTAAAGTTCGCGATCGCGTCCTGGTCTGGCAGAAAGGAACGATCAAGTGGTAGCATTTGCCGAAACTGACGCGTCCGCGCTACGCATCCGGGAAATCAGGAAGAGTTTTCCCGCACCAGACGATCCTGTTACGAAGCGGCTGGTTCTGGACGGTATCTCCTTCTCAGTTGCAGCCGGGGAGTTAGTTTGCCTGATTGGGCCCAGTGGCTGCGGCAAGTCGACCCTCCTTCGTCTGATTGCAGGCTTGGATTCGACCGATTCAGGCGAACTCTTCATCGGTTCTCAGCCAATCAGTGAGCCGGGCGCAGAACGCGGTCTTGTTTTTCAGGACCCGAACCTGTTTCCCTGGCTCACAGTTCGTCGCAATATCGAGGCCGGGCTCGTTGCGCGGCGAGTGTTGCGCGAAAAGCGAAATGAAGTAAACGAATTCATGCGCCTCGTGGGCCTCGAAGCATTTGGCGGCGCTTATCCCCATCATCTTTCGGGGGGCATGGCCCAACGCGTCGCTCTCGCCCGAGCGCTCATCAATCACCCGAAGGTTCTCCTGCTCGACGAGCCGCTCGGCGCGCTCGACGCCTTCACCCGCATGCGCATGCAGGATGAGGTGCTGCGCCTCTGGGAAAACCGCCGCACCACGATGCTGCTTGTCACCCATGACATCGATGAAGCCATTTACATGAGCGATCGCATCATGATCATGACCCAGCGCCCGGGCAGAATCGATCGAATCATCACTGACGCTCTGCCTCGACCACGTGATCGCAGTAGCTCGGATTTTCTTCGGCTCCGCTCCGACATTCTTGAGCTTCTGCACTTCGCCGGCGACAGCGCGACCGCTTAAACGGATACGTTACCAGCTAAAGGCCGCCGCTGTACAGAACCACATTTCCAGAACCGCTTCCTCCCGCTGTAAAAATGTAGGTCTGACCGCTTTGTTCATTCAAAGACATTTCCCACGGAATCGGCGAGCGCGACCTGGTCGCCAGCACCGCTAACACATGCCGTCCGGGCGGCAGGGAACCTTCATAGGTGTGGGCATATCCGATGGATCCGGCGGACTGGCCATCGATCCACAATTTAACGATTACGTTGACGCCCAGATTTGGCATTCGTCTTATGATCAAACGCGCAGGGGCTTGGCTTGCCGCTGCGGCGTGCGATGACCGCGGTTCGGCACCCAGCGCCTCACCTGTCACGAACGCACAAAAGAACAGCGCGAGGATGACCATAAGGATCGCGCTGCGGGTACTGTAATTACGTGTCTTCATAGTTTGTTACTCCTTGGATGAATTTTCATTTACTCGTTAACTAATTTCGAATCACTGAACTCGTGGTGGGAACCCAAACCGACCATCCAAAATCAAAGTTCCTGAACCATCTGTGACCGCTGTAAAGCCGTAAGTCTGACCGCTCCGTACATCCAAAGGCAACTGCCAGGGCACCGGCCACCGCGGATTGGGACTCGCCAGTACCGCTAAAATATGATGGCCAGGCGTCAGGAAACCTCTATAGGTGTGGCCATATCCAATAGATCCAGCCGGCTGGCCATCGATCCACAACCGGACGATCACGTTGACGCCCAAATTCGGATTGCGCTTTATGATTAAATGGGCAGGCGCTTGGCTCTGCGCCACGGTGTGAGGCGACCGTGGATCGGCACCCACTGCCTGACCGGCGACAAACGCGCTAAAAAGCAGCGAGACCATAAGCATAAGGATCGCGCTGTGGGTACTGTAGGTATTTATCTTCATCGTTTTTACTTTCATCCAGCTCAAGCTTTATCATTCGATAAAGTCGCTGTTCAAGCGTTATCGCTTACAAAGATTCCAGCGCTTCATTAGGAAGCGCGCGCTGCGTCGATGACACGGCGCCTAAATCAAAATCGCCAGTGGAAAATCAGGAATGGAGGGAGCCGGCAGTCGGATTCGAACCGACGACCTGCTGATTACAAATCAGCTGCTCTACCAGCTGAGCTATGCCGGCATTTACCCTCGTAGAGTAGGCTGAAAAAATCGCGCACGAAAGTCCATTCTGCCCGCCTTTTCTGCCCACCTTGCTTTTCCGAGTACAACGATGACGCATCGCGCTAACAGACCTGATCGTCACGAATAGCCCGCCTTCCTTGCGGCGGGTTTACTTTCCATCCGCTCCATTCATGGAGCTTAGCCCGCGGCACGCGTGAGTCACACTTCGCAACCGTGAGCAGCGAGGATAAACCTCTTTGGGAGGCAACGTCGGTGCAAAATTTAGTTCGTTATCGGCCGGCGGGAACATATTTCGCACGGTTCAGAGTGAATGGAAAGCGGGTGTGGAAGAGTTTGGAAACGACCGTGTTCTCGGTTGCTAAGCAACGGTTGCCCTGAAACGATGCGCGAACACCGTGTGAAGCTGGAGTCGGTCGCCGCCGTCACGATCAGGAAGATGACCGTTGGCGATGCCGCGCGCATTTATCTTGAAAAGGTTCGCGCGAATGTTTCGCTGAAACCAAGATCAAAAGATTATCGCCAAGGGTTGATCGACTTCATCAATCGTTCGTGGCCGGCGCTTTTCGGAACGGACCTGCGCAAGGTGAGCGAGCGCGATTGCCAGGAGTGGTTAGTCAGATTTCAAAAGCTGTACGCGCCTTCAGTTGTTAACAACGCCATCGGAACACTGCGCGCTGTTTTCGCTGAGGCAGTAGATAGAGGTGCACGCTTCGGGAATCCAGCGGCGAATCTCTCACGCATGCGGATTCGCGCGAAGCGATTGGAGTTACCGTCGCGAGAAGAGTTCTTGCGGTTCGTAGAGGAGATCCGCACGGCCGGCGCGCGGCAGTCGAAGGATTGCGCCAACCTTGTGCGGTTTCTGGCCTATAGCGGTCTGCGAATCGGGGAAGCGAAATTCGTCACTTGGGCAGATGCAAATTTTGCTCGCCATCAGCTTCATGTCGGTGGTGATCCTTTGACAGCGACAAAGAACGGAGAGACTCGCTATGTGCCGATGATCCTGAATTGGAACAGATGCTAACTGAGGTGCGAAAAGAGCGCGCGAACGAGCCTTTAAGCGCGAGCGTAATGCGCGTTTTTGAATGTCAGAACAGCATGGACGCACGCGGCGGCGAAGATCGGAATGAAACAAATCACTCATCACGATCTTCGACACCTTTTCGCGACCATTTGCATCGAAAGCGGCGTCGATATTCCTACCGTCTCGCGCTGGCTCGGGCACAAAGACGGCGGTGCGTTGTGCATGAAAACCTACGGACACTTGCGACAAGATCACAGTCTGGCCCAAGCGCAGCGTGTCAGTTTCGATATGTCCGCCTAACGAATTAGCTCTTCAGAAGTCGCAACAATTCCGCGCGCGGAACGGCGCGCTCATCGCCGCATCGGCGTTTTCGCTGGAGACGCGACGTCAAACTGATCGGTGCCGTACGGCGGGGAATTCCGCCGCTCAGAATGCCTGCGGGTTACTGGAATGACCTGAACGAACTGCTTCCCCCTGGCTCTTGACCATAGCCATTAAATCAGTCGCCATTCGGCGAAAATCGCGGTGGATGAGTTGTTGGTGCGCGGAATGCGGATGATACTGGCAAAGTTTATGAAGGATTCTGTGGTCAGGGGATGCCTGTTGCAGCTTCTCTATGAACGTCGAAGCGAAGGCTCTCTTCCCTTCGGCCAGGGTGAGCAAGCCGTCCCAGCGCCAGGAGGTATAAATCGCCGCGACTGGCTCCGTGCCGTGGCTCAGCTTTCAGAGTATCGTCTCATCGACTGGACCCCGCTTGAAGATCACAGCGGGATGGGTTTGCTCTCCGGCTTCGCGAAGATAAACGATTTTGGAGTCGAAGTGCTCGAAGGCCGCCTGGAGCCACCTGTCTCGATCTCTATCGATAAGAGCCGACGAACCCGCGTTTCCAAGCGGGAACAACCGTCCATCGCACAGCAGCGGGCGATTACGGAGGCGCTGGAGAACGTGCTCACCGCGATCGAGCAAGCTGATGTGTCGGAGCAAGAGAGAAATAAAGCGAAATCTTTGTTGCGAAAACTGCTGAGTGGCAAAGCAGCGGCCAAAGTATTAGGCGCTGGCGCGCGATCCCTCGTCGCGAAGCATTTCAAGGGATAACGCAGGTAATAAGACGCAGAGCAAGGGCGCCGCGCGTGCGGCGGTGAAAAAACTTTGTCCGGTGTTTATTTCGCCGCCGTTTGCCTCTTCTTCGCGAGGGCGAGGCGCTCCGTCTTTTTCCGGCGCTTTGCGCGTTTCCTAGCCTTATCTCTGCCTTTGTTGTGTCCCATAGGTCTCAACTTTTGACCGTTTATTGCGATCCAGCAACCGGACGAAACCGAGGCCGGCGTCTGCGTCCGCCTGAGGCGGACTGCGTTCGATGCGATACCGACGCCGGCGCATCCTGAACTTTGGTCACCTGCGCATCTCCCGCTCGCACAGGCGACCTGGCTGCTTGGCCGCCGTCTGGCGGGCGTCCCGCTTCGCGCGCGTTGATCATCTCAAAGGTCCGAAAAAGAGAGGCCAGATCGATGACGGCATTCGCGGCTGATCTCAATATGTTCCCGAGATTTGCGGCGACTGACGCGACTTCCACGCGGATGCCGTGTCGGCGCAGCTTGATGGCCAGATAAGCGAAATCGGCGTCGCCCGTCACGAGGATCACAACATCTGGCCGCATCTCGATGGAAAGCTCGAGCGCGTCAATCGCCATCATCACGTCCACGTTCGCCTTGTAACGGCCTTCTTCGGCGGGCGCGCCATCTTTGGTCACGACCATGAATCCATTGGAGCGCAGCCACTGGACGAACTTGTTTTTCTTGTCCCGTTCGTCCTGCCAGGCGGGAATGGCGGGCGGCAATCCTGCATAAACCACCATCTCAATCAAATCACGTCCGGTGTTGGGGCCAGCCAGGAAATCCCGGAGCTTCAACCAATCGAGCCCGCGTCCCACGGTACGCACAGAACTGCTGACGTTCGATTCATCTACCAGCACCAACACTCGGGGGCGCGCAGCGCCTTCATGATTTCTCTTTCGCATATGTGAGTCTCGCGAAGCAGATCGTCGATTCGCAGCGCCCTCTAAAGCAAGAGTTGTCAGGCTGCTTTTTTCTTTGGCTTCTTGACAACGACTGCAGGAAACTCGACCACCCGCGGCGCTGCATCTTTCCCGTTCTGATTCAGGGTCGATTCAAAGCTCAACTTCCCCGCAGCGATCTCTGAGAGGGCGACATCAGCGTGACCCAGTCCGGGAATAAATTCCACCATCGGTCGATGACCGAGACAGAGTTGTCGAACGCGTTGCGACACCATGTTCACCAGGATTTTCGGATTTGGAATAACTTCGGCGGCTGCTTTGAGTAGATTTGGTTCCATAATTTAGCTCACGATCAGAATCAGGCGGCCGGAGTTGAATTCCGAATCGCTGTGGGGACCCTAGGCGTTTCGCGGAATCGCAGCCGAGAACTCAAGTATCGTCCATTATTGCGAGAACACAATTGGCGATTCCCGTGTCTCTGTCGTCTCTGAGCTCTGCCCTCTCTGTTTAACGGCTGAGCGCGGCGGGAGCTAGCGCGACGCAAACCGAGCAAGACCGGCCTAACGAGAATGGAATGTTAAATGCCCCGGTCGCGAAAAACGCGACCCGATTTTCTTCTCCTCGGGTATTCCTCGCTATTAGCACGATGTCTGCGATTGGTATCATGTGCCACTGGAGCCTTGCCCCACCTGCGGTTACGCGCTTTCCGTCGTGGACCATCATTGCCGTCATTGTGCTGCCGCATCGCGGGTAATTCCGCTGCAGCGCTTTAATGGGAAACGCCTGCAGCAAATGATCATCATGGCCGCGGTGGTATTGAGCGTTCTCGTTTACCTAATCTTCTTTCGCTAGCGAAAAACCGCTGACGAACGAATCAGTCTTTGATCGGGGAACGACCCCCCTACGCTGGTTTGGATCCGGAGCAAAGTTCCTCCTCGGATGCATCATAAGCTGCTCCTGGCGCGCCGTAGTTGGGCGCAGGCGCACAAATCTCTCGTCGCAAAATATTTCACGGGATAACGCAGGTAATAAGACGCAGAGCAAGGGCGCCACGTGTGCGACCGTGAAAAAAGTTTAGCCCGGTCTTTATTTCGCCGCCGTTTGCCTCTTCTTCGCAAGCACGAGGCGCTCAGCTTTTTTCCGGCGTTTTGCGCGTTTCCTGGCGTTATTTCTCCCTTTGCTGTGTCCCATAGGCCTGAATCCTGGCCCGCCTGTCGCGCCGTCGCAATGGGAGCGAATGGGATGAGCAACATGGCCGATAAAACCGCGAAGAGCGGCGGTCGAAACCATGGCCGGAGCTACCAAGATCCGATTCGGACGCGGATTCCGCGCCAGTGCCAAGTTGTCTCAGTAAGAGTGCTAATCATCTTCGGTCAAGAACTTTAGCACTTGTCGAGCACTCCTCTGCGATGGGCGCTTAAAGCCGGTCGCCGGAGATATCGCGCCGGGATTCGGGTGAGCTGTGCGATAGTAGTTGGATGAGAGACATTAGGAGAGCGTTCCAACGCAAACCATTTCGCCTTTGGATGCCCGAGACAGCGGTCGCCGGAGAGGAATGCCGCAAGCGTTTTCTGGGACTGAGAAAAGCGGTCGCCAGACCGAGTGAATGCCCACACAAGGTCGTAGAATCCGCTGACAGTCTGAAGTTACTCAGTGACTTCAATTTGAATTCAAATGTCTCGATCGCGAGCATGTTGAAGTTCGGAATCTAGACACCGCCGCCACGTTCGTGTGGACGAAACCGAGGCCGGTGTCTGCGTCCGCCTGAGGCGGACTGCGTTCGATGCGATACCTGTGCGAGCGAATCCTGAACTTTGATGATCTCGAAAGTCCGAAAAGAGAGGGGGCCAGATCGATCACGTCATTCGCGGCTGATCTCAATATGTTCCCGAGATTTGCGGCGACTGACGCGACTTCCACGCGGATGCCGTGTCGGCGCAGCTTGATGGTTCACTATCGGCGTCGACGAACTCAATTTCGAACGAGACGCGGTCAGTTGGATTTCCCCTCTCGGCAAGGCGCTGCTGGCCGCGGACGTGGGCGACTGGGTTAAACTCGACGACGGCCGAAGCGCGAAAATTGTGAAGATCGTACAAGATAAGGGGCCGCCAAAAGCGCAAAGCGCGCATTAGCGGCCCCTTTCTCAGATCTTCAGAGTCTTATTGTTTTGGCAGTGGATCCGTCCCAAAGTTTGCGTGGACCAACATCCATTTGTCGCCTTTTTTCACATAAACGCGAGTGGATTTCGCACGGGTCGGTTCCGTCTTTCCGTCCTTGTCCTGTGTAAGGCCGACGTAGTTGTAAGTCAGGATGGCAACATTCCCGTTGTATACCTGGACTTTTGGATTGGCCATTTCCGCCCCGAGCGTCTTGCTAGAGTCTTTTCCTGCAGCCTCTGTCATCCGCGAATTCATCGCTTTCCCATCGAGACGCGTGGCATACTGGCCGTTGAACTCGGTGTAGTCATCCGACATGTCCTTTGACTGTTCAGCGATATTCGTCGGATCTTTTATTCCAGCCGCCCATTGCGCTTTCGTCATTGCAATTACGGCATCGGCTGTTGCCTGATCGGCTTGCTGAGCCGACGCGTTCATCGCGAAAGCCGAGCAACAGGCAGACACGACTAATACCAACATCAATTTTTTCATTTCTATTTCCTTCCGGGGAAACCCCGCATGCATGAGCTGACCATGCTCAATGTTTAGACCGCAGCGGACAACGGTCTTCTTAGCTATTGCCGCCGAACCGGCTGAGAAGCCGGATGCTCGCTTACTTGCGTTGGCGCTACCTAGTCTGCCATCACTGATAAGTCAACGCGTTCCGCCGGACCAGTGTGAGAAGAACAGGTGCGGAATGCGCCTAACCACGTAGAACGTGGCGGACACACGAAGATCTAAAGGAAGAGTAGGTGCGCGACGGCACTTAACGGACGATAGTTGTCGCGGTATGCCCTTTCGCGCACTCAATCTTTCGCCGCAAATTGTGCAAGCCGTGCGCGACGCGGGGTACACGGAGCCAACTCCGATTCAGATCGCGGCGATCCCGCTCATTTCTGCGGGACGCGATATTATCGGCATTGCGCAGACGGGCACGGGAAAAACGGCTGCTTTCGTTTTGCCGATTCTAATGAAGCTAGCAGAATCGAAACAGACAGCGACATACGCCTACAACCCAGCTCGCAATCGCCAGTCCGGCTCGGACCGCGGCCCGCGGGCGCTAGTGATCGCGCCAACTCGTGAGCTGGTGGTGCAGATCGAGGAGAACGTGCGCGCGTACGCGAAACACGTTCCGTTGCGCATGGCCACGGTTTTCGGCGGCGTGAGCGAGCGTCCGCAGATCGAGGCGTTGCGTTCCGGGGTCGATCTTATCGTAGCCACACCGGGGCGGTTGATCGATCTGATGGAACAACGAGTAGCCAACCTTTCGGGCGTCGAGTTTCTCGTGCTCGACGAGGCAGATCGAATGCTCGACATGGGTTTTCTTCCGCCGATTCGCCGGATTGTGAAAGCATTGCCGCAAAAACGCCAGACGCTCATGTTCTCCGCCTCGCTTTCGCGCGAAATCGAGGAACTGACCCACCAGTTCCAACGGTCGCCCAAGATTGTGCAGATTGGCCGGCGCGCGAACCCGGCCGAGACGGTCACGCAGTTTGCCTACGAAGTTCAGCCGCACTTGAAGTCTGCGTTACTGCTTCATCTCCTGCGCGATCAACAGTTCGACACAGTTCTTGTTTTTGTCCGGACCAAGCGGGGCGCGGACAAGATCGCTCGCCGTCTCGAAAGCAGCGGAATCAAGACGGGCACGATTCATTCCAATCGCTCGCAGAACCAGCGGCTCCGTGCGTTGAAGGATTTCAAATCCGGGGCGGTCCGTGTCCTCGTCGCCACCGACATCGCCGCGCGCGGCATCGATGTGGATGGAATCTCGCATGTGGTGAACTACGATTTCCCGATGCACTCAGAGGATTATGTCCATCGCATCGGACGCACTGGCCGCGCACACGCCATCGGCGATGCGATCAGCTTTATTACGCCGGAAGATCAGGGACCGTTGCGTTCGCTCGAACGGTTCATCGGTCGCGGCATTTTACGGAAAAAGGCGGAGGGTTTCGATTACAATCAGGCTGCGCCGCCACGCAACGAGCAGCGGCGGGGACCACGAGTCCCGCAGCGAAAGATCGAGCCGCGGCTACCAGGAAATTCTTCGCGTGGAAGCGGCGAAGCCTCGCACGGCCACATCGGGTGGCGTTTCCGGAATGCTTCATCGAATAACCGTCCGCCGCGCAGATCCTATCGAAGGCACCGCTGATTCGTTAGTCAGAGATCGGGGTCGCGTCTAAACACGACCAAAGTTGGATGAATGAACTTTTGCTCAAGCTGGTAGAGAACCGGTCGCTGCGAGGACCTGACGAGTGCGGCAGGAAGATTCTTCGGCAAAATCGCGCCTAACACATTTGAGAGTTTACGCGCGTCGAACTCGCGGAGATTAAATCTGCTTGAGGATAATGTGAAATGCGGCGTCGAGTTTTGCGCCTACAAAAAACTCATTCTTGAATTAGAAATCCGAACTTCCGCTAGGGCGAGAGGATGGTTAAAACCTCACGCCCAATCATCGGCTGAGCCGGCTATGACCAAACACATTCATTCATATCATCTCGTTCCAGCTACTTGTCACACAGATCGCCTTTCACTTGCCGCAGAGTGGTTTCATTCGTCTTCTACCTAACAGCGTCGGCGGCTTTCACTGGCCAATGCTGGTGGCGCTCGTTCATGGCGCCGCGACTGCCGCGGCGGAAGTTCTGCCTCCGAATCCGGACGGTGCAGCGTGCAATCGGAAGCGGGTGGGGCTACGCAACGGAATGCAAAGCGCTTTTTCTTAGACAGGTTACAGAGGGCGGACGCGGCAATAAACGTTGCACGCCGCTTAGAAGGCTAATTATACAGTCAGATTTGGTATGAGATTTCGGCAGACGAAAAATCATCGCGTTTTAGTGGTTGGCATTTTCCAGAGCGAGAAGACCGATCGGACTGTGCTGAAAAATCTCTATCGGTCCGGCTTTCGTCGCGTCGCGGCGATTCACGCCTCGGCGAAAGGCCGACGGCGGATCGAGGAAAATGGGATATCGGCGACCGGCGGCGCAGCCGCCGCTTCGGTTATCAGCCTGGGCCTGGGCGCATTTACATTCTGGCAACGCGGAATGCTAGCCGACTACCGGCCGGCCGGGTTGGCCCTGCTACTCGCTGCGTTCGCGTTAGCAGGTGCTGTTATCGGCTGGATTCTCGTCCGGTTGCTTCAGGAGCATGTCGACGCGGCGAGCTTCGCCAGGTTCACGAACACGATCCTGCCGAATGAAATGCTCGTTCTAGCTGAAGTCGAAGTGAGCGAAGCCTCGCGCGTGCTGGCGATTTTACGAGGTGTGGAAGCCGAGGCGCCCGTGACGTTCGGCTTTTATCCGCCGCCACCTTTCTCTATCGATTCGACCGCGCGACGTCTCAGTCATGAACTGTCCTCGAGTCAGCGTCTCGTGGAAAAGGCGGCTAGCCTTGCGAATTCAATGACGGTCAGCCGCGCAGCGAAGCCGCGGGGACCATCTTTTCTCCACCGGTTACTCGAAATCGAGAACGCGTTGGAATGGGCAAACATGAGTCTCACCATGTCGGCTGAGGCGCACCACGCCTTCACGCTTTCGGCGGAGTGGCTGCTGGATAACGCCTATTTGATTCGCGAACAGGTTGCCGATCTACGCAAGAGTCTTCCGCAAAAACAGTATGGAAAGCTGCCTCTGATCGCCAGCGGTCCAGGTACGGGATTGCCCCGGGTTTATCAAGTTGCCGCCGAAATGGTCTCCGAAACAGACGGAGCTTTGGATCCCGAGATTGTCCGGAGATTTTTGGGGGCGTTTCAAGCTATCACGCCACTGGATATCGGAGAGCTCTGGGCTCTTCCGTTGATGTTGCGATTGCAGTTGCTCGAATGTCTGCGCATCCTCGCGATCCAAGTCGACCAACAGCAAAGGGAACGCGAGGAAGCCGATTTCTGGGCAAATCGGCTCATAACCGCCGTGCGCCACAGCTCACCGCGATTTCTCAAAATAATGGAGGAACTCGTGGAACGGTATCCGGAGCCAACGCCGCATTTTGCGAGCGAACTGGTCGCGCATCTCTACGACGACGAGGGTGCACTCCCGGTGGTGAGCGGCTGGCTGGAACGCTCGCTGCGTTCGCCGCTGCTGGAGGTGATGCAGCAGGAGCATCGGCACCAGGCTGTACAGCAGATTGCGCTCACTAATGCGATCAATATTTGTCGCCGCCTTGCGCAAATCCAGTGGCGGGAACTTTTCCAATCGACCAGCTGGGCGGAAAACGAGTTGGCCACAGATCCGGCCGGCGTTTATGCGCGGATGGATTTCGACACGCGTGATCGATGCCGGAGCGCGGTGGAGGAAATCTCCCGATGGTCGAATTGTTCGGAACAAAAAACTATCGATCACGCCCTCGCGCTGGCGAAGACCGCGCAAGACGAAGTTGCGCGACATATCGGGTATTATCTGATCGATGCCGGCCGAACGGTGCTTGAGCAAGCCGCCGGCGCGAGAGTACCACTAGCGGAACGGTCACGACGATGGCTTCGTGCCGACGCGGCGGGCGCTTACTTCGGAAGCCTCTTTCTGCTGACAATCGCATTAGTGGTAGCTCCTCTTCTTTTCGTTTCCGGGTTGGTGTCTGCGCCAACACTGTTGCTCCTGGGATTGCTGTTACTCTTGCCCGCGAGTGAACTAGCAGTGCTGGTTGTGAACTATGTGGTGACCTCGCTCCTCCACCCGGAGGTCTTGCCTAAAATGTCCTTCGAAAAAGAAGGCATTCCCGATGATTGCCGCACGCTCGTGGTGGTGCCGATGCTGCTGACCACCCCGAGCGCGATCCAAAGCCAACTCAACCGGCTTGAAATTCATTACCTCGGAAATACGGATGCGAATCTGCGGTTTTCACTCCTGTCAGATTTTTCCGACGCACCGCAGCAGAACATGCCGGAGGACGCAGAGTATATCGACATCGTGGCGCGCGGTGTCGAGGAATTGAATCGCCGACACGGGGCGGGGCGCTTCTTTCTGTTTCATCGAGGCCGCATGTGGAGCGAGAGCGAGCAACGCTGGATCGGCTGGGAGCGCAAGCGCGGCAAGCTTGAGCAACTCAATCAATTTCTTATCGGCGAACCCAAGCCAGAACTCGAAGGATTTCTCCATGTGGGCGATCGTGCGCAGCTCGAGGGCATTCGGTTCGTCATCACTCTGGATGCCGATACCCAACTGCTACGCGACACCGCCCGAAGGATGATTGAAACCCTTGCGCATCCGCTGAATCAGGCACGGCTTTCGCCAGATGGTCGCCACGTTGTTCGCGGATACACGATCATTCAACCAAGCGTCAGCGCTTCGCTTCCGAGCGCAACGGCCACATGGTTCTCACGCATCTTCGCCGATCCGCGCGGGATCGATCCTTACACACACGCGGTCTCCGACGTTTACCAGGATTTGTTCGGAGAAGGCAGTTATCACGGCAAAGGCATTTACGAATTGCGGACGTTTCACCGCCTGTTATCAGGCCGATTTCCAACGGCGCACTTGTTGAGCCATGATCTGCTGGAAGGATGTCATGTCCGCGTGGGACTGGCGACGGACATCGAACTGCTCGACGTCTTCCCGAATAGTTACATCGCGTGGTGGAGCAGGCAACACCGTTGGATTCGCGGCGACTGGCAGATCATTGACTGGCTCAAGTCTTGCGTGCCCCTGGGCGGCGACAGGATGGAGCCCAATCCGCTTTCCGTTTTCAACCGCTGGAAGATCTTAGACAATCTGCGCCGGAGTCTGGTGCCACCAGCGATCGTTGCCCTCCTCCTGGTGGGTTGGTTTTTCACGCCTGCTCCGATGCTTTGGAGCGCGCTTATCGCAGGTCTGGTGTTGTGGTCGACCCTGAATGCTTTGCTAGCACTATTATTCCATCCGCCACCACCGGGGACGAGATTTTGGCGCGACCCGCGCGACCGCCTCCTGCGCTCCTCGTTCGCTGTGATTTTTCTGGCGGATTACGCGGGCATGGCACTCGATGCCATTGTTCGAGTGATCTACCGGCGAACGAGGTCGCGTCGACTGCTCTTGGAATGGGAGACGGCGGCAGATGCTCACCGGCGCGCGAAAAGTCGGCAACTGCAATTTATTCTCAGCAGACTTTGGATTCCTGCTGCCTGCGTGCTCCTTTTCATCGGAGTAGCGTCGCGCGGAACCGCGGCGATGGTACCCGCCGCCCCCTTCCTCCTGTTGGGCGCTCTTTTTCCCGTGGCGGTAATGCTGATCAATCGCCCAGCGAAGAGTTGGCGTGGCGGAACGCTCACGTCGGATGATCGCCGATTCCTGCGCGTGGCCGCGCGACGAACCTGGAGGTACTTCGATGATTTTGTCGGACCACAGAGCTCTTGGTTGCCGCCGGACAATGTCCAGGAGACGCCAACGCGCGAAATTTTCATGCGCACTTCACCGACCAACATCGGCCTGTCCATGCTGGCGACAGTGGCGGCGAATGATTTCGGTTATATCACCATCGATGATCTGGTGGAGCGCAATCTCCACACGCTTGAAACCGTGGGTCGGCTCGAGCGTTTCGAAGGCCATCTTTTTAATTGGTACGACCTGAGCACGCTGGAGCCTTTGCGTCCACGTTACGTCTCTGCCGTGGACAGCGGGAATTTGATTGCCAGCCTCTGGACTTTCAAAATCAGCTGCGATGAGCTGGCCGCGCGTACCCTTCTGGACGAGTCCGCATTGCGTGGAATAGCCGACACGCTGAGCGTACTCCGGCAAAACGCCCTCAGTACGAAAACCGCGGAACTTCCTCCCGCGTTTCTCCGCCTGACCGAACTGACCACGGGCCAGCCGAGTGATTTGGAAGAAATCATCCTATGCGTAAGGACAGCTCGAGAGCCGGCGCAGGACATTCTGCTCCACTATGCCGGGGAGGAAACCGATCCGCGTGTTTATTGGGCGCGACAAGTTTCGAAGCAGGTCGCCGCGTGGAACGGTGTCATCGATAAATATCTTCGTCCGGTGGAAATTCTAATGTCGCCGCCGGCGCAATTGATGTCGTTAGGCGAAGCGACGCACGAATCTCGTAGGGAAGCGCTCGCGGCCAGCTTTTCGCTACACAACATTGCCGTCGAGGGCATTGCTGGGCTGGTGCCGCTGCTTCCTTTTTATCAGAGGCGAGAGGACCAGGAAATATCTCGCGACGTGCGGGAGTGGCTCGATCTTCTCGTAACGGAAGTCGACCGTTCGCGCCAGAACGCCTCGGAGCAGCTCGCGCAATTGGACGAATTAATCGCCCAGAGCCGAGAGCTGGAAGAAGGCATGGGGCTTCGATTTCTGTACGATGAGCAACGACGGATTTTTGCCATTGGCTATCAGGTGGCTGAGCGCCGGCTGGACACCTCATTTTATGATCTGCTCGCAAGCGAAGCTCGCTTAACGAGTTTCCTTGCCATCGCCCGCGGAGAAGTGTCGGTAGAACACTGGTGGGCGTTGAGCCGGCCCTTCGGCTCCGCCTACGGACGGCTGCCGCTTCTGTCCTGGAACGGGACGATGTTCGAATATTTGATGCCGCTGTTGTTCACTCAGACGCATGAGAATTCGCTGCTTGATCGCGCCTGTTACGACGCCGTGCGCTGCCAGATTGGCTATGCCCGGCAAAACCGCGTGCCGTGGGGCATTTCGGAATCGGCCTTCAGTGCGCTCGACCGACACAACGTTTATCAATACCGAGCCTTTGGCGTACCTGCGCTGGCTTTGAAACGTGGGCAGGACGAAGACTTGGTGGTCGCACCGTATGCCGCCGCGCTGGCTCTCGGCGTGGAACCGGCCGCTGCGATGAAAAATCTGCGGCGGCTCGCAACTCTGGACGGCTCGGCAGTGCTG
>QHRD01000085.1 GCA_003220005.1 Verrucomicrobiota bacterium | reverse complement strand
CCCCGCTGATTGTCAAGCAGGTGGGGCGTTCGCCTTAAATGGCGATCTCTGGCTGGTAGGCTGCCTCGGCCAGGATGGAACGGTGGCCAAGGTCTATGATCCGGTCAGTAATAGTTGGAGTCTCGGTCCACCGCTGAACACATCGCAGGAAGGCGGCTCCGCCACCGCGCTATACAACGGACGCGGGTTCGTCGCCGGCGGTGCAGCAGGCGGCAATCCTTCGACTACCGTAGAGTCGGTTGGCCCTTGTGGCCCGACGCCGACGGCAACGCCCACAGGCACGGCGACAGCGACAGCCACGGCGACAGCTACAGCGACAGCTACGTTGACGGCAACCGCGACAGCCACGGCAACGGCAACGGCAACAGCAACAGCGACGGCGACGGCGACAGCGACAGCGACTCAGCCTCCTCCGTCGCCAACACCGACGCATACGCCCAGACATACGCCGACGCCCAGGCCTCCTCCTCCTCCTCGTCCGCCGGTTTAATCGGAACCCTTAAAGCGGGAACTCGCGAGAGAAACCTCGCGAGTTCCCAGCCTGTGATGGAAGATCGTCCTGTAGGGCGTTTCTGAGAAATGCGTTTTGCCTGTTTCGCACAGCGACGAAGGCCTTCGAGCAGGCGCAAAGCCGATCCAACGTCAAGGTGGAACGGTCGCCGCAGCGACTCCTCAATGCGTTGCCCAAGTTGCGGCTTCGCCGCCTGATTATCTTGCGCCTTCTACCTTCGCCAAAGCGACGGCGGACGAGTTGGCGCCACGTCCGGCATCGTCTTTCGCCACGGCGAATCTTTGATCGGAGAAGCCGATCCACCAAAGTTCAGCACAGAAACTCAAACAAATTTTCGTGCTGTTTCGCGCTTGCCTCGCCGTAGCCCTCGGCTCGCCGGCTTGTCATGTCGGCGCCTTAGCGAAGATGGAGGCTTTGATGGAAAGCAGCTTGGCGAAGGCGGGTGTTTCGCGGGCAATTTCTATCCGCACTATCTGCTTAATCCGTGGTTCAAGCTTCGGCTGCGGCAGAGCCGCTTCGTGTACGCTGCGGCCCAGTTTGATGGCGCTGCCCCAGGTTCGCCACGGCGAATCCGTCCTGTCGCGGACTCGGGTTGAACGCTGCGCCTTTCGCGCTCAACACATTGCTGGGTGCTCGCGTCCGCATCGGGCTACGATGGGGCCGAAGGAAGCCAATGCGATCTGTCCGGCTAGCCTTAGACGGAAAACTCGCGAGGTTGTCTCGCGAGTTCCCGTTTTACGAATCACAGCTATCCGCTTTTGTCCCGCAGGCGCGGGACTAGGGCGGATAGGTCAGCGTTACCAATTAAGGGCGCTGGCGCGGAGTCGGCCGAGGTCTGGGCGTCGGTGTAGCCCTTGGAGTCGGAGTAGCTGTAGGCGTCGGTGGGGGCGTAGTCGCTGTTGCTGTCGCAGTGGCTGTGGCCGTTGCGGTGGCAGTCGCTGTCGCGGTCGCCGTTGCCGTCGCAGTTGGTGTCGGCGATGCTCCACAAGGACTGACCGGACAGTGGAAGATTTCCATGTCGGCCGCCGGAGTGGTGGGCTCGTAGCCGCCCGAGAGCCAGATGTTGGTCGTGCCATCGGTATCGGCCGGGAAGTTGCGCCGCGGATTATGGAATGGCATGCCTAGGGACCAGGTATTGCTAACCGGATCATAGACGTCCACCTCGTTCGATGGGTTGGGCGCCACTCTGCCGCCGCCCAGCACATACATCTTGTTACAGAAGTTAAGGCCTCTGGTCTCCCCGGTGGCCCGCGGTATCGCTGCTATCGCCCCCGTCGTGTTACTGGCTGGGTTGAAGCTGAAGGAGTTGGTAGTGTCGATCACCGTTCCACCAGAGTAATCCGATGCGCCCCCAACGTAGATGATGCCATTTATAGCACACGTAGGCGCATACATGATCCCCTCCGGCGTGTTCACCATCTGCGTCCACTTGGCGCCTACAGCTTGAGTAGGATCAAACTGCCAGATCTGGTTAGTGGAAGCTACGTTGATGTTAAACCCGCCCAGGATGTACATCTTATTGCCCGTCTCCGCGAACCCGCCAGGCAGAATGGTGCCTGCGGCGTCCCCGGGCCAGTTGTCTGCAGCAGTGAGGGGGGTCACGGTGTCGGTGGCCGGGTTGTAGTAGAACACGCGCGCCGTGGCTGTGGTCTGCCCGGCTGCCGAACCGCCTACACAGTAGATGTAGGGAGTCCCTCCCAGGCTGAGCACCCCGCAAGCCATGTTGTTCATCGTGTTATCGGGCAACGTCACTCCCATCTGGGTCCAGGTGTTGGAGATGGGCGAATATTTAAGCACGTGCTGGAAGTCCGAGCCGGCTGCATCCGAGGTACGACCGCCCATGGTGTAGAAGTTGCCGTCGGGGAAGTAAACCCCTACCGCTCTAATCAAAACCGTAGGCATGTTCGGCCCGGCTCCCCAGCTGCACTGCGCCGGTGTAGCAGTGGGCGTGGGGCTAACGCCGGGTTGGAAGGTGAATTTACCGACGCGCGTGAACCAATTGGAGCTGCTGGTCGTGGGATAGTATTCGTTCGTGTGCCAGAAGGTCGTGCCATCGGATGGATCGATGGTATTCATGGTGTAATCGCCCCACCGGCCAGGGTTAAACGTTTGGGCACCGCCGCCATTGGTCATCACGGCCTCACCCTGTCCGAGGTTATTTGGTGGATCGGCGGCAAGGCGACCGGCATAACGAATACCTGGGAAGATCGTCGTATTCGACGTTGAATAGCCGATGGCCGTGTCTCCATTTTGATCCACGGCAATGCTGGGCATCCAGCGCCAAAGACCGTCGTTGCCGTTGCTCCAGTCTTGTTGCTGAAGAGGACTGCCCGGGAAATTGCCGCCGGTAACGTCCATCTGATACCAGCGAACGGCCGCCGGTCCGCTCGGGAAGTTCAAAAGTACGGTGTGATCCGCCCATAACGATTCCGTGCCGGCACGGTTCTGATAAGCAAGCGGTATCATAATTCCATCACCTAGCGTGTCCAGCTTTTGCGTCGTTCCCTGCTGTGGGACAATGTCGTACCCAGCCGAGCTATTACACGGGTTGCAAGCGTTAATGAACGAGTTGACAGCAACCTCGGCATTCGGAGTGTGGTTGGGCCCAATGCCAAACGTTGAGTTACCCGGGTTAACAAAATCGGCGTGAAAGAGCCACCCGTGAACTTGGGTTTGGACTACGCCGCCGTTAGGGGGGCTATCGATGGCGAGGAGAAACTCGTCTCTCCCCGCCGGGGGCGGGGTGCCGGTGCGAAATGACGCCGGCATCAGATGGTAGGTGACGGACGAAGGAAACAAAAAGCCAATCGCATTGGCGGGACCCCCAGTAAGCATCGACCCGCGATCGAGCGCAAAGACGCGATCGCCGACCAAGTTTCCAGTGCTGTCGAACATGCTCGCCGCGAGGTAATAGGCGCCGCCGGGCTGCGGATTATTCCACATCGCCATCTTCGGATAATCATCAAGGTTCGCCGCATCCACTAGGAGGGCATAGCGGAAGTATAGGCCCGCGGGATCGCCGGTCTGGGACACACCAATACATTCATAGAAGTTGGTGCCAGGATACGAGACAAAAGCGAAGTCGCTTACCACCCAGCGGTCAGCCATCTGATCGTAGAACACAAAGGGGTCCCCCTGGTTTTGGTTGGAGCCGCAAGGTGTTCCCGTTAATGGGGCGAAGAACGAGTTATAAGTGGTAAAGGGCCCGAGCGGGTTGCCCGATTTATCAAACACTCTGAACCCCTCATTGACCGTTTGCACGTAATGGTTTGGGCCCACGTCGCCATTGGGGTCAGGCGGCAAACAACCGCACCCGCTCGTAGATGAGTTGATCCCGTCAAATGTGAGCAGCGGGGGCGGCATATTCGGCATGGCGTGAAAAATTCCTTTCAACAGCGACTGGAACTGTGGGAACGCAGAGGTCTCCGATTGTGCTGGCTCTTTCAAGTTTGGTCGCGAATGTGGTATCATGCGTTCCGTTAGAATCTGTGGAGCCGGCGGAATGTAAGGCAGGTCTCGCACAGCGGTGTTGACGACTACTGGGCCAACCAGCCGCACCACGTCGGGCGTCTGCGTGCCGGGTGCGTCTTGTCTTCCAGCAACGCCGGGTTGTTGTGTCCCTTTTGTCTGGGCGAACAGATTTGAGAACGTCCCCATGCCAAGCAGCGCGACGAAGATGGCGCCGAGGCAAAGACCAGAGGCAAGGAGAACACGGAGGTTGAAGAAGGCTGATTTTGAAGTGGATTTCTTTTTCATAGATGAAGTGGATTTGTTTCCTTCTGCGGTGAACACCGGAGATGGTAGCCAAGACGCTAGGTGAGATGATGGAAGTGTGTCAAATAATTTTTTAGTTTTATGTGGAATTTCTTCTGTGCAGCCAGCCGTGCCGACTGCATGATTTCCAATCTCGCAGGCGACCCATCTTCGTTACCATCGGCGCGGCAAGCACGCCTGACACTGTTAGGTCAGTGTGACTTCGCAGACCGCGAACTAGCAAGTTCGCAGCACGCCTGGTTTACGACGTAGGCTTATCAGCGCGGCGGTGGCGTCGGACGAGGCCGTGGCGTCGGAGGAACCCGCACGACAGGGAAGCGAAATTTGCCGACCTCCGTGTTCCAGGAACTGCCCGTCGTTGCGTAATACTCGTTCGTATGCCAGAAGCTCGTGCCATCGGTATCAAGCGTGGTCATGCTATAGTCGCCCCAGCGTCCGCTCGCGGAGGTCTGGTAGCCGCTGCCAGAGATTAATACAGCTTCACCTTGTCCGAGGTTATTTGGCGGATCGCTGGCAAGACGCCCGGCATAACTAATATTTGGGAATATGCTGCCGCTCGATACTGAATAGCCAAGGGCCATGTTTCCGTTTGCATCGACAGCTATGGCGGCCATCCAGCGCCACAAACCGTCGTTGCCGTTGGTCCAGTCTTGTTGTTGCACCGCTGTGGAAGGAAAATTGCCGCCGGTAACATCGAATTGATACCAGCGAACAGCAGTCGGCCCGTTCGGGTAATTCAGGAGCACGGTGTGGTCAGCCCACAACGATTCGGTGCCGTTGCGATTCTGGTAAACGACCGGCGTCATGATGCCGTCGCCCAGTGTATCGAGCTTTTGCGTTGTTCCCCCCTGTGGCACTAGCAGGTAGTTGAAATTAGAATCGAATGCGTCAACGAACCCGTTGACTGTGATCAGAGAATTCGGAGCGTGGTTAGGGCCAACGCCCAGAGTTGAATTGGCCGGGGTGCCGAAATCGACATGAAACTTCCAGCCCTTAACCTGGGTCAAGGTCACGCCGCCACTGCCCGGAGAATCGATAGCCAGGAGCATTTCATCCCGGCCCGCAGGCGGCGGGCTGCCGGTGCGAAAATTTGCCGCTACCAAACGATAGGAAGCGCCCAAGCCGGGATCACCCCCAGGAATCTCGAATGAAATCGCGTTGGCGGGGCCGCCAGTGAGCATCGAGCCGCGATCCAGCGCATAAGCCTTCACGCTTACAAAGAACCCGTTTTGGTTAAACATATCGAACGTGAAAAAATAGGCGCCGCCGGGCTGGGGATTATTCCACAGCGCCGCCTTCGGGTAATCGTCCAGGTTCACCGGATCCACTAGCAGGGCGTATAAATTCCAGCCGCCAACTACAGGATCGGGGGTTTGCGATACACCGATGCATTCATAGTATGGGCCAGGGCCAGGATACGAGTCAAAGCCCAAGTCGCTTACCACCCAGCGATCAGCGATCTGGTCATAGAAAACAAAGGGGTCACCGCCATTTTGGTTATTGCCGCAGGGATTGCCGGTACCCAAGGGGGCAAAGAACGAGTCGTACGTGGTGAAAGGGGTAAGCGGGTTGCCAGACTTGTCAAAAACCCTGAACCCTATGTTGACTGTTTGCACATAATGGTTCGGGCCGACGTCGCCATTTGTGTCAGGTGGCCGGCACTCGCAGCCGCTCCCCACCCGATCGGTTCCGGCAAATATGAGTAGCGGCGGCGGCATGTTTGGAATCGGGGTAAGCATCTTCTCCAACAGCGACTGGACGTGCGGGAGGGCAGAGGTACCCGATTTTCCTGGCTGGCCTGACGCAAAACCGTGTCGCGTCAAGCGTGGCCGCTCGATGTCTGCACGCGGGGCGACGTAAGGCAGACTTCGCAGGTCCTGGTTTAGAGCAACAGGACCGATCATACTCGTGACTGTCGGCCCGCTGGGAGAATTGCTCGTTGGTTGAGCCTTTGCCGGAGCGGAGTAGAGCCGCGCGGCACCGAACGCGATGAAGACGCCGGTGACGCAAAAAACAGAGGCAATTAAAACACGAAGGTTAAAGAAGGCAGATTGTGAAGTAGAATTTGTTTTCATAAATGAAGTGGAATCGTTTCCCTGAGCGGTAAACCCGCGAATGGTGCTGGCAATGTTGGGTGAGGTCGCAGAGGTGTGTCAACAATTTTCTTTACGAGGGTTCAGACACATCCAAAGCGCGCTCGAGGCGTGAGCATTCCTGGTTATTCTTGTCCCGTAGCCTGCCGCGCTGGAGTTCTTAGCGAAGGCGGGTGGTTAAGGATCGAGCTGGCGCTCCGTCGTAGCCGTGATTGAACGGATCGATGCGGCGCATCGGTTTTTCGCGGGTTTGTTCTTCGATAACATGCGCAACGAGCCCGGGCGTGCGCGCGATCATGAAAATGCCATTGAGCGCGGTAGGGTTCATTCCCAGATCGGCGAGGATCGCGCCGATGGCGCCGTCTACGTTGATGGGCAGCGATTTTTTCGCCGCCGCGAACGCTTTTTCGACCGCGCGTGCTACCTGCATGTGCACGCCGTCCACGCCGGCTTCGCGCGCGAGCTCGAACAAGCGCACAGTGCGCGGGTCTTTCGTGTGAAGACGATGACCGAATCCCGGCATGCGTTCGCCTGCTTCACGCATGGCTGCGAGCGTGCGCCCAGCGGCTTCATCCATTGAAATCGATTCGCGCGTGGCGCGATCGACAACGGCTTTCAGTTGCCGCGCACAATCTTCGATGGCGCCGCCGTGATGACGATTGATCGACATGATTCCAGCCGCGACTGACGCGCTCAATGTCGCGCCAGTGGATGCGACGCTTCGTGCAGCTAACGCGCTGGGAGGCGTCGCTCCGTGATCAATCGACGACACTAAGATCGCGTCCATCAAACGCGCGACGGCCGGCGACGGCAGTTCACCGGTCAAAATCAAGTAAACCGCCGCACCGAATGAGACGCGCTCCATCAGTTCGGCGATGTCGTATCCGCGCACGGCCACTTTGTTCGGTTCCACGCGCGTGATCGCAGTGTTCCAGACGGCTTTTTTATCGGTTTCGTTCATCAGACCTTCTCCTTTCGTTTCCTTGAGAATCTGCACGACTGCACCCGGCAACTCTCCAAATGCTTCGACCACGGTCGCGCCGGCTTCGCGCAACGCTTTCACTTTCCCGGAGTGGGTGCCGCGGCCGCCTTCGATGATTGCGCCCGCGTGACTGAAGCGCGTGCCTTCGCGCGCAGCTTTGCCGCCGATGTATGCAATTAGAGGTTTGGTGATTTTTCGATCGACGATCAATTGCGCCAGTTCTTCTTCCTGCGACGAACCGATTTCGCCGAAGACTACGATCGCCTCGGTGAGCGGATCCTGTTCGAACATCAGCGCCGCGTCCGGCAGACGAATTCCAATCACCGCATCGCCGCCGATGTGCACAATGGTTGAAATGCGCACGCCGGCTTGCCCAAGATAATAGCCAGTGCTCGAAGCCATGCCGCCGGAGCGGCTGATTACGCCGACGCCCTTCGGCACGCCGGGCTTGAACCATTGTCGCGCGCTTTCCGCTCGACCACCGATCATCCCGACCACGCCCTTGCCAGGACTCAGTGCTCCGAGCGTGTTCGGTCCGAGAAACCTCGCGCCGTTTGCTTTCGCGGACGCCGCGATCTCCATCGCGTCCCACAGCGGTACGCGATCCGGCACCAGCACGGCGAGCTTGATTCCCGCTTCAATTGCCGAGGTGGCCGCCTCCTTCACGCCCGCCGCCGGCACGAAAACCACTGAGATGTCGATCTGGCCTAACGAATTCACAGCTTCTTGCGGAGTGTTAAATACCGGGACGCCCAGCACGCTCTGGCCACCTTTCGGCCTTCACGTCCGGTGATCCCTTGCACCAGCACGCGCTTTTTCTCGTCGATTAAAATTGCCATTAATGCGCGCCCCCAATCAGTTCGTCCAACCCCGGAATATCAAGCTCCAAATAGAAGCCTTCGATTCTCGCAAGACGACATTCGACATCGCAGGCGAGCAGTTCGGAGTCTTTGGTGGCAAACTCTTCGGCTGGCAACGCCGCTGTAGGTGCGCCGTCGCGATCGATGACTAGTCCGCCGGAATGGGTTTCGACCGCGGCGCGAATGTCTCTCCACTGTGGTGTGTCGATCCAGACGCGGCCATTTTTTACCGGGAGCACCGTGGCCGATGGATTTCTCGCAAATTTGGGTACTCGCGGCAGGCGCAGCGTCCATTTGATGCCCTTCGCGGCGGCAACGAGGTCGGCGAACCGTGACGCGATGAACGCCGGTGTGTCACTCTTGCGATAGCCTTCCACCGGCGTCCGCAGCAGCTTGGACATACGAAGCAAAATCTCCACCGCGCGATCTTCGGTGTTGCCGCCCAGGCGAATCACTGCGGGAATATCCAGATCGAGTTCCCAGAGTGCTTTGGCCAAGCCGTAGGCAGACCAATATTGTTCCTGGCTCGCGACGCCCGAGCCGGAACCGAAATAGCCGACCAGATCCGGCTGCGCCAAAATGATGCGTGCTGCACGATACACTTTCGACGCGGATGGATTGCCGCTGGTATCGGTGAAATTGGCAATGGTGAATCCTGCGTTGACGATCGCGTCCATCGACATCATCGATCCGCCGCCGCCTGCGCCGTGAAATCCAACCAGACCTTTCGAGCTCTTCGGCGCGGTGGTCGCCAATTGCGCGAAATAAAATGTGCCGCGATGATCGTTTTGTTCGACCGCGTAAGCAACGCGCTCCAGAGGCGTTGGCGGATGATCGAATTCGCGCGCGATTTCAATTCCAAGCTTTGGATGTCGCGCCACGGCGTAATCATCAATCGTGATCCGGCAATCGGCGGCAATGAACTCGCCGCTTCTGGTCAGGACCAATGGATTAATTTCAAGCGAGCGCGCTTCGACGCTGCGCGCGGCGGCAAATAATTTTTGAATAGACTCAGCGAGCTGCTGCGCATGCGCAGGCGAAAGTCCACACGCGTCAACGGCTTCTATTACTGCCGAACCGAGTGGTCCGGTGTTTACCTCGCACGTGATGCATCGCGTCGATGCTGCACGCTGTTCAATTCCGGTTCCGCCGCCGCCGGCGAAAATAATCACTGGTGCGCGCGCAGCATCATCGATGGCGAACGAAAGGAAAAACTCGCGATCGATATCGATCTTCTCTTCAACCAACACGGCTTCGACAGGGAACTGTCCCACTTTCATCGACAACATGCGCTCAGCGTGCGCGTGAACTTCATCTGCCTTTTTCGCGAAGACGACTCCGCCAATGCCTGCGCGCCCAGTGGTCCAAGCCTGAATCTTGATCACAACTTCGCCGCCTAACTCTTTCGCGATAGCGGCAGCTTCGTTAGCATTCGAAACGGCGCGACCTCGTGGAATCTTGAATCTGTTCGCAGCGAGAATGGCTTTGCCCTGATATTCGTGAAGTCGCGCCATGGCGTTGAGCGTAGCGAGATTTACGGGGAGCGCACGCGTCTCGCGTGCTGGCGAGCGCGTCCCGCGTGCGCGAACTTTTTGTGAACAATCAAGGTTCACGTGAAATAGAACTTAAGGGAAAGAGTGTTTCGGCGTGACGCCGAAACCAGCACGCGGGACGCGTGCGCTCCCCTATCCGCCGACGGCCTGGTAATGACCAAGGCCGCGTTGCCACATGAAGCGCGCCCACGTCCACGTGAGTAACAGCCAACCGGATTGGATCGCCAGCGCTTGCACAAGGTCGAATCCCTTTAATCGGCCGAGAAAGATCGCCACGGGACAAAACAACTCATAATAAAACGGCAGCCATTTCATCACGGCCTGGACCGCGGACGGCATGATGTCGATGGGAAACATCTGGCCGCCCAAAAAATATTCGAAGGAATAAACGATGAACACGATGGTGGAGATTTCCAAAATCCAAAACGCCATCATGGCGAGGCTGTAGGTAATGAAGAATTGAATGAACGCGGCCATCACGATCGAGAGGACGGTCAACACATAAATCAGAGGATCCGTTGGCAACACGATGTACTCCCGGAAGTAAATGAAGATCAGCGCAATTGGCGGCAGCGTGACGAAGCTGTAGACAAGGCGGCCGCTCAGAAAAATGCTGGTCCGGTAAGCGAGATAACTCATGGGCTTGGTGAGCAGCGCGTTGATCTGGCCTTCGCGAATATCAGCCGCTATTTGCCATTCATCCTCAGTCGGCACGACCAGGTTGCTCACCAGAATGGCGAGCAAATAATAATGAATCATCGAACCGTAATCGTAGCCGTGTAGTCCGCCGCCGCGCTCTTTGAACACCGCGCTCCAAAGGAACACTGTGCCTGCCAGCGGAATCAGCCCAAAGAGCGCGCGCAGGAAATAATTCCAGCGATACACGAACGTGTTTTGCAGCCCAATGTTAAAGACCGATGCGTACTTCGTGATGTTCACGACATAGAAACTAATCAGGAAACCAGGAAAAGAAGATTCGAGTTTAATCATCCGGGATTCCTGGCTTCCAGATTTCATATCTTGGGTTTTATTTTCGCCAGTTCCACCGCGAGATTGATCGCGGCGATCATGCTGTCGGGGCGCGCGATTCCCTTGCCTGCAATTTCAAATGCAGTGCCGTGATCGGGACTGGTGCGCGGAAATGGGAGGCCCAGCGTGACGTTCACGCCTTCGTGAAATGCGTGCAGCTTCAGCGGGATTAATCCCTGGTCGTGATACATGCAAAGCACCGCGTCGAATTCGCCTTCAATCATGCGGCGGAAAACTGTGTCCGGGGAGTGCGGTCCGGTGAAACTGAGTGACGAGTGACGAGTGACAAGTGACGAGTTTAATTCTTGAATAGCCGGCGCGATGATTTCGATTTCTTCGCGTCCGAGTTTGCCCGATTCGCCGGCGTGCGGATTTAATCCCGCAACTGCAATGCGCGGCGTATTCTTGCCTCGGCGATGAAGAAACTCCGCAAGCAGGAGGCCGACACGGACTATCTCCGACTGCTTGAGTGCGCGCGGGACCTTGCGCAACGGAATGTGCGTGGTGACCAGCGCTACGGTCAGCTTTTCGCCGGTCAGACACATCGCGAAAGTTTCGGCGCCGCAGCGCGCTGCAAAAAATTCGGTTTGCCCTGGGAACTTGAAACCAACTTTGTACATCCCGGCTTTGTGAACCGGCCCGGTTATAATTGCATCGAGCTCGCCTCGCCGCGCGAGTGTGACTGCTTCTTCGAGCGAAGCCGCAGCGGCACGGGCAGTTTCGCGGGTGGGATGTCCCCGCGTACAATCGGGATATTTGCCGATGATCTGGTATTCGGCTGCCCGCGCAATGCGATTAGATTTTAGAGCAAGCTCGACAATCTCCGGCCCGATCCCGGCGCAATCGCCCAGCGTGATGCCAATGCGCGGCTTCGTCATGCTCGTGACCGTAGTCGAACCCAATCAATTGCGCACGAGCGCAGTCAGAGCCGACAGGGAAGTGGCGCTGCGATGTCTCCCGAAAGCTTTCGGGACAGCGCGGCCTGTCGACCAATTAAAATGTCTTGATGTAGGCTTTTTCGCGCAGGCTGGCGATCCAGCGTTCCTGAATTTGCTGCGCTTCCTCTTGGATGAGTTTTTTCTCGATATCAGCGCGCACCTCGGCGAGTGATTTCGTCGTGCCGCCCTGTTTGTCCTCAACTTTGAGAATATAATAATTTCCGGCGTAATCGATGATGTTACTAACCCTGCCGACTGGCATGCTGAAAGCGATCTTTTCCAATGGGCCAGCCAGAGTGTTGCGTTCGATCCAGCCCCAGTCGCCGCCGTTGTCGCGAGTGCTGTCCTCCGAATAAACTTGCGCCGTCTGGCCAAACTCTGCGCCGCCAGCAAGTCGGCCGAGCACTTCTTCGGCCAGCGCCTTTTGCGCCGGCGCGGTGGCGGTATCTTTTTGGCCGGGAATCATGATCATGCGCAGCTTGATCGTCTCCTTGCTGGTAAACTCGTCGCGATGCTTCCTGTAGTACTCGTCTACTTTCGGAGGCGAAATAACGCTTTTCGCTTTGACGTTATGGCTGCGCATCGCCTGGACGATCATTTGCTCCATCTCCTTTTGCCTGAACTCGCCCAAAGTGTAATTCTGGGCTTCGAGTGTTTTGATAAACGTATTGCGGTCGCCGCCAAAATTCTCCCGGATGATCTCGTGGACCCGTTCGTCGATGAAATGATCGGGAATTTCGTACTTCTCTTTTTTGAACGCCTGAAGGACAAGCTGCCGGTCGATCAAGTCTTTCAGCGCTAATTCCCGCGCTGCTTTCAATTGCTTTTCTAATTCCTGGCCGGTGAATTGCGCCCGCAACTGCTTTTCCCTTGGTTGGGATAGAGAGCGCACTTGAGATATGGTGATCACATCGCCATTCACAATCGCCGCGATGCCGTTAATCTCCAGTGGTTCCTGGGCAAACGCAGCGCAACAAATCGGCAATAGAACAAGCCCGCAGATCGCCAGCGAAGCAACTGCAAATGGACGCGCAAGGTATCTCATAATTTCTTAACCAGTTCCAAGATTTCCCCGAGGTGTTGCCCGACTTTCGGTGCAACTAAACGAGGGAATTTGCCCGCGACAAGTATAAAATCCCCATGCCGCGTCAGCATCAATTTGCGGTCGCGCACTTCCACCCGAGTTACCCCTGATCGTGCCGCGGCCAATTTGATTTCGATGAGAGCAAACAAATTGTCAACTGCCGGATGAAACGGGCCGAAGCGATCACGCCAGTCGCGCCGCAAACGATCCAATTGCTGATGCGAAGTGATTTCCGCAATATCGCGGTATGCTCGAATGCGCAGGGGCGAGTCGCTCACATAAGTGACCGGAATGAAGGCCGGGATTTTGTAGGGGAAGCTGCCAGCTTCCCCTACAGGGAATTTTGGCGAAACAAATTCCGCTTCATTGGTGACGACAAAATCGAGTCGTAAATCAACATCCAGCCGAAGCCGTGGCTTATCGCCTTTCAGTTGTGCCACTGCCTGCTTGAGCAACTGGCAATACAAATCGAAACCAACCGCCACGATGTGGCCGCTCTGGGCTGTCCCCAGAATGCTGCCGGCGCCCCTAATCTCCAGGTCGCGCATGGCAACGCGAAAACCCGCGCCCAGCGAGCTGTACTGTTTTATGGCGCTGATTCGCTTGCGCGCGGCGCCGAATGTCATCATTTCGCGCGGAAGAAGAAGATACGCGTATGCCTTGTGCTCGGCTCGGCCGACGCGTCCACGCAATTGATACAGGTCGGCGAGACCAAATTGATCCGCCCGATCGATAATGATGGTATTTGCATTCGGGATATCGAGACCGCTTTCAATGATCGTGGTGCAAACGAGCAAATCGGTTTTGCCAGCGATGAATCGTGACATCACCGCTTCCAGCTCGTCCGCATCCATCTGGCCATGCCCGATTTCAACTCTGGCCTGTGGGCAAAGATGCACGATCCGGTCGCGCGCTCGCTCGATGGTCGCTACGCGATTGTGCAAAAAGAATACTTGCCCCTGCCGTTCCAGCTCGCGGTCAATTGCAGCGCGAATGATTCGTTCATCGTAAGCGGAGACCACTGTCTCTACCGGCAACCGGTTCAGCGGCGGTGTCTCAATTGTGGACATGTCTTTTACGCCTACGAGTGAAAGATAGAGAGTGCGCGGAATTGGCGTGGCAGAGAGCGTCAGCACATCAACCACCTTGAAGAGCTCTTTGAATCTCTCCTTGTGGAGAACTCCGAATCGCTGTTCCTCGTCGATCACCACCAGGCCGAGATCCTTGAATACGATGTCGCCAGAAATGAGCCGGTGAGTACCAATGATGATATCGACACCGCCTTCGCGCAGCAGTTTTAGCACTTTCTTCTGTTCGGATTGCGAACGAAAGCGGCTGAGCATTTCGATGCGCACCGGGTAATCGAGCATGCGTTGCCGGAACACTTCGAAATGTTGTTGAGCGAGAACCGTGGTCGGCGCTAGCAAGGCGACCTGTTTGCCGTCCATCACCGCTTTGAACGCGGCGCGAACTGCGACTTCGGTTTTACCAAAACCGACGTCGCCGCAGATGAGGCGATCCATGGGTCGGAGGCGCTCCATGTCGATCTTCGTATCGATGATCGCCTTCATCTGGTCCGGCGTTTCACGGAACGGAAAGGAATGTTCGAATTCGGCCTGCCATTTTGTGTCCGGAGCGAACGCATGACCGGGGTGCATTTGTCGCTCGGCCTGGATGGCGAGCATTTTGCCGGCGTAATCGAAAATGGAAGCTGCTGCTTTTATCTTGGCGCGCGCCCATTTCCCGTCGCCAAGCGAACTTAGGGGCGGCGATTTTTTCCCTGCGCCAACATAGCGGGAAACGAGGTACGCCTGCTCAAGGGGAACATAAAGCCTCGCTTCGTCGGCGAATTCGAGAACCAAAACCTCCTGTGGTTGACCCTGCGGTTGTAGGGCAACCCCGAAAGCTTTCGGGGTTGCCGATTCTGTCTCACGTGCGCCGGGCAGGCGAGGCGCTTGCCCTACAGCAAATTTTTGCAACCCGAGAAATTTTCCGATGCCGTGCTCGAGATGCACAACCAGGTCGCCTTCGTTCAGTTCGCTAAAGTCGATCTGCGCTCGGTGGCGCTCCGCGCGGCGCAAATGCCTACGTGCATGGACCGCGAATCGTCCAAACAATTCCGCAGCGGAGAGCACAACAAGATTTGTCGCGGGGAAACAAAATCCGCGCGCGAGCGTTCCTTCGACGAAATCGATGCCATCGATAGCGCCCGCCATGATCTCGCGGAAGCGCTCAATCTCGCCTTCGGTCTGAAAATAAATGACGATCCGCGCGTTGTTCGCGCGCCATTCTTTTAAGCGACCGACAAAGTGCGCGCGCTTAGCCTCTGCCAGAACGAGATCGCCGGCCGCAAATTCTCCGATCTCGCAGTCTTGGAATGCGCCGCTGAAATCTTCTGGACCAGTTTCCATCCAGCCTTCGCTGATTTGGGCGTGTGCATTCGAAGTTGCTTCCGGTTCGATTTCGATCTTGAGATGATTTGGAGCGATGTAATCCCGAACGAAGCCGCTTTGATCGTCGGTTCCCCCGAGCAAAATATCGACGCAGCGCAGATCACGCACCGACGTTTGAGAATCGATGTCGAACTCGCGCAGTGATTCGATTTGATCGCCGAAAAATTCCACGCGGAAAGGTAATGGCGCCTGCCATGAGTAGAGATCGAGAATGCCCCCGCGAACGGCGAACTGTCCCCGAGTGGTTGCTTGCGCGACGCGCTCATAGCCGTTGCGCACGAGTTGGTCGAGAAGCTTTTCCATCTTTAAGTTTGCTCCGCGTCGAAGTTGGCTAGCAGCAGATTGGAGCGTGCCGCGCTTTGGCGCAGGTTGATCGAGACTCGCGCGCGTCGCGACGACGACGTGCGACCCGGTCCCGATTTGCATGAGCAGCGCCAGCCGTTCCGCTGCAATTTCCGGGTCAGGCAAAACATTCTCGACTGCTGCCAGCTCGGCTTCTGGCAGGAAAAGGGCGTCTGGCCGCCAGTTGACTAAACTTTCGTAAAATAATTCTTGGGAATGGACGGTGGGGCAAAGCACCCAGATCGTGGACTCCACATCTTGTCGGTCCTCGGTTGGAAGCCGATGCCACACGTGCGCGATTACGGAGGCGAGAAACGACTGCGCCGGCTGGATTACATGTGAAAATCGCACTGGCCATTGAGCCTTTTGTATCCCGTCGAGTTTGCGCGCGATTGGTTCGCTCGCCGCGACGCGTTCCAGAAGCTCTGCTGATTTTTCCACTAATGAGCTTACGCCAAATTTTTCCAGAGTTGTAGCCGCGTCTCTGTGAGACGCCCGGCGCGCGTTGCAAACACCTCAGCCCGCGCTTCGCACAGCGAAGCGGCTACAGCGTTCTGCCGATGGCAGCGGCCACCGCGCGAAGGCGCGGGACGAGCTCGGCAAGAATTTCCGGCGTAAGCGCCTGGTTGCCATCGCTTTTGGCCAATTCCGGCGAATCGTGCACCTCGATCATCAGCGCGTCTGCCCCGGCGGCGACTGCGGCGAGCGACATCTGCGGCACAAACTCGCGCAGCCCGAGCGCATGGGTCGGATCGACGATCACCGGCAAATGCGTTTTAGACTTCAAAATTGGAACAGCGCTAAGATCGAGCGTGTAACGGGCGGCAGTGTCGAACGTGCGAATCCCGCGCTCGCAAAGAACCACATTTGAGTTGCCCTCGCTCAGGATGTATTCGGCGCTCATCATCAAATCGTAAATTGTGGCGCTGAATCCGCGCTTGAGTAGCACGGGAAGTCTGCTGCGACCTACTTCCTTCAACAGCGAAAAATTGTGCATATTGCGTGTGCCCACCTGCAGGCAATCTGCGTATTGTTCGATCATCGCCAGATCGCGTGGATCCATGACTTCAGTGACTACAGGCAGGCCAGTTTTTGCGCGCGCTTCGGCGAGAAACCGAAGTCCCTCTTCGCGCAATCCCTGAAAACTATATGGCGAAGTGCGCGGCTTAAACGCGCCGCCGCGCAAAATTTTTGCGCCAGATTCTTTCACGATCGTGGCGATGGACTGAATTTGTTCTCTACTTTCCACTGAGCACGGCCCGCAAATCAAAACGACGTCTTCGTGGTCGCCCACGCGCACGTTGCCAATTGAGACCGAGGAGGCGCCGCGCGAGTCGCGCCCCGCAAGTTTGTACGGTTTCAAGACAGGTATGATTGCTTCCACGCCCGCCATCGCGGCGATCGGCTTCTCGCGAAGGAGCGTATCCGGACCGATTACGCCGATGATCACGCGCGATGCGCCTCGGCTAATTTGTGCCTCCAGCCCAAACTCGCGTACGCGCGTGACGATCCGCTGGATCTGTTCCTCAGTCGCGTTTGGTTGTGCGATGACAATCATATCTTTTGCAGCGGGATCATCAGAATGACGCCGCCAGGAATTTTCTGCAAGCCTAGATAAAGAGCCTGCGGAATCAGCCTAATTGGTGATCGTTACGGGCGTTCCGACCGAGACTGATCTAAAGAAATTTTCAGCCATGAATTCGGGCATGCGGATACAGCCGTGTGACGCCGGATATCCTGGCAAATAGCCGGCATGCATGCCCGTCCCCGATACGATGCGCATGAAGTACGGCATCGGTGTGCCTTTGAAGTGAGTCCCCGGCGGTTTCGGATCTTTTTTTATGTCCACGTTGGGGACGACCACCCTGCCCGCCGAGTCCACATAATCCCCGAATAAGCTGGAGGCATGGTCTTTGTCCTTTTGAATAATCTTAAAATTACCAAAGGGTGTGTTGAGTCCTTCGCGGCCGGTGGATAGTTGCGAAACTCCGACGAGCACGCCGCTCTTGTAAAAATAGGCGCGCTGTTCTCCGAGGCTGATCTTCACGGATGGGCTTCCGTTAACGCTGTCTCCATCCCAGTAAGAGACAGTGTCTCGTGGCGGACCACTGGGGGCGCCGCCGTAAACTCCGCCTAAATACTGCGTCCTCGCCGAATAACGCGGATCTTCACCACAACCTGTGACGATTAAAATGAGACCAACAGCGGCGACTGCCCGCAAAACGCCCAACAACGAATGATGCATAGACTTTCGACGGCGTTCTTAATGCGCAAGCGGTGCAAAAAGTCAAGTGAACGATGCGGTGTTGTAGAGGCGCTTCTGCCAAGCGCCTGTCTATTCATTCGGCGTTTGACACAAACGCCGCTACAACTTTTCAGCGAGATTTTACATCGCCTTAAGATGTAAGTCGCAGGCCCGATACCGATCAGGCTACCGATTAAGGCAACTCTTTCTGGTAGAGCGACAGGTCATGCTGCAGCGCTTCCATGAGGGCTTGGTTCCTCTGCGCGGTTGCTAATTCCAAGGCGCTCTTAGCACTTTCGAAAGCCTTAGAGAACTGCCCATTCTCTGCATAAGCGGCGGCCAGCGTACGCAGAACGATGGGATCTCTCCCTCCGGAAAGCTGGTTGGCTTGCATGGCCAACTCAAGTGCCTGAGAGCCATTCCGAAGCGATGCATCTGGAGCTGTCGCCAATGTCCACGCCAAATCATCCTGGGCGGCTACCAGCCGAGGCTCTCTTTTTAGCGCCTCTCGATATTGAGCGACCGCTTCGCCCAGCAATTTCTTCTTTCGAAAAGCGTTGCCGAGATTGTAGTGAATACTGGCCGCGTAACCATCCTCGACCCCTGAGTCCAGCGCTTTTTGAAACTGCACAATGGCCTCGTCCACGAGGCCTTTCCGA
>QHRD01000086.1 GCA_003220005.1 Verrucomicrobiota bacterium | reverse complement strand
AACGAATCGGTATCGCGCCATCAATTTGCGGACTTCATCGAGAGGACCGCTAGTGGTGCAGAACCGCTCCTCGATGCCGTTTCGCACGATACGGATTTCACTCCCGTAGCTTTCAATAACCAATCGTGGGTCGAATCCGACGAATGAGAATCGACCGGAAACGTCATTTTTTTCCGTCGATTCAAAAAGGAAGCTGTAAGGGCAACGATTAAATTTTTGGAATGCCGATATTGGAGTTTCGCAATCGCCAAGGAACTCAGCGAAAACAGGGATGACATTGCCCTGCTTTGCGAGTTGCAAGAATTCAGCGAGCGGCGGAGTGATCATTCAATGTGAAAGGAAGTTGGTCAGAATTTTTTGGCCATCGGGGGTGAGAACTGACTCAGGATGGAATTGCACTCCTTGCACCGGGAATTCGCGATGACGCAACCCCATGATTTCACCGTCGTCACTCTCGGCGGTGATCTCGAGACAGGCAGGAAATGACTTTCGCTCGACGACCAGCGAATGGTACCGGCCTGCTTCAAATGGGTTCGCCAAATTCGAAAAAAGCGCGCTGCCGTTATGCCTGATCATGCACGATTTCCCGTGCATGAGATGATCTGCGCGCACCACGCGCGCGCCGTAGGCTTCGGCGATGCATTGATGACCAAGGCAGACGCCTAGAATCGGAATGTGTTGACCCAACGTTAGAGCGACGTTCTTGCTGATGCCTGCTTCGCGTGGCGTGCATGGGCCAGGGGAAATGCAAATGTGCCTTGGAGCTAGCGCTGCGATTTTATCAGTTGAGATTTCATCGTGCCGTTTGACGAGAACATCGCAGCCTAGCTCGCCGAAATACTGCGCGAGATTGTAAGTGAAGGAATCGTAATTGTCGATCAGCAGAAGCATCGTTCCGGCTTTCTCAAGCTGTCTTCAACTGGCCCTCGCCGTCCGACGTCATCAGACTGTGAATAGCACGAACTTGTTCGATGAGCTGCGCATACTCTGAAAGTGTTAACGCCTGTGCGCTGTCGGAAAGAGCGAGCTCCGGTTGATTGTGAACTTCGATCATAAGACCGTCCGCGCCGACTGCTATCCCGGCGCGTGCGAGTGGCGTAACCATGTAGGCGGTTCCAGTCCCGTGTGAGGGATCAACAATCACCGGCAAATGCGAAATGCGCCGAATCGCCGGCACCGAGGCCAGATCGAGCGTGTTACGCGTATGCTGCGCGAACGTGCGGACGCCTCGCTCGCAAAGTATGACGTTGTAGTTGCCCTCAGCCATGATGTACTCCGCTGCGAGCAACCACTCCTCGAGTGTTGCAGCCATTCCGCGCTTCAACAGCACGGGCAACCTGGACCGGCCCGCGCGCTTTAGGAGCGAAAAGTTCTGCATGTTGCGAGCGCCGATTTGAATCACGTCGCCGTGTTTTTCGATCAGATCAACATGCGATTCTTCAACGGCTTCGGTAACGATCTTTAGTCCGAATTCCTCTCGGATTGCGGTGAGGATCCCCCAAGCCTTCTCACCCAAGCCTTGGAACGTGTAAGGCGATGTGCGAGGTTTCCAAACGCACCCGCGGAAGAAGCGCGCGCCGCTCCGTTGCACCGCTTTCGCTACTGCGGACGCCTGGTCCCGGCTTTCGATCGCACACGGCCCGGCGATGATCGCGAACTTACTGTCGCCAATCGTCGCATCGCCGACCCGGACCACCGTTTTGTCGGGACGCAGATCGAGTGTGATCAACTTATACGGCTTGGTGACGCGGATCACTTCTGCGACACCAGTCAGATTTTCGAAACGCCGGCCATCGACCGGACCTTCGTTGCCCGTGATGCCAATAGCTGTTCGCGTGGCTCCGGGCATCGCATGCGCGCGTAAGCCAATTGCCTCAATCACGTTGACCACTGCATCGATGTCCCGCGCAGTGGCGGTGGGTTTCATTACAATCAACATATTTTCAGGTAGGGTTGGTTCTTTTCATTGACGCAGACACAAAATCTCCCTTGGAAAGAAGAGAGAAAAGTCAGCGCCCGTTGAAGAAACGGTCGCTTTCTATCGCCAGACTCCGAGCGCGGACGTAAAGACAAAGGACGAGGCATCTGCAGTCTCTGCCGAGCAAAGCAAGTCAGCACTCATTGGCGAGTAGCATAGCGCCAGTCCAACGATTGTCGACCAATAAACGTAAATTCGGTAGTGGCTCAGTTTGAATGAAACGAAAGTTGCGATTCACCAAACGTTGCGCGTGACGCCAGCGATGGAAGCTGGAATTTCTGATCACGTCTGGTCGATTGAAGAAATGATCGCTCTTTAGCGGAAATAGCTGATATTGCCTTATCGACGCGCTCGCCAAACACATCCGAGAACGACTTGAATCAAGGATGTCTTGCACCGTCTTTGAGGACAGCTTGGCGCGAGTGTGGCCGGAAGGCCTGGTAGCCGACTCAAAACGCGAAGAGCGAATCCACGCTTTTGCAAAGTCAAACGGCTGGGCTGCGACAATTCACGACACTGGTGCTCGCGTTATCTTCAAGAAGCTGGCGGTGTAGTTTCAAACTGAGCCACTACCGTAAATTCAAATGCTCCCCTCGGGCGGCTGTTTTACAGCGACGCCACGAACGTAAACAAGTTCGCCACCGAGCCATCCAGATATGATGATTAAAACAATCCCAATGGCGGAAAGCAAAATCGGAAGATTATCGCCCGGAGCGCGCTGCGTGCGCAGCAAAAAATTGACGCAATAAAGAGCGACGGCCAGTAGATTGATAAACATGTGCCAGACCGCGATCGATTTTGTTTTCGGATTTTGCAGGCCGATCAAATCGATAAATCCAGGCACCGCGGCGATCAGCGCGCCAATGATGCCGCCAGCCAGCGTGTAAAATGCGACGTCGTTCCAGATCGGACTGCCCCAGCCGAGCTTGAAGATAAAATCGCTGACGATCGAGAAAACCCAGAGCCCGATCGGCAACGGAATAATAATCGGATGGAACGGGTGCCCCTTGAAACTTGCAGGTGCTGACATGATGAACTCCTTTCGAGTTGTAGATGTTTCGCCGGTGCTGGAAGTTTTGGTCGCATTACTATGGGCAGCGACTTGCCGGTAGGTTCAAGGCTGAGCGCTAAGCAAAGGTAACCGCCACGTTACTAAAATCAGTGAATTCGGCCCTGGTTGTGCGGCTGTCCCTGGGGCGCACCGCGATACGTATATCGCATGCTCGCTAAAACAAACCTGGTAGCGCTTTTGTCCATCCTTGCTGCCGAGTGCTTCAGCGTACCGCTCTTTGCGATCGCGGTAACCGAGCTAGCAGGG
>QHRD01000084.1 GCA_003220005.1 Verrucomicrobiota bacterium | reverse complement strand
GGCAATAAGCCAGGCCAAGTTCGTTATGGATATCCGGCAGCTCCGGCTTCAATTCCGCTGCCCGACTGGCGTGATAAGCGGCCTCGGCGTACCGTTCCTGCTTGAAACGTCGTTGCGCCATCATGATGTGCGCCTGCCACGCGTCAGGATTTTTGGAGAGATTATCAGGCCAAAGCGTCTCTTCGTTGCGGTAAACTTCCGCCCGGGCGAAAGCATATATGCCAAGGGCGCCAACCAGCACTGTGATAACTGTCGCAGTGGCAATTTTAGCCGCGCGTTGTCGCTGGTTCCACGCGTAGGCGACGCCCGCGCAGAAGAGCGCGAGCAAAGGAGCGTCCGCAAAATACTGGAGATGATCGGCGACGAGCGTGCCGCTACGCACGTAAGCCATTCGCACTAATCCCAGCACGGGGAGAAGGGCGACGATGAAACACGCAACCGCAACAAAAGCGCTGCGTGTTCCACGATTGCGGCAATGCCAGAGGCTAACCAAAACGGCGACGAGCGCGATCAAAGGCAACCATTCCAAAACGCGAGGCGAATCGAATCGCCAGTTCGGGTAAATCGCCATCAAACGGACAGGGGCGACGACATGGCAGGCGTACCACCAGATTGCCATTGCGGCGTTTATGAAGCGGCGGGGGAGCGACCCGATAACGATGTCCTCTTCGCCGATGCCGCGGTTTTGAAACCACATCGTGATCAGGCCCAAAACGATCGCGAGCAGGAAAAATGGCCACACCTGAACGACGGCTTTTGGTAGGGACGGATCGCCGCTACCAATTCCGGCGTATTCTTTGTGTTGCCACCAGGTACACAACAGCAGAACGAAAGGTAAAAACACAACTTGCGTTTTTGAGAGCAACGCTAAGGCGAAGAAGACAAGAGACACGAGATATTGGTAGGGCGCGACCGCCGGGCGCGCCGAGCTAACCGGACGGCCCAGCGGTCCATCCCTACCAAGGGAATTAAGGAAATAGAGGACCGACAAAAGCGCGAAGAACATGGCGAGCAAATTCTTTAACTCGGAAATCCACGCCACAGATGCCACGTGGATCGGATGAATTCTGAAGATCAAGCCAGCCAGCCAGGCGCCGGGAATATTCAAACGCTTCAACAATCGCCAAACGAGCAACGCATTTGCAATTTGCAGAAGGATATTAACGGCGTGATAGCCGGTTGCGTTCGCGCCGAACAGATGATGCTCGATCCAGAATACGGTATTCGTGAGTGGGAAATAATCTGCTGTTCTGCCGCCTGACCAGATTTCCAGCAGGCCCGAAAAGTTTTGCAACAACGGATTGCCTGTTATCAGGAGAAAATCGTCCCACACAAAATCTCCTCGAAGGGCCGGCAGGTAAATCACCGCGACAGCGATGACGATCGCCGCAATGAGAGCCCCTTGCAGCGCGATGATAAATTTCGCAGGCGCGGTGCGTGGATGCCGTTCCACTCGCGGTGTCATGATCAATAAGCCAAGTTGACGAGATTTTCGGCTTTAGGTCTGCACTATAACGTCGCACCCGCTACCTTTCAGATCACTAATTCATTCTCGTTCAATTTTCCGAGCGGTTATAAACGCGAATCACAGCATCACAACATCACGTTATGCGACTGAAAACGTCTACTCTCTCACGATCACGGGCATGCCTTCGGGACTGGCGTCGAAAAAGTGCTGGGCCATTCCTTTAGGCACGCGAATGCAACCGTGCGACGCGGCATACCTCGGGACATAGCCTTCGTGCATTGCATAGCCACCGTTGAAATGCATGCAATAGGGCATTCGTGCGCCATCGAAACGTGTCCCGCGCGGCTGAGGATCTTTTCGCGCATCGACATTCGATCGCACGATGTTGCCGTAATCATCAACGTAATCGCCGAATTCGCTTGAGACGTGGTTCCTGTCTTTAGAAATAACGTGATAGCGGCCCGGAGGCGTGGAGAACCCAGGTTTGCCGGTCGAGACAGTCGACTCACCGACCAAACGTTTGCCTTTGTAGAAATAAGCTTTCTGTTCGCTGAGATGAACGACGATCTTGGGCGACCCCGGCACGCCGTTGCCCTCCCAATAACCAGACGTGGTACCCCAAGGGAAAACTCCGGCGCGCAGATGCTGGACGTAGGATGGAACTTCTTCGCAACTGGGACACAGCACGATGATTGCCGCGCCACTTAAGAGCCGGTTGAAACGTCGAAATTTCACAGAGCGAAAAATAATAATGTCAAGTGACAGCGCACAAAGTAGAGCGCGCGTACGCACGCGTGGGAGTTGCCTCCGTTACCAAATGTGAGCATTCGCTTCGCTTAGTCGAGTGTCATTGGCGTCTGTAGCGCTCCCCGTTTCGCTCTGCAAGTCGGAAAACCCAATGACGCGCTGCGGATACCGAACAGCCCTGGGATTAATCTGTACTCTGTGCTATCCCGTTCACAGTTGGTTGAGCCACTCCAGTGCGATTCATGTTTTCAATCGAATTGCGCCGTGGCAAGCAGGCGCAACTTTCGAGCGACGCGATAATGTCGTGCATCAGCGATACATGATTTTCTGGCCTGAAACCGATGTTTTGTAGTGCGCTGCTCGGCAAGCCGTCGCTCCTCTCGCCGTTGCTCGCGACCCTCGCGATCGACCAGAGTTTTGAAGCCATGTTCCACCCAAAGGCCGAATAAATGCGGCTTCTTCCAATTCATTGTTTCTACTTTCGACGAAGATTATTCCGTTTGGGCAGTGTGCCTGATCTCCAAGCACAAGACACTTCGAATTGGGGTCAGCAACTGGACGTGTCGCCGGTGACAGCGAAGCATGCCGAGCAGGGACCTGTTTCGTGCAGCAATGGACCTTGGAAAATCGGGTTGCGTTGTAACCTCATTTGCAGATTGATCAATCCTTGGCGATAACGCATGAATGGTTTCTTCCAATGAAAGAGCGTTACTTTGATGACTTGAAAGTAGGCGATCGCTTCAAATCTGAGCCGCTAAGCGTGACGGAAAAACAACTCATCGAGTTCGCCCACAAATTTGATCCACAGATGTTTCATCTCAGCCGCAAAAAAGCTGAGCGAACAATCTTCAAAGGGTTGGTTGCGAGCGGCTGGCACACCGCGGCGATGACCATGCGGTTGTTTGTGCAAACTTTGAATTTCGCTGAAGGCGCGATCGGCCTGGGCGTGGACGAACTGCGCTGGCCCAATGTGGTGCGACCGGGGGACGTACTCACTGTAGAAACGGAGATTGTCCATCTGCGGCCGTCGCGTTCTCGGCCTCGCTTCGGGATCGTTCGGTTGCGTAATGTGACTACAAACCAGCACGGCGAGATTGTCCAGACGATGCTCGGCAGCGCAATGGTGCCGAAGCGCGATCGTAGCGGAACAGGGTGAGCACGCGGCGTGGCGGCGTTGGTACTCACAAGCCGACGGCTGCGATGGCCTCTTTGAAATCCGCAGGCAACGGCGCTTCAAAATTTTTCCATTCGCCGGTGCGCGGATGATAGAAGCCCAGCTTCCAGGCGTGCAACATTTGCCGCGAAAAATTCTTTGCCAGACGTGCCACATAAACTTTGTCGCCGAGCACGGCGTGACCGAGATGATGGAGATGCACACGGATTTGATGCGTGCGGCCGCTGTACAATCTGCATTCGACCAGACTCGCCTCTTCCGTCGAATATAGGACGCGGTATTCGGTCCTGGCTGCCCGACCGCGCGGTGAGGCCACGCTCATTCGTTGCCGATGCACCGGATGGCGTCCGATTTTTTCTTCAATGACGCCTACCGTCTTGCGCAGTTTGCCGGCAACCAACGCGAGATAAATCTTTTCCACGGTGCGCGCGGCGAATTGTTTCGATAGTTCTCGATGCGCGATGTCATTCTTCGCTGCGACCAGGCAGCCGGTTGTTTCCTTATCGAGCCGGTGAACGATTCCCGGCCGTTGTTCGCCGCCGATGCCCGACAATGTCGAGCAGTGGTGCAGCAGCGCGTTGACCAAAGTATGTTCGCGCTGACCTGCCCCGGGGTGAACGGTGAGGCCGGCGGGTTTGTTGATAACGATGATGTCACCGTCTTCGAAGAGTATCTCGAGCGGAATCGGCTCCGGCTGGACATCGATTTTCACGGGCGGTGGCTCCCTCAGATCAATTTTGTCGCCGCGTCGGACAACCTGCCGCGGTCGGGTGGTTTGCTCATTGAGCCGAACGAATCCGCTGCGGATCAATTGCTGAATGCGTGACCGGGAAAATTGCGGAAGGCGCTTTGCCAGAAACTGATCAAGACGCAGCTTCTCGTCGTTTTCAGTTACGACAAAGTCGATCGGGTTCGAATCTTTCAATGTTTCCGAAGTAGATCAGAGCAAGAGCATGAGCAAGAGTAAGAGAGGGAACAGGAAGCCGAGGGATGAACGAATCTCGCGTGTGAGAGTCAGATTTTAGACGAACCGTTGCCACGGAGCGTCTTTGGCACGATGTTTTTTTGATGGCACAAGACCCACCACCACCATTTCCTTCACCGGAAGAGTTGAAGTCCAAGATCACGGAGTTCATGAAACAAAACTTCGGCGATCGGGTCTCAGTGGCTACTTTTGCAGAACCGGAGCCCGCCACGGCGCAAGAGGATGAAAAGCCTGCGAAAGCGGACCAGAAGGAATTCGAGTTCAATCTTCTGCCACGCGATATCAAAGCGCATCTTGATCGCTTCGTGATCAAGCAAGATGAAGCGAAGAAGGTTCTCGCGATTGCCGTTTGCGATCATTACAACCACGCCAATTACCTGCGCCGGCTTGAGAAAGAAGACGCCAGGCGCGCGCAGGAGATCGAATACATCAAGCAAAACGTGATCCTGGTCGGCCCGACCGGGGTCGGCAAAACGTATCTGATCAAACACATCGCTGATCTGATCGAGGTGCCGTTTGTAAAGGCGGACGCGACGAAGTTCAGCGAGACCGGTTACGTCGGTGGTGACGTGGAAGATTTAGTGCGCGAGCTGGTGCACAAAGCCGACGGCGACGTCAACCTGGCGCAATTCGGTATCATCTATATCGATGAGATCGACAAGATCGCTGCGGCTGGAAATTTGATCGGCCGCGACGTGAGCGGCCGCGGCGTGCAGACGACGCTGCTGAAATTAATGGAAGAAACGGAAGTGCCTCACCCGCCACATTCTCTTCGTCGTCAGCGGCGCGTTTGAAAAGTTGAAGGAGCAAGTGGCGCGGCGTGTTCGTCACGGTCAGATCGGGTTCAGCGCGCAACCAGTTCAAGTGATGGACAATGAATTATTCCAGCACGTCACCACGCAGGATTTCATCGAGTACGGCTTCGAGCCGGAATTCATCGGTCGATTGCCTGTGCGAGTGGTCTGCGAGGACCTCGACGCAGACGATCTTTTCAACATCATGAAATATTCCGAAGGCAGCTTGCTCCGGCAATACGAACGCGCGTTTCGCGCCTATGGAATTGAAATCAGTTTCGAGGACGAAGCGCTGCGTTTGCTCGCAGAAGCTGCCGCAAAGGAAAAGACCGGCGCGCGTGGATTACTGACCGTATTCGAAAAACTGTTTCGCGATTACAAATATTATCTCGCCGGATCAGGCCTGACCCAGTTACGTGTTACTGCCGCGCTGGTGCGCGAGCCGCAGCGCGTGCTTGATCGCTTAAAGGTCGAGGGACACAAACTG
>QHRD01000083.1 GCA_003220005.1 Verrucomicrobiota bacterium | reverse complement strand
GAATCGGCTGCTTGCAGTTTGGGCAAAAAGAGCGGCGCGGCTTGTTAATCGAAAGTTCGACAGGCCAGCGATAAATGCAGACGTTCAAAAACGAGCCGACCGCCGCGCCGAGCACGAACGCAAATATGCCAAAGAGAAATTGGTACGTCGGATGGTGCACGCGATTATCCGCCGATTTGTTTTAGGCGACGCCGCTCCATGAGCCACGCAATCCAGATGCAGCTTTCGTAAAGCAGGCACATCGGCAGCGCCAGTGCGACCAATGTCAAAATGTCTGGCGTGGGCGTGATGATGGTTGCCAGAATAAAGATCAGCACCACGGCATATGGCCGGGTGCGCGCCATGAATTTGTACGTCACCAATCCAAATCGAACCAGCGCCAGTACCACCACCGGCAATTCAAAGGCCAGCCCGAAACCGATCGTGAATCGCGTCACGAAAGAATAATACTGTTGCACGGTCCAGGTAGGCGCCCAGCCGAGCGACTCGGTGTCACGAAAGAAAAAGAGGATCGTTTTTGGTAGCAACCAAAAATAACAGACCGTCACGCCAAGAAGGAAAAGCGCGAAGCTGACGCCGATCGCTGGAAACAAGAAACGTTTCTCCATTGCGGTGAGCGCAGGCAAAACAAATTCTGCGAGGAAATACAGCAGCAACGGAAACGAGAGAACAATGCCGGCGTAAAATGCCAGATGAAATGAAATCACGATGGAATCGGTGATGCCGAGCGCTTTGAGCGTCCCAATTTGCGAACCAACATCTCGCAGCGGCGCCTGCAAAATCCGCACGAGAGCCGCACGAAATGTGAAGCAGACGCTCATCGCGACGCCGAGCGTGATCGCCATCTTCACAATGGTCCACCGCAAGTCTTCCAAGTGCTCGAGAAACGGCTTCGACGTTTCGCTCTCCGGCAGATCGCGAAATTTAAAAATGTCTCGCAGCGCCATGGGTTGACAGTCAGTGCCCGCGAATCACGCGAATGCGGACGAGTAGGTCAAGAAAAGAGATCAGGAAAGTCGGCTTGTCTGCTGTATTCGTGTTAACTTGCGTGATTCGCGGGCTTCTCAGTCGGCAAAAGCCCACTCGCCAAAAGACGCGCCCAAAGGCTCAATGTATTAGCGTCGCGAATTTCGTTTTCGGCGATCATGCGCCGAATTTCCTCCACAGTAAATTCGCGGCAATCGAGAATCGATTCGCCGTCGTCTCGCGCCGGGCCCTCTCCGCAGGACTGAACCGGACGTGCCAGAAAGAAATAGCCACGCTCATCAGTAAATCCCGCCGAGGTAAAGTAATGCCCGAGCTGAATCAGCTCACCACCTTTGGCCAGCTCATAGCCGGCTTCTTCGCGAAGCTCCCGCAATGCAACTTCTTCGATTGTTTCTGACTGGCTGCCGGGATCGCCGACTCCAGCTACAGCGTCAATCTGGCCAGAAGGCATTTCCCAGATGGCTTCACGGATCGGGATGCGTTCCTGGTGAATGAGAACGATTTTGCTGTCATGCGTCATCGGCGCAATGATGACCGCGGCTTTGCGATGCACAATTGTCCACGCGCGCGGGTCGGAGCGCGTGGGCGTTTGCACATGATCGGTCACGACCTCGACATGTGCGTTGGCGAAATGATGCTCGCTCGAAATAATTTTCCACCCGCTTTCTTTCACGCCCGGGACTGTAGAGGCCGCTGTCCTCAGCGGCAAACGTTGTGCCTTGGTTTTGGCGGCGCTCGCCGCGGAGAGCGCCTCTACAGCTTTTTGCGCCAGCGTTTGATCTGCACGGCGATATTCTTCGGCGACGGTGCCCCAGTAGCACGCCGCTGTGCAAGCGAATGGCGCACATCGAAGACGTTCGCAACATCGGCGTCGAACAGCGACGAACGCTTTTTCAGCTCCGCAAGTGGAACCTGATTCAATGCCATTTCTTTGGTCGCGCAATCTGCAACGAGACAGCCGACAATCGCGTGTGCCCGGCGAAAAGGCATGCCTCTTTTCACCAGATACTCGGCCAGATCTGTTGCAAGGAGATTTGGATCGCTGGCAGCCGCTTGCATACGGTCACGATTAATTTTCAGTTCCGGCAGCATCGCCGCAAAAATTTCGAGAGCGGAGCGAACGGTATCGACGGAATCAAAAAGCGCTTCCTTGTCCTCCTGCAGGTCGCGGTTGTACGATGAGGGAAGCGCTTTCATCGTAGTGAGGATCGACATCAAATTCCCATAAAGCCGACCGATCTTGCCACGAGTCAGCTCAGCGATGTCCGGATTCTTCTTCTGCGGCATCAAGCTCGAGCCGGTGGAAAACGCATCGCTGAATTCGATAAACCCGAATTCAGTCGTGCTCCAAATAATCAAATCTTCGCTGAGGCGCGACAGATGCAATCCACTTATGGCGAGACAAAAAAGGAATTCGCACACGAAATCGCGATCGCTGACCGCGTCGATACTGTTTTGGCATACGCGCGTAAAGCCGAGCGCGCGTGCCAGAAATTCCTGATCGAGCGCAATGGTCGATCCTGCGAGCGCACCGGAACCGAGCGGGAGAACGTCGGTCCGATTCAGACAATCGCGCAGCCGTTCTGCGTCGCGCTCAAATGCTTCGATTTGCCAAAGCAGGTAATGCGAAAAAGTGATGGGCTGTGCGCGCTGCAGGTGTGTGTAGCCGGGCATCACCACCTCGAGATGTTTTTCGGCGAGATCGAGCAGCGCTCGCTGCAAACTCCGCAGGCGCGACGAGACTTCCGTGATCTCAGCTTTGACGTAAAGCCGCAGGTCGAGCGCGATCTGGTCGTTCCGGCTCCGCGCGGTGTGCAGTTTCGCGCCAGCGGAACCGATTCGTTTCGTCAACGCGGCTTCGATGTTCATGTGCAAGTCATCGAGCGAGCGGTTCCACGTGAACTTGCCCGACTCGATTTCCTTCCGGATCGCGAGCAATCCACTCTCGATTTTTCCGCGCTCCGCCGCGCTTATGATTCCTGCGCGCGCGAGCGCTGCGGCGTGCGCGATCGACCCCGCGATGTCGTAGCGATACAGCTGCCAATCGAACGAGACGGATTCGCTGTAGTGTTGCGCAATCTCAGCGGCGGGTTTGTTGAAACGTCCTTTGCGCATGTTCTAACCACGAATGGACACGAATTGACTCGAATTCATAAGACAATCCGCTCCCATTCCAACTTGCGGTGTTTGAAATTAAGAATCACTCCTACACGCAAGCTGGTAATTCGCAGATAATTCAGCATCAAGCCCGCTCGTGATCGGTAATGCGGTCGATCACCTTCGTGTCCACGACAATGGAATCGAAAGCGATGAGGTCCGGGACGAACAGACCGACTTTCTGACCCTTATAGAGAACATCAAACATAGGCTGCTGCCGGGATGGGATCTTTTGCAGGCCAAACTCGACCACCAGCGCATTTTCGTACGGCTTCTCAACTATTCCATGACCAAGCGTGTTCAAAACCTCGATCGCGCAGGCAACGATTTGGAAAACTTCGTCTCTGAACAGTAGCTTATCAGCATTCGTCCATTTGTGTGCATTCGTGGTTGAATTTTTCAATCGACGGATGCGCTTCGCGTCACCGTCGCCGAGACGTATTTTGCGTCCTGCAAAGCGAACTTCCGAAGTTCGACCGTCACCCTTCGAATCGGAAAAGTTTTCAGCAAATGCGCTGCGAGCCGATCAGTCAATGTCTCGATGAGGTTCACGGTTTGTTCACGCGCGAAACGTTTTGTCTCTTCGGCCACGGCGGAATAGTTGATGGCCTTCTCGACGTTATCGGCCATATCCCGGGTCTGTTCACGCGGCCAAAACGAAATCGACACCGTCAATCGCTGTAGGCCCTTGCGCTCGTGTTCCAAGACACCGATGACAGTGAAAACTTCAAGCTGCTCGATGTGAACTTCGTCGCAGAAAGCGTCAGACTCGTTGGCCATGGGAGGATCTTAGCCACGAATCCGCCTTCGCGCGAGGCTTCCGCCTACGCACAAGGCTACGGCGGGACAAGACGGCGTGACAGGTGAACACGAATCGACCAGCCTTCACTCAATTTGTCATCCCGACCGAAGTCGAGGGATCTCTGGAGTTACGGCTTGGCAGGCACGGATGAACACGAATTAATGATCGCGTGCATTCGCGTGATTCGTGGGGCTCTGGTAACGTTTGGCCTGAATGAAAACCGTCTGGCGCGTGTTCGCTTATCTGAAGCGGTATCCGTGGATGGCTGCGGGCACGTTGAGCTGCGCGATTCTTACCACGCTGATGGTGATTGTTTTTCCCAGCGCCACCAAATGGATCATCAACGACGTGGTGCGCGCACAGCGTCCGGACAAATTGCTGCCGCTGATTTTGCTGGCCGCAGCGGCATTTCTGCTTCAGCACGTTTTCAATTCGCTGCGGATCATCCTGAACAACACGTTCGAGCAAAAAGTGATTTTCGATCTGCGCAGCGATTTGTATTCGCACATTCAACTGCTGCCGTTGCGCTGGTTCGACAATCGGGCCACGGGCGATTTGATGACGCGCGTGATCGAGGACGTGAACTCGGTCGAACGCGTGTTGATTGATGGAATCGAGCAGGGCGTGGTTGCGATATTGCAAATCGTGATCGTGCTGGCCGTGATGTTTTATTGGAACTCAAAGCTGGCGCTGCTTGCGTTGGTGCCGTTTCCGTTGCTCATCGGTGGCGCGCTGGCTTATACGCTTACCGCGCATCGGCGCTATCGATTGCAGCGCCGGGCCTCATCGGCCATCAACGCGCTGTTGCACGATAATCTTGCCGGGATTCGCCAGATCAAAAGTTTCGCGCGCGAACGCGAGGAGCACGCGCGCTTCAACCGGGCCAGCGACGAATTGCGGCACGCCACACTCGTGGTGATGCAGGTGTGGGCCATTTATTCGCCAGCGATGTCGATGTTTGAAGCGATCGGCGCGCTGCTCATCCTCGGATTTGGCGGTTACGCAGCATTGACGGGCACGATGCAGATTGGGGACCTGGTTGCGTTCCTAATGTTGACGGCGTTCCTCTACGATCCGGTGAGCCGGCTGCATCAACTCAATCAACTTGTGCAAGCCGGACGCGCGGCAGGCGAACGCGTTTTTGAGATTTTAGATGAAGCGGTGGAGCCTGGTAGCCGCGACGCGACGTCGCGTAACATCGAAAGCAACGCGGCGGAGCGTCGCGTCCACATCGCCGGCGATATTCGCTACGATCAGGTCAGCTTCAATTACACTGAAGGACTGCCCGCGCTCAGGCACGTTTCATTTCATGCCCCGCCAGGTGCGACGATTGCGCTGGTCGGCTCGACTGGCGCCGGAAAATCGACATTGGTGAATCTGCTCGTGCGTTTTTACGAATTCACCAGCGGCCAGATTTATGTCGATGGCAAACCGATTCGCGATTACGAGCTGCGCGCGCTGCGTGAAGCGATCGGCGTAGTCACACAGGAAAGTTTCCTGTTCAACGGATCGATTCGCGAAAATCTTCTGATGGGCAAACCCAACGCCACTGACGCGGAATTATGGCGCGCCGTGGATGCGTCGAACGCGCGACAATTTATCGAGCGGTTACCGGACGAACTACAAAGTATCGTGGGCGAGCGCGGCGTGAAATTGAGCGTGGGCGAAAAACAGAGACTCTCGATTGCCAGGGCGCTGCTGAAGGATCCGCCAATCCTGATTCTTGATGAAGCGACCGCCAGCGTGGACACCGCGACGGAACGACTGATTCAGGAAGCGCTGGAGCGCTTGATGGCGAACCGGACATCGATTGTGATTGCGCATCGGCTCTCAACCATTGTGCACGCGGACCAAATTCTGGTGTTGGATCACGGCCACATTATCGAGCGCGGCGCGCACGATGAATTGGTCGCGCTGGCCGGCAAATACGCACAGCTGTGCCGGCAAAGTTTGCTCGAAGCGTCGCCATTGCAGGAGCCCGCGCCAGAAGAAGCAATCGTAGCCGCGCAAATCCCGGAGAGCGAAGAGCAACTATCCATCTAACGATTGGCACTTCAGCCGCGAAGCTGCGAACGTGACTTGTGGAGTCGGCCACGGGTCTTCGACTGCAAGCGCTTGTTAGGCTGTCTTCTCGCAGGCCGGGCCGCAGAGAGCGCGCTAATAGTGACGTAGTATCCGTCCGGGTCCTGGAGTGAGAACTCCATTGTCTGAGTGTTCGGATTCACGTGCGGCTCCTCTTCGAACCGAGTGACAACATCGCGGGCTCTCTTCAGCGCCATGTCGAAATCGTCCACACGGAAAAACAAGAGCAGCCCGTTGCCAGGTCGCGTCTCGTCCGGGCGCATCAAGGTAGGATGCTCGTGCGCGCCCCACTGGTGAAGACAGAACAACACCGTCCCGTCCATATCTAGGATTTGTCCCCAGTAATCATGGCCCGGAGCCGTCTTGGACTGGCCAAAAAGCGACTGGTACCATCTGAAGCTGCTGGAAACGTCCCGTACCCTGATGATCGTCCAGGTGCGTTTCATCGCATTTCCGCTGTCGGCCTAACGAGAAAACACTGACACGGCTATGGCTGCCACCACCAGCTTCACCAGCCAGCCAAGGCAGAATGAGACAATAATTGCGGGATGCAGTTTTATAAATAATCCGTGCACAACAAGCAGTGGCACGGGTGCGGCGAGCCAAATCATCAATGCCAACCCGAGCGTTGCACTGTAAGACTGGAGGCGCAGATGAATGCACAAGAGCGTACAAGCAGCGCAAGTGATAAAAGGTAACGGGGCCGCCCACGCAATGGCCTTCCCTGACCACGGAAGTACCGCCAGATTTCAGGGTTCTGGTCGTACCGTTTATAGAGCCAATCTCCCATGAAGAGCCAATCGGTGTGCAAGGTCACTAAACCCTCTAGGAAAATCGCCAATGCGATATGAATCGAGTTCATGCCATCAGTGCTTTGTTCCAATTCGATTGATTAGTCGGTCGAGGACGTAAATCGTCCAAGCCGACGTGCTTGTTTCAGTGAACCATTGCGTCGCTTCTTTTCCCGGTCGCAAGTGGGCTCTGGACGTCAAGCACGCGCAATCCCGCACTTTCAAATAACTGCTGGTAATGCGCATCAGTGCAGAGCACATCCTCGACGGGACGCCGGTCAGGAACGTCCAGCATTACTATCCGAACCCGATCACCGTCGCGCGCGTGGCGATTCTCTGGAAAATCGCGCGTGCTAAAGGATGCCCACTCGTTGACGTAGAGTGTGGGAGAAGAGACAACTAAAAATAGAGTCCCGTTCGTCGCCAGAAGATCGCGCAGCCCGCTCAGGGTGTCCGCCTTCGCTTCATCCGTCGGGATATTATCAAAGGTGAAGGCAGCCAAGATGACGTTAAAACTGCCCGTCTCGAACTGACTGCCAATGTTATTACGAACAAGATAGTAATCTCCCGAAGGGTCGAGTGCGCGCGCTTGGTCCAGCATGGCCTGCGAGATGTCTATGCCGGTAACTTCCAAGCCGAGATCCCTGAGAAATCGAGTCGATCGGCCGGCTCCGCAGCCGAAGTCGAGCGCTCGACGGCCTTGGCTGTAGCGGCGAATCAAACCCGGCAAGTCGCGAAACGCCAGGTAGTATGTTCCAGGAAATTGAAGCGTCGCATATGCGCGGGCGCGCTCCTCGTCTTCATACACGTTGCTGAGCGTGCGATTCATAGCAACTTTTCGACGGCTAGGCGGCTGGTCCCGGTTGGGACACGCCCCGAGCGAATCGCCATCTGCCGTCCGCCCCTCGCTGGAGCACAAGAAACACGCGCTGCCGTTGCATCCTTACCTCGCTTCCAGTTCGTGATCGCACCTGTTGAATGTCCCACCCGCGTTCGAACGCGAAGTCGCCAGATACAAGACGCTCCTCGCGCTCGAAGGACGGGATAATGTCGTACGCACTAAAGGCCTCGGTCAGTCTGGGAGCGAGGGAATCGCGGTTCATGGGCGGCGCACCCGCGGCCCAAAGAACGTAGTCTGGCGTGAGAAGGTCAAGAATGGCCTTCGTGTCCTTGCGCTCAAAAGCCTTGGCCCACGTTTCGTAAAGCTGGTCAATTTCAGAATCGGTTTTTTCGCGACGCTCATACTGAAAAAATGCCCAAAGCGTCGGCCTAACGAGATCAATCGCCCTCACGTTTTGGGGCCGCCTCGGGTAGAGTCAGGGGGTTGGCGTCGAAGACCCGGCAGCGGCAGGGGACGCCGTCGGGATCACGACCGTCTGGCCCGCCTGCAATTTGCGGCCGTCCTCGATGTGATTCGCTTGTTGCAATTCGTCCACGGTCACCTTGTACATCTTGGCAATGGAAGTGAGGGTTTCTCCGCGTGCAACGATATGGGTGTTGCCCGCCGCAGCGGGATGCGATGGAGACCCGACTGTAACGGCAGGCATCGGTGGCGCCGGCGTACCTTCTCCGATCATGACTCCTGGCCGGATGTGCGAGATTTGCTGCTCCAGTTTCAGGATTTCCTGAGAAAGCGCGTCAATCTTGGCGTTCTGTTCGTCGATTTTTTTGGCCAACGCTTCGATCTGGGCGGCGTCCACGGTTTTTGCGGACTCCGGTGCGGGCGTCTGCGCAGAAGCAGCGCAAAACGCCGAAACCAATATCGCGCAGAAAATAGCTAAGAGCTTCATCGGGTCGAAAACCTTGCCACCGGCATATTTGTCTGGCAAGCGGCGCACTAAGCGCGCTCGTGATTCGTAATTGGTGATTCGTTACAAGGTTGGAACAACCATCCTGTCATGTTGAGCGGAGCGAAACATCTCTGGCTGCATTTCCGGGCGCCTGAAAGAAATCAGAGATTCTTCGCTGCGCTCAGAATGACAATGATGCTTAGCGCTTCAACGATTCAACGCTTTAACGAACCTGGCGGGCTTGCCCGCTTGCCTTTCCAACATTTGCTCCTAAATTTTTTTATGCCCGAGCGCATCCAAAAACCGGCAGAACCGGCCCCGTGGGGACCAAAACAAGGTGATGGTGGAGGTCCGCGGTCGCCGGATATTTCGCGGCCGGACACGAAGGACCTTTTGAAAAAAATGCGGAAGGTTGATCCCAACCAATCAAAGCGCTATCGCCAGCGCACGGGTCAATAATGGAGCGCTCTCCGGTGGCGTTTGACCAGAATTTTTCTGGCGCAGCGAGTGATTTCCCTGCGTTGCTGCGCAGCAAGGGTTTGCTGGGTCCGGGCGTTGTGAATCCCGTCGTGCCACAGGCGGCGACGCCAGAAAAAACGTGGCAGCCTACCGAGGCGACCACCATTCTGGCTTTCAAATTTTCAGGTGGCGTGCTCGTGGCAGGCGACCGTCGCGCGACTGCTGGCAACACGGTGATCTATGATCGTGCCGACAAAGTTTTGGAAATCGATCGGCATTCGATCATGGCGATCGCCGGCGTGCCGGCGACGGCGTGGGAAATGGCGCGCGTGCTGGAACATTCATTCCAATTCTTCCGGCGGACTCAGCTTCAGGAAATGAGCGTTGGTGGAAAAGTGCGCGCTCTGTCCAAACTGTTGCGTGATAATTTCGGCTTCGTCATGCAAGGCGTGGGAGTGGTGGTGCCGATTTTCGCGACCTACGATTCTCATCCAAAACCCGAGGCGCGTCTCTATTTTTACGATGCGATGGGTGCTCAGTTTGAAGCGACCGATTACGCGGCGACGGGGTCAGGCTCGCCCGCCGTGCGCGGCATTCTTTATTATGAGAACACCTGGGGCTCGAAGCCACTGCAACAATTGA
>QHRD01000082.1 GCA_003220005.1 Verrucomicrobiota bacterium | reverse complement strand
ATAAAGCGTGGCGAATAGAAGATTGAGCCCGATATAAACACCGCCGACAAAAACGGCGAACCGCGGCCATCTCAAACTGAGTAGCCATCGATACACATCGCGCCATCGCCAGGAGTCCGTCCCCACTTTGACGAACTCGACCTGACCAGCATGAATGGAAACCTGACTGGGCTTTCGCCTCATGTTCATCTAATCCGCGGCAGGCGGCAATTGGTCAACAAACTTGCAGATAGCCGTCAGGATGTCTTGATCGATATTTTCCTGCGTTTTGCTTGCTCCTTGAAGTTGGCCCTTAGGCACGCGTAGGGAATGGTCGCCGCCTTCAACAGCGTGGAGAAAATTTGGCACTTTCATTTCAACTCGAACACGGTCCAGAAGATCCAGCGGGCAAAGCGAGTCTCGCGTGCCTTGCACGAACAGGATCGGTGTAGTTAGAGCGCGCAAAATGTCATCGCGAAGTCTTGACCTATCGCCCATCGCGCAGAGCGGGTATCCAAGACAAATTAGCCCGTTGACTTTTTCTTCCAGTGACACATGGCAGCCGACGCGTCCACCCATGCTTTTCCCGATCAAGAATGTTCTTGCACTGCGATGTTTCTCGCGCGCTTTAACAAGCGTTTCGCGATGAACTGCGATGAGTTTGGGCAAAGGATCCGGTCGCTTTCGACCTTCGCGCATGTAGTCATAATCGATGGTCTCGACGTGCCCGATCTCGGACAAACGCGTCCTCCAGTTTTGCATCCAGGGATGCGACGAAGGCGCCCCTGCGCCGGGAGCAAACAAGATCAAGGGTTTCATGTGTGGTAGGCGGGCGCCCGCCACGCCAGACTGCCTGCCAACTTAGCACTTAGCGAGCGCCCAGGAAAAGAGCCTTGGCAGGACGTTGCAACGAAGTCCACCGAGCCAGCCGATCATGTTTGCGACCAAATCACGACGCCACAAATAGAATCCGGTTAAGATCATACCCGCCGCAAGGGCGATCAGAACATTTGCAGCGCCTCCAGACCAATGGCCGAGTGAAAAAATGACCAGCGGAATGACTCGCGGCCTATTGGACCGTCACAACGGTGCCGACCGGAATTTCGGAGAAGAATTTGCGAGCGGCGTCTTCGGGCAATCGGATGCAGCCGTGTGACGCGGGATGATTGGGCACGTAACCCGCGTGCATTCCAAAATCGAGGCAACTCAGCCGCATGAAGTACGGCATCTCCACCTTATAGATGGTGGAACGATGGTTGCGCTCCTTGTTGGTAATCACAAATTCGCCCGTCTTTGTCGAATAACCCGGTCGGCCAGTCGAACATTGCGTGCGATACACGGGCACGCCATCCTTAACGAGCGCGACCCGTTGCAACGCGAGCGAAATTTCGAGGCGCAATCGATCGGGCGACGGTCCGCCGCCGAGAAGAATTTGTGCCGCGCGCCAGTGGCCCGTTTCTGCCGCAATATCCAGTGCAGACATCTTGTCCCGGCTCGTCAGTCGGTTCCGGTTGGCGCCTGCATTGAGTAAAGCGCGCAGATAGTCGTCCTGTCCAAGTCCAGCGGCGAGCATGACGACAGAAAGGCTCCTGTCTTCTTCCAAGTAGCTGCGAAGCGCTTTCGACGAGAGCAGCGCGAGAAAATCCTTATCGCAACGCGACGGTAGAACCGTGTTGGGATCCGCTCCGCATTCGAGCAATGTGCTAAAAAGCGAGGAATTGTTTGCCGCGATGGAATAAGCAAGAAACGGCACGTTTCTGCCCTCCGGCGCCGGAGGCTCTGAATGTTTGCGAAGGAGCGTTCGGATTTCGTCCTTGTTTGCGACTTGCAGCGCCGCATTTAGAGCGCGCCGCGTACTGCTTTTCCACTGCGTCATCGGCGGTAACCGCTGGATCACAGTCTTAATGATCTCCGGATTTCCGCCATCGAGCGCCGATCCCAGGAGATCCTGTCCATCCTTCGTCTGAGCTTCGGCATGAAGATTGGCCGAACCTGCCAGGAGCAACTGGAACATTGCAAGATTGCCGTGCATCGCTGCTGCCATGAGCGGTGTAAAACCGTTCTTATCGGCAAGGTCAATCTGTGCGCCCGCGTCAACGAGCCGGCCCGCCGTTTTCAAATCCTGTTGCGACATTGCAATCAGAAGCGGGGTGCGCCCTTGCGCGTCGCGCCCATTCGGATCGACGTGCTCCATCAGGCACAAGTCGATGAGCGAACCGCGCTGAATGGTGACGGCCCGAACCAGCTCGTCCGGCGAGATAGAGATACGCGCGGGCGGCTCGGGGCCAATCGCTATCGCCCAAAACAGTATTAAAAGTACGACGCCCGCCCAAAAAACCAACCGCCTCTTAAACGCGCTCATAAACAGGGTTGAGCCGGAAATTATACGAGCTTCGTCAAAGAATGCATCACTTGTGTGGGTGAACTGCGAACGCGCCTTTGAGTAAGCTGGGATTGGACGTATCCAGTTGAACGTTGCATCTTCAGTGCTGTCCAAATTCCAACCGATGCGTTTATCCATTTTGACCCTGTGGGTTGCACTCAGTACATCGTTTGCGGCGATACCAGAGGCCGTCCCTACTTCCAGTGTTCCTGCCGCTGCCGCGGAAGCAGGGAAGGACGTCGTTCATCAACTGAACAACGCCTTCGCAAAAGTGTTCGAGACCGTGGCCCCGAGCGTTGTCATTATTGAGATTTCCAAGAAAAACGAAATCACCGAGAGCTCGCCGCTCGACGACCTGTTCTTTCAAGGGCCACCCGATGAAAACAATCCGCGGCGCAATCCGGGCGGGGGCGGGGTGCGTCCGGTCCAAAGTGAAGGCTCCGGTTTTATTGTGCGGCCTGATGGCTACATCTTCACAAACTTTCACGTGGTCGAAGACGCAGACAAAATCGATGTGAAGCTGAGGGATGGACGGGATTTTCCGGGACGGATGGTGGGCACAGACAAGAAAACCGATATAGCCGTGATCAAGATCGACGCGAAAGATCTGCCGGTCGTTCAGCTCGGCGACAGCGACGCTGTGCGAGTTGGGCAGTTTGCCTTTGCAATCGGCGCGCCATTCAGGCTCGATTACACATTTACCTATGGCGTGATCAGCGGGAAAAGCCGAAGCAAATTGCTTCAGTCAGACGGCTACTCCATTTCGGATTATTTGCAGACCGATGCCTCGATTAATCCTGGTAACAGTGGTGGCCCACTATGCGATATCGACGGCAAAGTGATCGGCATGAACACGCTGATCAACGGAATGAACCGCGGGCTGGGCTTCGCCATTCCAATTAACATGGCAAAAGAAATCGGGGCCGAGCTGGTCGCCGGCCACAAGATCGTGCGCCCCTGGCTGGGCATTGCCATCGAGACCCTTGGCGACGACTCCGAAATTCGCGACTTATTTAAAGGCACCGATAAAGGTGTGGTTGTCCGCAGAATCGAGGCAGATGCGCCCGCATCGAGAAGCGACTTGCGACCGTTTGATGTGATCACGGAGGTCGATGGAGCGCCAGTAGCAACCGACACGCAGCTCCAGCATGAAATTTTGAAAAAGAGGGTGGGTCAAAACGTGGACCTGACTGTATGGCGCAAAGGCCGGACCATTAAAGTCCCGATCAAGACCGGTGAATTGCCCAATGAGATTAGGCGGGCGTCAAATGAGCCGCTGAGGCCAAGCCAACCAAACCAGCAAGGATTCGGCAAATTTGGCTTACAGGTGCAGGAATTGACGAAGGACGTTGCCGAACGCCTGCACCTACCGGTTGAGCATGGAGTGGTTGTAACGGACGTAGAGGACAACAGCATCGCAGCAGCCCAGGACATTCAGCGCGAAGACGTCATTACGGAAGTGGACGGCAACTCAGTCACGAACCTGCAATCATTCCGGGAAGCCCTGAACAAGGCCGATCCAAAGCGCGGCGTCCTTCTGTACCTTGACCGCAAAGGCACCAAGACCTTCGCAGTGCTAAAAGCCGGCGGCTAGGTTTTTCTGCCGCCGACAATTACAAGGACGATCCCGCCGACCAGGCAAATGCCGCTTGCGATTGGTGGAAAAGCGATTCCGTGACTTTCCTTGTGCGTAATCTCAAGGGGACCTAGCTGGGCGTCTTTTTTTTGTGTTGTCCAAGCCAGTCCACCCCAGGCGAAGCCGATCACGCCGACGATGATCAGCACGATGCCGATGATCACGGCCGGTTTCATTAGTTCAAGCTTATAATGGTCGCCGGCCTTGGATCAAATTAATAATCAGCACTATGATGGCAAGGACGAGCAGGATGTGAATGAATCCGCCCAAGGTATACGAGCTGACCAGTCCAAGCAGCCAAAGCACCAGCAAGATCACAAATATTGTCCAGAGCATAGAGTTGTTCCTTTCGGTTAAGTCATACCTAGCTTCGCACGAGCCACTTCCGTTGCGCTTATTAGAACCGTAAATTTCTACAGTTTCTGTAGCGCCGCCCGCAAATTCCAATCGCTGGCTTCCAGCAAATTGCGGGCTGACTGGTAGTCGCATTGCGCCAGTTCAGCGAGCACGCGCACTGCGCGCTCACGCAACTTCGTGCTGGTAGCGTGCAGATCGATCATCAGATTTCCGCGCACTTTACCCAGCGCCACCATGGCGCCAGTGCTGATGATATTCAGGGCAACCTTCGTCGCGGTTCCCGCCTTTAATCTGGTCGATCCAGTCAAGAGTTCTGGTCCAACGGCGAGTGTGATCACCAGATCTACATCTGTAGCCGGGATCGGTGATTCCAGCGGGCCGGAGTCACCGATTCCGGCCACAGCTGGATTGCAAGTGAGCAAAATCGTCTTTGCCCCTAACAACTTTGCCCGGTCAAGCGCGCCAAGCACAAAAGGGGTGCGACCGCTGGCCGTTATTCCAATTAGAACATCGGTGCCTTTTATCTTCCGCTCATCCAAAGCCAATGCGCCGGCACTTTTCTGATCCTCCGCGCCCTCCGCACTGCGATAAAGTGCCGTCGCGCCACCGGCGATCACGCCCTGTACAAGATCATGGGGCGCACCGAAAGTGGGCGGGATTTCGCTTGCATCGAGCACACCAATGCGGCCGCTGCTCCCAGCCCCGACGTAAAACAAGCGGCCACCGTTGCGCAGCGATTCAGCCACAACTTCGATCGCCTTGGTCAACTCGCCAGCGGCAGCGTGCAACGCCTCCTGAACGAACTTTTCTTCCGCGACAAACACTTCGACAAGCTGTTGTGCGCTCATCTTTTCGAGGTTTTCCGAGCGCGGATTGTGCTGCTCGGTAAGAGCAGCCGCCAAATTGTCGATTTCGCCTTGCGATGCCTCTGGGTGAAACGCGGCGTGATCATCCGCTTCTGTTGCCAGCCACGCGGCGCCAAGTTCAGGAGATCGCTCCGCGATTGTCACGCGCGCGTCAGGAAGATTCTTTTTTAGTCTGCGCCGGAACGCATGAGTATAGATCGAGTCGCGATGAAACAGGCCACCGATGAGGGCGACCTTAGGCGCAAGCAGATGCAGACGCGACGCGACAGCCTCGGTGTATTCGCAGAGAACACGCGCGCCTTCTTCGACGATCTCCATCATACGCGCATCTCCTCCAGTTGCAGCTTCAAAAACTACGGGCGCCAGCGTTGCGATCTCCATTTTGTCGGCCGTTTGCACCCAGCGAACCAGTTCATCAAAATTGTTCAATAAAAGCGCGCGCAGGATTTTCGCAGTGAACTGCATCTCGCTGTGATGCAAATCGTGTTCGCGCAAGACCAGGCGGAGTGCTTGGATAAAAATAAAATAACCGCCGCCAACGTCGCCCAGGATGTGCCCCCACCCGCCTGCTCTCTCGATTCGGTCGCCGCGGCGGCCGGTTACCGAGGAACCACTTCCGGCGTTGACCACAATGCCGTCACCATGATCGAGAGCTGCTGCCAGGCCTGAGTCGCGGTCGCTGCCCGTGACGATTTCGGCGGTTGGCCAGATCTCCAAGCAAACCTGCTTGAGTGAGCGGCGATCTTCCTCCGTGGCGCAACCGGCAAGAAAAACTCCCGCGCGATCGATTTGCTTGGGCAACTCAGCGAAGATTTCGCGCAGCCGTTCCGGCGTTGTGAGCCGCAAATTGGATGGCGGCAGTTTGCCGCGGTCCAGGACGCGAAATTCCGAACCGGGCATTTCGGCTACTACGAGCACCCACGCTGTTTTCGTACCGCCACCTTCGACCCCGAGGATGCGCTCACCGGGTTTCACGATTGCTATTGTAGGCTAGGCGCACTGCCTACCGCGAGTTTTCTTTATGGTTGCAGATGGAAAAAAGGGCAAGCGATGAGCTTGCCCTTCAAATGCACCACCGTTGCCGAGATTTCGCGCGCTCGTATCGTGCAGAACAGTCATGGACGAGAAAGAAGCCGCGACGCGTATCGAGCAGCTGCGAGGAGAAATCCGCAAGCACGACCGGCTCTACTACGAAGAAGCCGCTCCGATAGTCAGCGACCGCGAATACGATCGGCTTTACAAGGAACTAGTCGATCTCGAGACGCAATTCCCCGACCTGCTTACCGCAGACTCACCAACGCAGCGTGTCGGTGGAAAACCGTTACTGGCGTTCGAGCAGGCATCGCATCTGATCCCGATGCTTAGCCTCGACAACACGTACTCGGAAGCGGAAGTGAAAAATTTTTACGCCCGTATCCAACGGCTTTTGCCGGATGAAAAAATCCCGGTAGTGATCGAACCAAAGGTGGACGGCGTTGCAGTTTCCCTCATTTACCAAAGTGGAAAGCTGCGCCAGGCGTCAACACGCGGAGACGGCAATGTGGGCGACAATATCACGCAAAATATCCGAACTATCCGCTCGGTGCCGGAGCGCCTGCGCAATGGCGCGCCGAAACTTCTGGAGGTGCGCGGCGAAGTTTACATGGACAGAAAGGGCTTCGAGAAACTGAATGAGGAACGCAAGAAGCAGGGGCTGCCGCTGTTTGCAAATCCGCGCAACGCCGCGGCCGGTTCGCTCAAACAACTTGACCCGGCGATCGTGGCGAAACGCCCGCTCGGCATCGTGCTTTATGGAACCGGGGCAACGGAAGGGCTGGATATCGACGTTCACTCCGAAGTTTTTCGGCCACTAAAGAAGCTGGGCTTGCCCACTACCGAGTGGTGGCGGGTGGCCGAGTCACTCGAAAAAATCCGCCTCGGGTTTACAGCGAAATCCCCGCGCTGGGCGATCGCTTACAAGTACGCGGCGGAACGCGTTGAGACGCGTTTGAAGGAAATCATCATTCAGGTCGGCCGAACCGGGATTCTCACCCCGGTCGCCGTGCTCGAACCGGTCCTAGTGAGTGGGAGCACAGTTGGCCGCGCGACGTTACACAACGAGGACGAAATCAAACGAAAAGACATCCGCATCGGCGACACGGTTGTGATTGAGAAAGCGGGCGAAGTTATTCCAGCAGTTGTGGAGGTGGTAAAATCGAAACGGCCGCGTAGCGCAAAACCGTTCCACTTTTCCGAACACATTCACAGCAAATGTCCGGTGTGCGGCGGTCCCATTCGGCGCGACCCGGAATTTGTCGCATGGCGCTGTGAAAATCTGCATTGCCCGGCGCAGACAACGCGGCGTGTGGAGTTTTTTGCCGCGCGCGGCGCGCTCGACATCGAGAGCGTGGGTGGCATTGTCGCTGACAAACTAGTCGAGCGCGGTCTCGTGCGGGAGCCGCTGGATCTGTTCGAGCTGAAGATTGAGCAACTTGCGAAATTGAATCTCGGCACCGAGGACGCCCCGCGTGTCTTCGGCGAGAAAAACGCGAACAAAGCAAGCCACTCGATCGAGCGAGCCAGAACGTTGCCGCTCTCCCGCTGGCTTTACGCGCTCGCGATTCCTGACGTCGGAAAAACCACCGCCGCACAACTCGCCCGGTTCCACGAAACAATTGATGACGTGGCCGATTCGCAATTGCTCCGCGACGTCTTGGATTATCACAAGAAGCGGGAAGAAAAGGAATCTGGCAGGAAAATTGCCGAACGATTAATCAAGGCCGGTTTTGCCAAGCGATCCAACAGCAAAGCGGGAAAGGACGGCATCGTCACCGAAGTCGGGCCAGTTGTCGCTGAAAGCGTTCTTGATTTTTTTGCCTCGGCGGCGGGGAAGAAAATTCTGCGACGAATGAAAGAGCTGGGAATTGAGCCGAAACGCGAAAAAGTTTCGGTGCGAAAAGCATCCGAACTGCTGCTGGCTGGTAAGACTTTTGTTCTCACAGGAACCCTGCCTTCAATGACGCGCGAGGAAGCCACGGAAAAAATCGAAGCGCTCGGCGGCCACGTCACCGGTAGCGTGAGCAAGAAAACCGATTACGTCCTGGTCGGCGCCGAACCGGGCAGCAAATTCGATAAGGCTAAAGAGCTAGGCGTAAGAATCATCGACGAAGCTGAATTCAAGAAAATGTTGTAACCGCGGATTACACTGATAGCACGGATAGTTCAGAAGTCGGAGGTAGAGGTCAGAATTTCGCGCGAAACGCTTTGGAGTGCGGCGACTTGGCGCCGCTTTTAATGCGCCGAACCTAGGCAACCCATCAATCCTTAACTACACTGGCGGGAGATACGATGCCAACACTAGCGGCGCCTAAAGAAGCGCGCCGACGCGGAAGTTGTTCGGGCTATCAGCTATTAGCTATCGACTGAAGACTAATACGTCCGTGCTAAGGCGTGGTTTGCGCTGCGGACTCGAGCTTTAGCGGAATCGAACGGTTCGCGTCGGCTGCCGCGGGAACGCGGGTGCCGTCGGAGAGCATGGGCACGTTTTTGCTGGCGGGATGAAGTTCGGCCTGCACATGGAAGGTCAGTTTCTGATTGCCTCGCATCACCGTGATCGGGACGTTGTCACCTGCGGTGATGAAAAACGACGCATCGAGCACATCTTCCGGTTGAGCCACTTTTTTCCGGCCCACTTGTAGGAGAATGTCGCCAGGTTTGATTCCAGCGCGGGCGGCCGGCGTGTCCTCCATGACCTGCATCATTTCCGCGCGCGAACCGTCCACCGGCTCAGGCGCCTTCGAAACATTGCCCCCAATCCAGCCGTGTCTAGCCTCCCCGAAACGAACAAAATCACTGCGGATCTTCTCTGCCGCTTCAATCGGAACGGCATAGCACGCTGAATTATTCTCCAGACTGCTGACCACAATGCCGACGACCTCTCCCTTCATGTTCAACAGCGGCGCCCCGGCTTCCCCGCGCTGCGTCGGGAGATTGACGCGCAGATGGGTCATGGAAAAATAACGGCCCAGATATTTCTGGTCGAACCCTGCGATCATCCCGAAATTAGGCGTTTCCGGCAGATCTAGAGGATAACCGACCGCCACCACAGGAGCCGCCACTTCCAGTTCTTCCGATTTACCAATTGGCAGGGCTGGCGTGGTCTCATCGATCTTTAGCATCGCCGTCCCGCTACGGATGTCCGCCAAAAGTTGGCGGGCCGGATATTTCTTACCGCCGAATTCGATGGTGAAATTTCCCGCTTCACCTCCCACTGTATATGCGGTGTAGAGCGTGCCCGTAGGGTCGATGAAAAATCCTGTGCCGCAAATTTCGCTGTGTTCATCGAAGCCATGAATCTTCACCACTGCTTTGGAGCAGCGCTCAAAGATTTCTTTAACCTGATGGCTGATGGCCGTGGCGGATTGCTCCTGTGCAAAGAGCAGGCTCCCGCCCGAGAGGAAGGTCAGCGCGAGAGCAGCTACGCTGCGCTTAGAACCTGAAAGTGGGCTCATAACTCACGGGGACGCTATCGAGCACGTAACGCGGAGGGGCGGCTCGGTGAGTCTGGGCGCTTTCATGAAAACTGCGAACCGGCTGCATCCTGAGAATCGGCGGGGCCACCGGGGGAGATGCAAGGTTCCATTCTTCCCCGGCACTCACCGGTGTCGATATGGCCGGCGGACTCTGGAGAGCCACGCGAGCCGTCTCGGGTTGCTGATAAATCTTCAGCGAAATGACAGCGGCGCAAACAAGCACAGCCGCGACCGCAGCTGGATACGAGGTCAACGAACGAACATCCAGGCCCAACATGAAGGCGTGGGCGCGTTCCAGACACATGCGCCAGATCGGCTGGCGAAGCAATTCATCGCGCTGCCGGCGATGAAATTCGTGAAGGAAATTTTCAAAGTAACCCGGTGGCGGTTGCTCGTAGCGTTTCAACCGAAGAAGCCTTGCGATTTCCCTATCGTCAAATTCGTCCATCTTTAGCGCCGTTAAGAAACAGGATTTTTCCGAAATTCGTCCAGATAATTTTGCAGTTGCCGATTCGCGTAGAAGAGCCTGGAACGTACCGTTCCTTCCGAGACGCGCAAGATCTTACTGATTTCCGCATGGGGCATCCCCTGGATATGGAACATGGTGACCACAGCTCTGTGATCTTCAGACAATTTCATCATGGCCTCGTTCAATCTTCGCTGCAGCTCGGACAGATCCGCTTCGCGCACGGGACTGCTCGTGGCCGTGGCTTCCATGAATTCCCTGTCGTTTTGAATGCTCGCGTCCACATCGTCCAGGCTCAGTTGAAACCGGCGTCCGCGTTTCTTGAGAAAATTCAGCGTCATGTTCACCGCGATGGAATGGATCCAGGTGTAGAACGACGATTTCCCCTGAAAACCGCGGATCGCTTTGTAAGCTTTGGCGAAAATGTCCTGCAACAGATCGTTCGTGTCCTCGTGGTTCGAGGTCATGTTGTAAACGAGACCGTAGAGGCGCGGCGTGTATTTGATGACCAGTTCGTCAAAAGCGGCGGCATCGCCCGCTTGCGTGCGCTTCACCAACTCCTGATCTGGGTCAGTCCGTGGCTGGTCCATCGCCTCGCGCTTAGATTTAGCACGAGCAGGCAGGCCCGACGACAATAAATCCGAGATCCGGCGAGCAGGTATTGCGAGAACTTGATCCATTGCTTGAACCGCTCGGTCAATCACCGCCGGTCGCGGAGCGACATCAACCAGAGCAAGTTCCCTAGAGCGGCGATAAATGCCGCTACATACGTGAGTGCAGCCGCGTTCAAGACGCTGTTTACACCTGCCGTTTCCTGTCCCGGGTGCACAATGCCCATTTCGCGCAAAATGATTTTCGCTCTGTGGGAAGCATCAAATTCCACCGGTAACGTGATCAGCTGGAAAACCACCAGGACCAGATAGCAGTAAATCCCAAGCGTAATCAGGCCGGTGATTCCGAAGAAAAGGCCGCCGATAATGACGAACGGCAGCATCTGCGACGCGACCATCGTCACCGGCACAACGGCCATTCGTGCTTTCAACGGCGCATACGCCCTGGCGTGCTGAATGGCATGACCAGTCTCGTGCGCAGCGATCCCCAGCGCCGCCACCGAAGGCGTATGATAAACATTGCTCGACAGGTGCAGCTTTTTGTCCCTCGGATCGTAATGGTCCCCGAGAAAATCATTCGTCTCGACCACGTCCACGTCATGAATTTGCGCCGCCTGCAGAATTTCGCGCGCGCACTCCGAGCCGGTGATATTTGAGCTTGCCCGCACCTCGCCCCACTTGCGGAACGCGCCCGTGACACGGATCTGCGCCCAAATTCCGAGGATCAACGGGACGCCGATATAAAGCAGCCAGTGAGACCCAAAACCAAAACCGTACGGATAAAACATGTCGATCTTAATTTAACGCGGCAAAGCGACTTGTCACTTTGCCGCTGGGAAATTAGACCCGAAGGGGTGTCGCGCGTTCATTTAGCGGCGCCTTCATTCCCGCAGCCGCATCGCTTGATTTGGGTGCTGGCTTTTGCCGCTGCTGTTTCGAAAAAGCCTCCTGCTCGGAAGCTTGATACGCCGATGCACTTGCCGGGCTGTAATTGAAGCGCTCCGGAACCTCCTTGGGCAATTCGACGAAATAGATTTTCGAGATTCCCGATTTAGTTTTAAGCACGATGCCGTCCGGTTCGACGCGAGTCACCGTCGCGTTCTTATATTCTTTTCCGTTAACGGTTTTGAAATCCTCTGCAACGGTGCCGTTGAGCGCGAGCACCAGAGGAACCGCGATTATACAGAATTTCTTCACATTAAGGCTCGGACGCTTTTATCACCTTGCGGCGCTAGCCGGCAATCAAAAATGCGCGAAAGCGAGTGATGGGTTTATTGCACGAATCGCTGCTGCCCTGCTTGAGTTTCGCGCTAACGCCGGGATTGAAAACTGCTGCTAGCTCGGGCATTGTTCACTTGTGAGCAGTATTGCTGAGATCAGGAGCGCGGCAGGTGGGTTGGTAGTATCGAACCCCGGGATTCTCGGAGGCACTCCGGTCTTCCGCGGCACGCGGCTTCCTGTGAAGACGTTGTTCGATTATCTCGCTGACGGACTCACGCTCGATTATTTCCTGAACACCTTCGAGGGCGTCACACGCGAACAGGCTCAGGCGGTGCTGCATCATGGCTGGGAACGCATCGCGGCAGAGCTTAACTGAGTGAAAGTGCTGCTGGATGTCTGCACGCCGGTGCAGATACGTAACGGGTTGCCCGGGCACGAGGTTCACACAGCGGTGAAGATGGGCTGGGGAGAACTCGAAAATGGTGAGTTATTGCGCGCTTCCGAATCCGCCGCATTCGATTTGCTCATCATCTGCGACAAGAACCTGCGCCATCAACAAAATTTTGTGCAGCCACGACGGTTAGCGATTCTCGAACGGTGGACAAATCATCGCCCGACGCTGGAGAAATATTTCGCGCTAATCAGGCAAACCGTCGAAACAATGCAGCCGGGCGAATACCGCAGTCTTTCTGCGCCTTAGCGCATTGTTTTACCAACGCGTCGAGGACAACGCGCTCCACCTAAATCTCCAGTTGCTTCGGGAACCGCGACAGAATCTTGCACCCCGTTTTCGTAACCAAAACCACGTCTTCCAGCCGCACTCCTCCCAACCCGGGATAATACAGCCCCGGCTCGACTGTGAGCACCTGCCGATCTTTCAGCGTGACTTTTTGCAACCGCGGATGCTCATGAATTTCCAACCCGAGCCCATGACCAGTGCCATGAAAAAATCCGACGCGCCTGCCTTTGCGGATCGTGGTCGGAAAACCACGGCTTGCGAAAAATTCCTGGATCGCCTTATGGATCGTCATCCCGTCCACGCCTGCTTTGACCTTTTTTAGAGCCAGCGCTTGCCCGGCTTTCACAGCTTCCCAAAGTTTCCGTTGCGCGTCGCTCGCACGTCCGCGCACGACCGTGCGGGTCATGTCGCCAAAATATCCGGTTTTCGCGTCGCGCGGGAAAACATCGAGGATAATGAGCGAATCGGCATAAAGCGCTCCGTGGCCCCGCTCGTGCGGGTCGCACGCCTGGTCGCCACCGGCGACAATTGTGCCTGTCGGGATGCCGCCTGCGCGCAAAATCGCCGAGTCAATTTCCGCCCGAAGCATTTCGGAAGTCAGCGTTTTACCGTTCCACCGCAACCGTTTTCCGGGACCGGGCTTGGACGCTTTCAAAACTTCAATTGCGCGTTTGAGTCCCTTTTCCGTGATCCGCAAGGCCTGCCCCATCATTTGGACTTCCTTGTTCGATTTGGCTTCCCGCTGTGGCCAAAACAATCCATTCGTCGCGCGGACACGGACTTTGTTCGCAGCGAGTTCCGCTGCGTAGCCAAGCGGAAAATTTGCGGGAACAATTGCAGATCTAACACCGCGTTTTTTGAGAAAATGGGCGAGCACCTTTTCATAGGGAGGCGCCTTTTTCGATTTTCCCTGCACTTGCCGCTCGAGTTCGCTGAACATGACGAACTCATCCGCATCGGCCTGTTTGCGACCGCGATCGATTTCCAAATCGCTCAAGACCAGCGTGCGCTTGCCGTTGCACTGGAGAAAAATAAATGGATCGGGCGCCCAAAACTTCGTCGCGTAAAGCATGTCGGGATCAGTCTCGCTCGCGGCGACAATGAGGCGGGCGGGTTTGGCTTTTGGTTTGCTCATGGTGGTCTGTAGCTTTCATCGGCAGTGTCCCTGCAGCAACTTTTTCATTAAGACCCTGCTGTAGCCGGGTGTGGACGGCGCGAACTCATTCTCAAACTGCTTTAGCAGTTTTCACCCAGAAAACCGCGGAAGCGGTTCCGCCGTGTGATGTGTGACGGGTCACCGCGCTGAAGCGCAATGTTAATAACAGTTCCCACTAACTCCTTCGCACTTCCAGTTGCTTCCGCAAAATCCAATGCAGCAGCACAAGTAACCCAAGCATGGATGCAATCAGGATGCTCGTATCGAAGGTAAAGACGCCAAATCTGATTCCGAAATAACGTTTCTCCGGGCCGAAGAACACATTCGGCTTTTTACCTCTGCGATAATCGTTCTGTTCCATCTCAGCCTTCGAGAGCAAGTCCGACACCTTTTGGTTAACGTAGAGTTGTTCGGCGGTCACCGGGCCCTTCGCCTCCCTGAGGAGCAAGGCATCGAACCTCTGTTTCCCGGCGATAACGGGATCCACAAGCTTCAGATAATGATCGATCTCCTTTGGGGAAGGGCCTTCGAGACCCGAGAGCAATGCCAAGACATCCTTCAAATCATTGAGACGCGCGCGCTCCTGCGGCGTGTTCGCTGTGGGCGCGAGCTTTTGAATTTTATCATTGGCCCGGTCCTGGCGTCGCGTGAGCGGATTGAGCTTGGCTTGGGCAACAATCATTTCTTCGTAGGACCAGCGCATGGCGATGAATTGACAGACAAATGGCACCTGCAACTTGCTCTCCGATTTTATGGTTTTGTCCGTTTCCGGATGTTCGATGAACCAATGTGAAAGCGAGTAGAGCAAAGCGAGGTTCCGGTTCATGTCCTCGTATTTGATCAGTGCGCCGCCCATGATGATTTGCGGAATCAAAACGAGCGGCACGATGTTCGCCGCGGTTTTCGGGTCGGCCACTAACGAGGAAATGAGCAATCCCAGCGCTACACCGCTCATCGCAGTCATGAACATGATCCCGAGATCGAGCCAGAACATTCCCCGGATTTGCAGAAGCCAATTGCCGATCAGGACATAAAGGATGCATTGAACGAGAGCGAAGACGCCGAGCGTCAGCATCTTCGAAATGACGTAGTACGACAGGCGAACCTTGATATTGCGCTCGCGTTGAAGGACAGGCCGGTCGCGGATGATGTCGTCGGCGCTGTTGGTCAGGCCAAGAAACATCGCTACGATCAGGCCGAGAAACAAAAACGTCGGAATGTGATAAGCAGAAGCGAAATCGTATGTCCCGTTCTCTGAATAGCGCAGGATGGTCGCGATCAGCAGTGCCAGCACGGGTGAAACCCCGATGGTGATGACCAGGTTAGCGCGGTTGCGCAGTTTGCTTATGAAAGAACGGCGCAGCAGGGTGCGAAATTGCGTCCATTCATCGTGCCAGCGAAGTGGGAGCCGTTTTCTTTCGACCGGCGCGACAGGCAATGGCGCGGCCGGCTCCTGGCGCAGGGAAACTTGTTTGACGTCCTGGATCAATCGGAACGCCTCGTACTTGTCACGCCAGAAGTCCGGCGAATAACGCCGCGACGCGACGAGCTGGCCGCGGCTGTTTTCTTCGTAAATAATATCGCCGCTTAAATCGCGCAGCGGCGTCTCCAGCACATCAAAAATGAATTCGGGTCGGGTCGTCCCGCACGATGGACACGCTCCCAATTCCGCCCCGAATTGATGTTGGTGTTCCGCCTCTGCGAAATAGCGCAACATGTCGGACGGCGTTCCGAAAAAGACGAGGCGCCCGCCTTTGTCGAGCAGGATTGCCTTGTGAAACATCTGAAAGATTTTCGAACTCGGCTGATGAATCGTGACGATAACGATTTTGTTGTGCGCCAGGCCTCGAATGATTTCCATGACGTGCTCGGAATCTTTTGAGGAAAGGCCTGAGGTTGGTTCGTCGAACAGATAAACGTCCGACATCCCGATCATATCGAGCCCGATGTTCAGGCGTTTCCGCTCGCCGCCGCTCAGTAGTTTTCTCTCCGGACTGCCGACAACAGCATCACGGCGCTCCCCCAATCCAAGCTCGATTAATTTTGCCTCAAGGCGCCGGGAGCGATCGCGCCGTGACAGGTGTGGCGCACGAATCGCCGCTGCAAACAGCAGGTTCTCGCCGATGGTGAGATGTTCGTCGAACGCATCCTGCTGGGGCATATAACTGACGTATTGCTTCAACGCGTCAAGATTTTGGTAGAGCGACTGCCCGTTGAGAAAGACGTCGCCGCTGGTGGGTTGAAGCTGACCGGCAAGCACTCGCAGCAGCGTGCTTTTACCCGACCCGCTCGCGCCCATCACGCAAACAAGCTCGCCGCGCGCGACGCTAAATGAGATTCCGTCCAGGCCAATCTCGCCTTTGCTAAAACGGTGCGTGACTTCGTTGACCTCGAGGGTACGAATGATGTTGCGTTCTTCCTCGATGATTCGTTCCGAAAAGTTGCATCGCAGAATCTGCCCGACGTCGATTCGAATCGTATCGCCGTCCTTCAGCTGCGCGGTCGTGCGCACGGGCTCGTTGCCGACCATGATCGGACGATCCGCTTCGATGACCTCCAATTGGCCGACGCGCTGATCGTAGTCGCAGAAAATCTTCAACACCACATCACCGCTCGTGCCCGGGGAAAGCAGAATATCGTCAGCTTGAAGACGGCTCGGGTCGTTCGACACCAAATACTCCGATTTGGAAGCTTTGAGTTGGAACCGGCCGCCCAGCGCGCGAGCGTCCAATTCGCTGTCGTTGTGGAAAATTATTCTGTCTTCCAGCGTCGCCTCGACTTTTGTGCCGGCTTTCAACCTGACTCCATTGAGCTCCGCATTTACGTCTCGTAATGCCTTCACTCCCACGTTCAATCCGAAGGTCACGCGGAGCGCACTCTCACGGGTCCGCGATCGCTCCAATTGCACTTCGTCGGAATCCTTATTTACACGGATGAAAATTTGTGGAAGCGAAACATTCTTCTTGGCATTGAAATATTGCGCCAGTTCCTGATAACTGAGGACCTGGTCGCCCGCCAAAATGCGCTGCCCGGGATAAATTCGACAAAAGCCGCCGCGCACCAATGGTCTCCCGCGCACCGAAACGTTCTGGCCGCTGTAATTTTTCAACAGGATCAGGTCGTGATAACGAAAGGCCATCAAACGATCGGTTTCACTGAGGTTCTTGAGAATTATGTCGGCCTTGCCGTCGGGCCCGAAAGAGAGTGATTCCAGCGGCGACGCGCCATGCTGATAGATCGACGGATCCGAATCCTCTGAAGCGTTGAGTTGATAAACAATGTCGATCGCCTGCGCAGCCATGCCCATCTGCGACATGAACGAATAGAAGGCAACCACCTGTTCCTGCTTCAAACCGGCTTGCGAGATCAGGTCGTAAAGCTGCACGCCGAGCATGATCTTGCGTTCGGTGCTCAGCTGCGCGCCGAGCTTTTGCGCCATAACAGCGAGGTCCTGCTGCTCGTAAAGCGCTTGCCGGAACAACTGTCGCAGCTCGGAGTAAACCGCCTCCGGATAATCGTAACGGAGGAAGCCGAGGCTCGAGTCGATCTCCTCCTCCATTATCACGCCGTCCGCTTTCGTGAAACTCGCCAGCACCTGGATCAACAGCGGCAACAGATTCGGCCCCTCCGAAACGCTGCGCGGCTTGCGCAACGCGCGTCGCATCCAGCGACGGCCAGTCCGCCGCACGCGATACGCAAAGGGCGTTACCCGCTGCACAGCGCGATCGATCCTATCTGCAACCGATGAAACGAGCTCTGTCATGTGAATAGCTAAGTGCAAAATTTACCCGAAACCGGCAAGCGACGCAATCCGCAGCCACGAACATACAAGTGAACGCAATGACGAAATCCGAATGACGAAGCTCGAAGGAATGACGAATGCTCAAATTACGAACGACCGGGATGCCGCTTCTTCGTCATTCGGGTTTTGTGCTTCTTTCGTCATTCGTCATTCGTGCTTCGTCATTTTGAAGGGGACAGTCACCTCCGTCTCCCTATTTTGCATTACCGGATCGTTCATGGTAATTTTTTTAAGATTTCGTTATGGCTCAGTTCGATCGCAACTCTCAGAAGGAGAATAAGCACCGCGGCAACGAGCCCAGTTTTAACTGGCGCGGGGTCACTCTCATCGTGATCGCTTTCACTCTGATTGCGATGGCGATGGTCTTTTACCGGGGAGGGATGCAGCCGGTCGAGGACGTGCCGTATAACCGTTTTCTCGAGCTGCTGGAGAACAAGCAGATCGTTAACGACAAAAGTTATCCGCTCCAGCTGGTCGTGGAGGACGGTCGGCCAACGCAAACCCTCCGCGGCGCATACATCCGCCAGGGAGTCGGCCCAGCGCCCGCTCAGCCGATGCCGTTTCGAACCACGGTCTATTTGAATTTTACAAATGATCTGCAGAAAAAACTCACCGACGCCGGCATGCAGCCCGCCATCAAGACGGAGTCAAACATGCTCGCGCAGACTCTGGTTGGTTTCCTGCCGATCGCCCTCTTCCTGCTCGTGCTTTATTTCTTGTTTCGCCAGCAAATCCGCATGGCTGGAAAAGGCGCGCTTAACTTCGGCAAATCGAAGGCGCGCATGCTCGCTCGCGACAAGAACAAGATCACGTTCCGCGACGTGGCCGGCGTCGAGGAAGCCAAGGACGAAGTGCAGGAGCTGGTCGAGTTTCTGCGCGACCCGAAGAAATTTCAGAAACTCGGCGGCCGGATTCCCAAGGGCGTGTTGATGGTTGGTCCGCCTGGCACGGGCAAGACCTTGTTGGCCCGCGCGATCGCAGGCGAAGCGGATGTCCCGTTCTTTTCAATCAGCGGCTCAGACTTTGTTGAGATGTTCGTCGGCGTCGGCGCGAGTCGTGTCCGCGATATGTTCGAGCAGGGCAAGAAATCAGCGCCGTGCATCATTTTCATCGACGAAATTGACGCCGTCGGCCGTCACCGCGGCCATGGCGTTGGCGGCGGCCACGACGAGCGCGAGCAAACTTTGAATGCGTTGCTCGTGGAGATGGACGGCTTCGACACGCAGGAAGGCGTGATCATTATCGCCGCCACGAACCGTCCCGACGTGCTTGACCCCGCGTTGCTGCGACCCGGACGTTTCGATCGCCAGATCACCGTTAATCTGCCCGACGTGAAAGGACGCGAAGAAATTTTGCGTGTGCACGCCAAGAAAGTGAAACTCGCTGAAGGCGTCGATCTGGCGGTGGTCGCGCGCGGCACACCGGGCTATTCCGGCGCGGAACTCGCCAACGTAATCAATGAAGCGGCGTTGCTCGCGGCGCGTCGTGGATTAAAGGGAATCACGCTCGCTGAACTCGAAGAAGCCCGCGATAAAGTCCGCTGGGGCAAGGAACGCCGGAGCCTGGCGCTGAGCGAAAAAGAAAAAACGAATACCGCCTACCACGAAGCGGGTCACGCATTGTTGCTCGAACTTCTCCCGCACACCGAGCCGCTCCACAAGGTCACCATCATCCCGCGCGGCCCTTCGCTTGGGTCCACAATGTGGTTGCCCGAGGAAGACAAATACACCAATCGCAAAAACGAATTGCTGGCTGGGCTCGCTGTGAGCATGGGCGGACGCGTTGCGGAGGAAATCGTCTTTGGAGACATCACTAATGGCGCGCGCGGCGACATCAAGATGGCTACGTCAATTGCGCGCCGAATGGTTTGCGAGTGGGGCATGAGCGAAAAAATGGGCATGGTCGAGTATGGCGACCACGAAGATTACGTTTTCCTGGGACGCGATATCTCTCGCGCGCGCGACTACAGCGAAGCGACTGCCGAACAAATCGATCAGGAAGTGAAAAAACTGATCGATGACGCGTATCAACTCGCAAAGGCAACGCTCACAGCAAATCGCGATAAACTCGAAGTGATCGCAAAAGCCTTGCTCGAATTTGAAACACTCGACGGCTCGCAACTCAAAGAAATCGTCGAGCACGGGCGCTTGATTAACCCGCCGCCCGGCGCAGCGCCGCCGCCCGGCAAAAAAATGCCACCCGAAAAACCGCCCAAGCAAGTTGTCGCCGCACCAGACGTCACCCCGCCGCTCCCCGGCGCCCTCGGTGGCGCGCCCGCGTAATCTGGATTCGACGTTGGGCGTTGGACGTTGAGCGCTCCCGCTGAAATTCCTGACCGCGGCGCGCGCCGATGACGTGCGGATCACGTTGTATCTGTTTAAGGCTCCAAGTGGACCTGCAGCCGGCGACATTGCGAAAGTGTTTATGAAGTCGCCACAGCAAGACGACGACGGCGAGTATTTCTACGGCGTGCTGCCAGCTCCTTCACAACCCGGAAAATGAATCGTGCCACGGCCAAGTGCCCAAGACCAAGATCACTCAAGTTTGACGCTGTTGCAGGTGATAGCGATCGCGATCGTAAGACTGATTGGGTTTCATGTCTGTCAAGCCCGCCAGCAATTCCATCAGGCGGTCCTCATAAGAATCGCACACGGGCGATTCACCATCTGCTTGGACCCATTCGGGATGTTGGATCCGCAGGTCAAGGTGGATCTGTTTCCGCAGGTCTGCGCAGGTGTGGACCTGGTCAACCATGACTCTTGATCCCACTTTTCGGTTATTTCGGGCCCACGGCCATTGCATTAGCCAACAAAACCATCGGCCAGACGGCAATGAACACAATTATCCCGAAGGCGATTAGCTCGGATGAATAATTGGGCTGTGCCCTATAGGCATATCGATCACTGAAAAAACGAGAAGCGCGAACGCGTATCGAGTTTGTAGTTTCCATGTTCATGTCAATGTAGACAACGGTTTGAACGCTCGCGTTTCACCGCAAAAGTAACGCTTCCGTCACTTCCGGCAGCGGCGACCGTCAGGAACTGGATGTCGATCTTGCCGCACTTGAGCGCGTGCCACACATCCTGCGTGGCGAACCAGCCGCCGGTGA
>QHRD01000078.1 GCA_003220005.1 Verrucomicrobiota bacterium | reverse complement strand
AGGATGATTTCGAAACCAATGTGAAAAAGGCCATCGAATCGCGTCACACGCGTTTTCCGCTGTGCCGCGAAAATCTGGATAACAGCATCGGGCTCGTTCATATCAAGGAATTCCTCCCAATGATGCGCGATCCGCATCCCGATTTGTTGAAGATAAAGCGCGATTTGGTTCCGGTGCCGGATATGATGCCGCTGGAGACGTTGCTCAAGTTATTCCTGAACAAGCATGCGCACCTGGCGATCGCGGTAGATGAATTCGGCGGCACTGTTGGCATGGTCACACTGGAAAATGTGCTGGAGGAGTTGGTCGGCGATATTCAGGACGAGTTCGATTTCGAGAAAGAAGAATTCAGCAAAATCAACGCAAACGAATTCAGCGTGGACGGAGCGCTCGGACTTTATGAACTGAACGATCTGGTGAAACTTGAGCTGGAGAGCGCGGACGTGAGCACCATCGGCGGTTATGTTACTCATTTGCTCGGCCACCTGCCGAAGACGGGCGAGCAAGTCAAGATCGACAATTATCTGGTCACCGTTTCACAAGCCGATAGTCGCCGCGTGAAGCAACTTCACTTTAAAAGATTGAGCGACGCTGCCGCGCACACGCCGACTTCCGAGAGAGTCTAATCGGGTGGTTGATCCCGCCGCGGCATTGCGGGAGACGTTGTCCTAAGAAAGACGCGACTGTTTAGGCATCCTCAGGCGTTGCAACAATTGTGGGGTGCAATTTCGCGCGTAGCGCCCAGCTATGTAATGCTAGAGCGATATTTGGAATTGCCTGAGCTATGAATCAATCCAGGAGCGCTGTAGTGCGGGAATCGGTGCGTGTCTGGCGAAGATCCACCGCCTCGGTCTCGCTCCCGGAAGTGCACCGCAGCGTGGTCGTGCCGGTCACGGCCTCGTTCTGGCGGAAGTTGATGGCATTCTCGGGCCCGGGTTTTCTGGTGGCGGTAGGTTACATGGATCCTGGAAACTGGGCCACGGACTTAGCTGGTGGCGCGCAGTTCGGCTATTCGCTGCTGGCGGTGATCATGATCTCGAATCTCATGGCGATTCTGCTCCAGCATTTATGCATCAAACTGGGTGTCGCCACAGGACGGGACCTCGCCCAAGCATGCCGCGATCATTACTCGACCCCGGTCGTCTGGTTTCTTTGGGTCATTTGCGAGCTGGCCATCGCAGCCTGCGATCTGGCTGAGGTAGTGGGTTCGGCCATTGGACTGCAATTACTGTTTGGAATTCCGTTGGTGTGGGGTTGCATCATCACGGCGTCGGACGTGATGCTCGTATTGTATCTGCAAACGAAGGGCTTTCGTTACATTGAGGCGATCGTCATTACGCTTATTGCCATTATCGGCAGCTGCTTTGCAGCCGAACTCATTTTTTCCAAACCAAACATAACTGGCATTCTGTCCGGCTTCGTGCCAGGCCCGCATATTGTTGGCAACCAGGCGATGCTCTACGTCAGCATTGGCATCCTCGGCGCGACGGTCATGCCGCATAATCTTTACCTGCACTCGTCAATCGTGCAGACGCGAAAATTCGAGCAGACCCCGATAGGCCAGCGACAGGCAATCAAGTTTGCCACGATCGACTCAACGTTCGCGCTCATGTTTGCGCTGTTCATCAACGCAGCGATTCTTATTCTCGCGGCAGCGGTTTTTCATTGGTCCGGCCATCGGGACGTCGCCGAAATTCAAGATGCCTACCGGCTGCTCAGTCCGCTGCTTGGCGTCGGCGTGGCAAGCGTGCTCTTTGCAATTGCACTGCTTGCGTCCGGACAGAACTCGACGCTGACCGGCACCCTGGCCGGCCAAATCGTGATGGAAGGTTTTCTTAGGCTCCGCCTTAAACCCTGGCTGCGTCGGTTGATCACACGGTTTATCGCTATTATTCCTGCCGTGCTAGTGATCAGTATTTTTGGTGAAAGCAAAACCACCGACCTGCTCGTGGCAAGCCAGGTCGCATTAAGCATGCAGCTAGGCTTCGCGGTGTGGCCTTTGATGCGATTTACCGGCGAACGCGCGAAGATGGGTGAGTTTGCTAATCGGCTTTGGTTGAAAATTCTCGGATGGACGACAGGGGGGATTATTGTTTTGCTCAATGTGAAATTGCTCCTGGACAGTTTCCTGCCCGGCGCCGCGCTGAAATTGCTCTACGGTTCCTTCCACATTTCGGTTCCCACGCATTAAGATGTATAAACACATCCTCATTCCGCTCGAGAACAGCGCCGCTGATGAAACCATCCTGGCGCACATCAAACCTCTCGCACGCATGACTGGCGCGACGTTGCTTCTGGTTCACGTGGCCGATGGCTGGGTGGCCCGGAATTTTCAGCAACTGGAACTCGCCGAGAGCCAGGAGATGAAAGACGACCGCGCGTATTTGGAAACGCGGACGCGTGAGCTCACGAAAGAAGGCTTCACATGCGATGCTGTCTTGGCGCTCGGCGAACCGTCTGATGAAATCATCAAGCTCGCCGGCGAAAAAAATGTCGATCTGATCGCCATGACAACGCACGGGCATCGTTTCGTCAGCGACATTCTCTACGGCGCAACTGCGGACAAAGTTCGTCACGCAGTCGATGTGCCGGTCCTGCTGGTGCGCGCGAAGTAAGTGCAGGGGCGATCACTGTTTGCCGATTCGGCGCTTGACACAAGGGCCGCTACAACGACCTAAAACGCGGGTGAAGGTTCTTTTCCTCACAAATGAGTACCCGCCGCACATCTATGGCGGGGCGGGTGTGCATGTGGGTTATCTCTCGCGCGAGCTGGCAAAGACGATGTCGGTGGAAGTGCGCTGCTTTGGCGACCAGCATGTTGAAGAAAGCAACCTCAAGGTCGTTGGCTTCGAACTCGACACGAGCAATTTCACCTGCCCGAAACCACTGCGCTCCGCTTTCGGTGCAGTGCGGCGATGCATCGATTTCAACACCACCAACATCGATGCCGACCTGGTGCATTGTCATACGTGGTACACTCACTTTGGCGGGATTCTGGCCAAAAAGAATTACGGCATCCCCCTTGTCATAACAGTCCATTCGTTGGAACCGCTTCGGCCGTGGAAGCGCGAACAACTCGCCAGCGGCTACGATTTTTCGCTTTGGGTAGAGAAAACCGCGTTGGAAATGGCGGATGCGATCATCGCTGTTTCCGGCGAAACAAAGCGCGACATCGAGCGCCTGTTCGATGTTGATTCGGCTCGGGTTCATGTAATTCACAATGGGATCGATCTGGATCAATACCGCAAGGTCGATTCGACTGCCGCGCTCAAGCGTTACGGCATTGATGCTGATACGCCGTACTTGCTTTTTGTCGGACGGATCACCCGGCAAAAAGGATTCCAACATCTCGTAAGTGCGATCCAATTCATGGATCCCGGCTTTCAGATCGTGCTTTGCGCCGCCGCGCCGGACACTCCGGACATAGCAGAGGAAATGAGAGCCGCCGTAGAACGTGCAAAGGCGTTACGGTCAGGGATTATCTGGATCGACAAAATGGTGGACCAAAAGACGGCGTGCGAACTTTACTCGCATGCGGCGGTGTTCGTTTGCCCGTCCATCTACGAACCATTCGGCATCATCAATCTTGAAGCGATGGCTTGCGAAACTGCTGTTGTAGCCAGCGCGGTCGGCGGAATTAAAGAGGTTGTTGTTGATGGTGAAACTGGTTTTGTCGTTCCGCTGGAGCAAATGAACGAAAGCCCGTTCGAAGCAACAAATCCCGACAAATTCGCGCGCGACCTCGCAGAGCGTGTGAATCAATTGATGAGAGACCCGCAATTACGCGAGCGATTCGGCAAGGCTGGACGCAAACGTGTCGAACACCACTTCAGTTGGGCTGCCATCGCGGAGAAAACCAAGGCCCTGTACGAAAAGTTGAAGGGTTGAAGAGTTGAACGGTTTGCAGCGATTTTCCCACCCACTTCAACACTTCAACGGTTTTGACTTATTCAATTTTCCGGAGGCCATGTTCGGGAAGGCGGCGTGTTCGATCGACGTAGTC